>CAZTCD010000007.1:0-70096 GCA_964612065.1 uncultured Bdellovibrionales bacterium | reverse complement strand
TTTTGCTCGCCCTCGTTTTCGTGGGGGCCACATCCTGCGGAGACGATCAAAAAGCCAAAGACGCCGAAATCGCGGCTCTTCGGCAACAGCTGGCCTTGCAGGCTTCCGGCCAGGGTAAAACCACGGTGGTGATCAGCCAGGTAACTACCGCGATGGTCACTTCTTACGTGCAAACCACCAATACGGTTGTATCCACAGGCACCGGCACCACCAGCGGCGGTTCCACGGTAACTGCAGGCACGGGCACTACCAGCACCAGCACGAACACCTCCTCGAGCAGCACCTCCACCAGCACTGCCCCCCGAGAGTGATCTCTCCTGAAAACAGAAAAGCGCCCAGCCTTCTACAAGGATGAACGCTCCTCTAAACATTGCGATACAGATTACGGCGTGACGAACAGTTAAGCCGCCCGCTTAATAGTTCTGCTGGAGCGGGATTTCGTGAAACGCTCCTGAATCACCCTTCCTTTTCGGGCATTTCCCTTTTTAGCCTTGGCTTTCCTCGCGGCAGGTTTTCTGCTCACGGTTGTTTTTGTTCTGGTGCTGGTAGTGGTTACGCGCCTGTTGCGCTCGGTGCCCTTCATCGTTTTTCGCCCGCCCCGGGATTTCGCCGCAGCTTTCTTGCGCTTGCGCGGCTTCTTGAAATCGAGGCTGATTACCTCGGCGTCTTTGTTCATCGTGCGAGGAATCACCTCGAGCACACGGTTCACATTTCTCACGATACGTCCGGTTACAGATTGTTGCTTCATTGCTTCTCCTTCTTGGGTTTTGCGGATTTCCCGCCAGCGAGAGAGCAATTCACGTACCGATGAATTTCAGGCGGATTTGGGGCGAAAGCGGAACGAATCGGCCCGCTCACCGAAAAAGACAGTGCGAAATGCCCCGAGCCCTAGAAGGCTTTGTCTCTGGCGGTGGCGATGATCCCCACGCCGCCCACGATCAGGAATACGGGCCAGATCTGCGCCCAGTCCCAGTCCAAAAGGAAGCCGGCCGCCAGAAAAGAAAAGATGAAAGCCCGGGCCAGGGGGCGAAGCGCTTCCTTTCCCTCTCCGCGGCGGGCCAAAAGCAGAGCTCGGGTAAGGCTCGGGATCGCGGGGATCAAAAGGAAAAAGGCCCACCAGTTTTCGGGCATGGGATAGCCGTAGTTTTTCAGCAAAAACAGGCAGCCGAGGCCGATCATCACCAGGCCGAAGCTCCAACCGGAATGGCGGCGGTAGGTTTTTTCGATCGTGATATCGATGGTATCCCGTCTGCTCATTTGGAAACCCCCTGGTTTTTGTCCTCCAAAGCGCAAAGCTCGTCAAGGCGAGCTTTTCCGTGCCGCACCAAGCGAAAGTGCGGCACTCACAAACATAAATATTTTCGACCGTTTGCCCGAGGCGATAGGGCGGTGGTAGGTTCCTGCCTATGTTTGAAAAAGTGCTTCGCTGGAACCTGCGTCACCGCTGGGTGGGTCTCATTGTGGCTATTCTGATCGGCGCGCTCGGATTGAGCCAAGGCACCGATCTGCCCATTCGCCTTTCCTTGGCGGATCTTCTTCCGGAAGACAGAGAGAGCGTAAAAGATCTCGAAGCCGTGAGCCAGGAAGTGGGCGGCGTAGGGTATCTCATCGTGCTGGTGGGCCCGATGGAAAGCCCGGAAAAGGTGCTTGCTCCGATCGCCGGGAAACTCAGGAAAAACCCTGAGATCAAATACACCTTCCACGAACGGGAAGAATACCTGCTCCGCGACCGCGCGCTTTATCTTCTCCCCGAACGCGAGTTCAATGATCTTCTCGATGCCGGCCGCATCATCCTCAACGACGGCAAAAAAGGCATGATCGATCTCGGCCTGGAAACCGAGGGCGAGCGCAAAGCCAACCTCCGCAAAGCCAAGAACCGTCTTTCCCGCTTTGGCCAGCAGAACCGCGACCGCTATTTCCTCTCCAAAGACAAACGCTATGCCATGCTCCTCGCCAAGCCCGGGTTCGACTCGGAAGACCTGGGCCGGTCACGCGCTCTCGTGGAAGACGTGCGCAATGCTCTCAAGCAGGACTTCCCCGCCCTCCCCTTCGAGCTGGTGGGCCGCTATGTGGACAAGGTAAACGACACCCTCCAGATCGAGAGCGATATCTCCAAGACCTCTCTTATCTCTACGATCGGCATCGCGCTGGTGCTGATCGTGGGCATGGGCACTTTCCGCGGTTCGATTTTTACCGTGCTTGCGGTAACGGTGGCCATGGCGTGGACCATAGGCGCCGCGCACGCGTTCGTGGGCCAGATCAATATCCTCACCGGCTTCCTGCTCGCCATCCTCGGCGGCCTGGGCGTGGAGTATGGCGTGCACCTCATCCGGCGTTTCACCCAGGAGCTTCTCTCGGGAAAAAGCCGGGCCGAAGCCACCGCCAATTCTTACCTGCAAACGGGCCGCGCCCTCGGCTCCGCCGCGGTTACGTCTTCCGCGGCCTTCCTGATTCTTTCCTTTTCCGATTTCCGCGGATTCTCCGAGCTTGGAAAAATCGCAGGCGTGGGCATCCTCTCCATTTACTGCGTCTATATGCTGGTGTTCCCGGCCATGGCCGCAGGCCTCGGAAAACAGATCCGCTTCGGCAAAGTGCGCGAGCTTTTCGGGATCTATCCGATCAACCGCAAGGTGTTCCGGTGGCTGATCCCGCCCTTCATTCTTCTCTGCTGCTGGGGCGTGAGCCAGGCCGAGTTCGAATACAACTTCAAGCGCATGCACAATCTCACCAAGGAAACCGTGGAGCGCCACGAGTTCGTGGATTCGATCTTCGGCCGCTCCTTCACCCCAGCCGCGGTGCTGGCCAAAGACATCAACCAGGCCCGCGAGATCGAGCTTTGGTTGCGGGAAGCGGGGCAAAAGGAAGAGGTGGACAACGCTGTATCCCTGCACCGCCTTCTTCCGAGAGACATGGAAGATCGCTACGAGGATATCGAACGCCTCCACAAACGCCTCGATCGGCTGAGTGATAGCGAGCTGCAGGCGAAAACGGGTATGAACGCGGGAGACGTGCGCCGCCTCCTCGCCACCAAGCCTCACAAGCGCAGCGATCTTCCACCGCAGCTGAACGAGGCCTTCGGCAAAAGCGGCAACATCGTTCTCACCTATCCCGCCAAGGATCTGGACCAGGCGGAGAATATGCGCTCTTTCTCCCGCCTGCTGGTGGAGCTTCGAAACAAGTTCCCAGGCGCCCGTATCGGATCCGATGTGCGCATTTTCACTGAGATCCTCGACCACATCACCCACGATGGGCTCATCATTCTGATTGTGTTCCTGGTGGGCGCTTTCTTCGTAATGGGCCTCGATTTCGGCAATCTCTGGGACGCCATCGATCTCGAGCTCCAGCTCATCTCCGGCATCTTCCTCCTCGTGGCTTTCATGGGCCTGGTGGGAGAGCGCTTCTCCATCCTCAATATCGCCATGGTGCCCGCAGTGCTCGGCGCCGGTATCGATATGGGCGTGCACGTGAGGCACCGGGAGCGGGAAGGCTATGGCGGCTTCCCTAGCGCGAGATTCGTGGCCCAGGCCGTGCAGCTCTCCATGCTCACCACCATCATCGGCTTCGGATCCCTTTTCTTCGCTCAGGCTGGCATGCTCAAAGGCATCGCCTGGATCTCCGTGCTGGGCCAAGTGGCCATGTATGTGATTTGCATGGTGGTATGGCCCGTCTACCGCGGGATGAGAGTGCGTAAGCTGCCTAGAGACTAACTCCTACATTCCACATCTGTTCCAAAAACAAAGGCCCCGCTCCTTCGAGCGAGGCCTTGCCTTTGTTCACACAGACATTATCTGCGCCCGCTGCTTCTCTGCCGCTGCGGAGGCGTGCCGCTCGGCCCGCTCGGGAAAGAGCCGCGCTTGCAGCCCCAGCTTCCTTCGAGAGTATCCACGAAGTAGTCGGGGGTGAGGGTTACGTGTTGCATAACCCGCGCGATATGCCGCTGAGCCACGCATGCCTTGAAAAAAGGCCACTGGCGGGTAACGCCGGGGCGCTTCAGCCAGGGGAACTCGATCAGATCGTTGGAGGAGTTGTACTTGCCGCCCCAGTAGAGGCCACGCACGAGATCGATCGGCGTATAGTTCTTCATCTTCTCGGGATTGCGGAGATCATCGAGGCCCCAGCCTTCATAGGCGGCAGCCGCATCGATAGCGCGCGGGCCGCCGTTATAGGAAGCGATCACCATCAGCCAGCCGGTGTGGAGGGGATAGGCATCGCCCACCTGAGGCTCACGGCACTGCCGCTCGAACTTCTCGCCAGCGGCGTAACGGTCTTTGGGAGCAAATCCGGTATCGGAAACGTGGATGTCGTAAACGAGCTTGAGCTCATTGGCCTTCTGCAGAATCCCGATGCGAGGATCATCACAGTTGTTGATGAAACTCTGGATCAGCTGGAGGCGCTTTTCGTTGGTGGCCCGATCGGCCGCAGGCCAGGCTCTTTCCACCTGTGAAAGCGTGATGCCCTGGAAATGGGTCTTGTTCAAACGGTAGAGCGGAAGGCCGCGGAGACGGGTTTTCGCAATATTATAAAGCGGGCGAATGAACTCCAGCTCCACCACCTTGGTGGGGTTGGGATTCTGCTCGAGCTCTTCCGCAGTATAGAAGCACTTCACTTCCTCCTGCGGCCAGCCCATGGCGGTTTTCATCTCAGGGCTCTGCTTGTTCATATAGGAGCACCAGCCGATGAGGTTGCCCTGCTGCATGCCGCAGGAGAAGTTGCCGCCGTCGTCGGCGATGCCGAGCTGCGCGAACATGGACTCCTGGTAAAGCGCGCCGGTGAGCACCTGGAGCGGAATGCCGTGGGCGCGGGCGCCTTCGTAAACGGCATTTACTTTGGTTTCGTTATCGCGGAGGGAGTCCACGGTCATCCAGGCGAGCTCCACCTGAATCTTGGACTGGCTGCCCGGGCGCCGGCGTTCGCGGCGAAGCACTTCTTCCGCACGGCAAACGGAGATTCCGCGGCGTTCCCGCCACCAGTAAGCCTTCTCCTGGGAGGACATATTGGAAGGCCAGTCGGAATTGGGGTTACGCACCCGAGAGAAATCCGGGCAGGGGCGCTCCGAGCGGTGAGGCACCATCTCTTCCACGCAGCCCACGGGCGGCTGGGCCCAGTTGATACCACGGGCCTGAGCGTCTTCGAGCAAGCTCATGTTGGCATCAGGCTGCACTTCTTTGAACACTTCCTGCATCAGTGAGCCGGCATTTCTACTGGCGAAGGCACTCGGCGCGAAGAGCGCGGCGGCCAGGGTAAGGGTGATCGTATGTTTCTGTATTACGGATTTCATATAGCCTCTGGATAGTCTCTCAAGGTCAGTTGTGAAGGGATGGGGAAACTTTGTACTTTCCGTTTTTCCGCACCATGAGTTTGTTGATGATGAACTCGCGTCTCAGGGTGCAAACGTCGGAATGGAAAGCGGAAAGGAAATCATTGATTTCGGACTCGTCGTAAACACGGGCGGAATCGAGCTGATCCACCAGGTGCCGTAGCACGGCGAGGCGCTTCGAGCGCTGAACCGGAATGCTCTTCAGCTTACCGTTCACGATAAAGTTGCCCACGATTTTCTCCCCGGGATCCGCGGAGCGCTGATTGGAGTGGCGGGCAAGAAACTCATGGAGCTGACTTTCGCTCACGCGCCAGTCTTTGCCGAGCTTGTAGCCGGCGATCTCTCCCGCCTGCAGCTTCCGGGTAATCACCTGGGGGTGCATCTTGAGGATCTCAGCCACTTCGAGCGAGGTGAAAAAGCGAAGGTCCGGCCCCGTGCCTTTCAAGGCAGAGCTTTCCGCAGCTTTGGATTCCGGACGGTTCTTTTCCATAACCGAGGTTTTAGCATAGCAATGACGTATTAAAAAGTACTTTTCAGTACTTTTATGTGTGATTAGGTATTTTTGAAATTTTATTAATGAGTTAGGTGGGATTTCAGCGCGGGGGCATGCATAGCCAAAGCCGGGCCCACATGCAAAGATTCCTTTCTATGAAACCAATGGAAGCTGCGGAATTTCTGCCCCCTTCTACCCACTCGAATTCGCTATGCCGGTAACCCCCTGGAAAGAGCTGGGCCGCAAGCTCTATAAACATTCCGACTATAAAGAGATCGCAGACATCACCTACGAGCTTCCCGACGGCAGCCAACGAACCTACGCCCTCACTCACGTGGGACGCGTAGTATCGGTGCTCGCGATCACCAAAGATTTTCAAGTGGTACTGGCCCGACAATTCCGCCCTGGCCCCGATTGCGTGATGGACGAACTTCCCGGAGGCCGGGTGGACGAAGGCGAATCCGACGAGCAGGCGGCGATCCGGGAGCTGGCGGAGGAGACGGGCTATGTGGCTGAAACCATTGTTCCTCTGGGCCGCTTTTTTGAAGGTGCTTACTCGACCATCCGCCAAATCGGATTTCTGGCCATGGGCTGCGAGCGAAAGGCCCAGCAAAAGCTCGATCCCACCGAATTCATTGAAGTGGTGCTGAAAAGCATTCCCGAGCTCATAGCCCAGCTGCGAACCGGGGCCGCCACCGACTGCGAGGTGGCCTGGGCAGGCCTGCTCCAATCCGGACTGGTGAAGCTTGAGTTCAGCCCTGAAGTTCGTTAGGAGGCCGTATGCGCTCCTTCCTGATGGTCTCACTGTTTTTCGGTCTTTTCGCCCTCCCCGGCCTTTCCCGGGCGGAACTCGCCTCCATGGAATTCAAATCCACCGAAGAGGCCTATAAAGGCGTGGGAAGAATCGCCTTTGAACTCCGCCAGAAAGGCGATCGCCGGGCCCTCTTCGCGGGGATTTATGCGCTCACCATAGAGGCCACGCATCGCAAGCTGGCACGGGGGGAATTCAAAAACACCCGTTGGGTGCAGGCCCTCATCGTGAATTATGCGAATCTCTACCGCCGCACCCTGCAGCTCGAACTGAGCGGCCATAGAAGCGAGCTGCCCAGAGGATGGAGGCTCGCGTTCGGTTATATTGCGAGCACTTCGGCTCGGCCCGGGCAGGGCAAAGAAGTATGGAGCGCCGATCTCGACGCCGTTTACGGCATCCACGTGCATATCGCGCGGGATCTAGTGGAAGCGCTTTGGATCACCCCCACGAGATTCACCACTCCGTCCATAAAGGCCGATTTTCTGAAGATCACCGAAAGCCTTCGCTCCACGATGCCAGCGATCTACCGCTACTATCTCCGTTTCCGTGGCCACGCTTCGGTTTTCGCCCCGATAGAACAATCGGTGATGATGAACTGGATCGCGCAATTGAGAGCCCGGGCCTGGGAAGATGCCTCGTTTTACCAAGACCTGTCCAAAGCGCAGAAAGCAGGAGCCCTGCGGAAAATAGACTTTCACGCCGAAGCACTGGCCCGCCGCCACGGAGTGCTTCTTCCCCTTTTACCCCGCTGATATTGGCTACCATGCACTTCTTGCGTTTCGTTTGGCAGAAAAGGCCAGGCTTCGTCATCTAATCGGGCCCGATGGGGATTGTGATCCCTGCTCAGGCAGGCTACAAGCCTCACACCCGTTAACGATGGCAAAATATCTATTTAGGAGCCCCCCAAAAATGAAAAAGATCACTCTCGCCCTGGCCGCCGGCCTCACCCTTGCCTCCGCGGCTTTCGCCTCGGTTTCGAACATCCAGGCCCTCAACGAAGAAGTGGCCCGTATCCTGGCCCCCTTCCAGAACGAAAGCACCGTAGCCAGCCTCAACTTCCAGAATATCGAAGTGAACGCAGAGCGCGCCCTTTCGCTCGCAGTGAACGGCCTGTACCGCAAGGCCGGCTCCGCCAATCAGTTCGAGATCCGCGCCGATGAAGTTTCCTACGAATACGGCAACGGCTCCGCCCCCACCACCCGAATCAACGGCAGCATCGGCATCGATCTCACCAAGGTGCTCTCCCAGGAAACCATCAACCAGCTCATCCCTGGCGTGGAAGAGCTGGTTCAGGATCTCTCCAAAGGAGCCTTGAAGGAATATGGCGACGCCGCCACCGTGGAAGCCCGTGTACTGGAAAAAACCCAGGACGAAGCCGGCAACTACGTGGCCATCAAAGCCTTCCTCAAAGTTACCATGGATCTCGGCAAGCTACCGGAAACCAAGCCTGCGGAACAAGTGCTCTTCCAGAGCGGTGAAGCCGTGCTCAGCGTGAACCTCAAGCAGGGCATCGGCCTCAACGCCACCTTGGTGAGCAACCCCCGCTACCAAGGCTTCCAGCGCGACCAGAAGGGCCTCAAGGAAACCCTTGAGCAGCTCCTCTCCCGCGATCCCAAGCAGATGGCAGAAATCCAGATGCTCTTCTCGCAGATCGATGCGTTCGCCGGCAGATTCGTGAACGGCCAAAACTAAGATCGATCGCTACATAGCTATTCATCCAAGGTGGTAACGCACGCTGGTTACCACCACGTTTTTTCTGAACAGCAAAGCCGTGCGAATCAGAAGAGCCGTCTGGTTGTGGAAGATCCCCTCCCACCACCGGGCAGTGACAAATTCCGGAATCAGCACGGTGATCCATATTCCCGGCTGGCTGGCCTGCAGTTCGTCCACATATTCCAGCAAAGGCGTGATCACCGAACGATAGTGCGAATCGAGCACGAGGAGCGGGATCCCGTCTCCCCACCTTCCCCATTCCGCCTGCATCCGCCCCGTGGCCTCGGCCTCGAGGTTCACGTACACAGCCCTCACATGGCTCCCCTGCGCGGAAGAAATGCTTCGCGCGTATTTCAATGCAGCTAGCACGCCCCGGTGAAGGCCGGAAACGGGGATCAGCAACTCGTGCGTGGGAATCTTCTCTCCCGAAAGAGAAGGGACCTCACCCGCAAGCGAGAGCTGCCGGCCCACGCTAAGGTAGTGCGCCTGTATTCTCGTGAACATATAAATGAAGGCGGGAATCACCAGCGTGATGATCCAGGCCCCATGGGTGAACTTCGTGATCGTGATCACGATGGTTACGATTCCGGTAAGAAGCCCGCCGAACAGGTTCAGCGCCGCCTTGAGCTCCCAGCCTTGCTGCCGCCCCTTGAACCAATGCCTCACCATCCCGGCCTGGGAGAGGGTAAAGGAGAGAAACACCCCCACGGCATAGAGAGGAATAAGAGCGTGCGTATTGGCTTGAAAAGCCAGGATCAGGAAGGCGGAGGCCAGGCTAAGGAGCACGATTCCGTTCGAAAACACAAGCCGGTCACCCAGGGAGTTCAGCTGGCGCGGAAGGTAACGGTCTCTGGCGAGGATGGAGGCGAGACGGGGAAAATCCGCGTAGGCTGTGTTGGCCGCCAGCACGAGGATTCCCATGGTGGAGAGCTGCAGGAAATAATAAGCGAAGCCCTGGTGGAAAATCGAGCGGGCCAGCTGGGAGATCACCGTTTCCGAGGGGGAAGGCACGATGCCGTGGTAGTGCGCCAGATAAGTGATTCCGGTGAACATCATGGCCAGAATGCAAACCATACCAATGAGCGTTCGAGAGGCATTCCTGGCTTCTGGCTTGTGGAACAAAGGCACGCCGTTGCTTACGGCCTCCACTCCGGTGAGCGCCGTGCAGCCGGAAGAGAACGCCCTAAGCACAAGGAAGATCCCAAGCTCCTGCTGCATAGGGATCGTGGGCAGGTTTTCGTGGGTGAATTCCCCTGTGAAGAGCCGCCAGGCTCCCAGGCCGAGCATTGTCAAAACCGACAAGATAAAGGCGTAGGTGGGTATCGCGAATACCGTGGAAGATTCCCGGATCCCCCTCAGGTTCATCAAGGAGAGAAAGGCGATCGCCCCCAGGCAAAGCGCCGTTCGATGCTCCTGCAGAACGGGAAATGCAGAGGTCAGCGCGGCCATGCCGGCCGCCACGCTTACCGCCACGGTGAGCACGTAGTCCGTCAGCAGGGCTGCCGCTGCGGTGAGGCCAGCTCCTCGGCCGAGATTGTCATGGGCTACCGTATAGGCCCCGCCACCCCCCGGGTACTCGAAGATGGTCTGCCGGTAAGAGAGCACCACCACGATTAGGAGGGTTACGATGGAAAGGGAAATCGGGAGCGCCAGGTGAAGGGCAGAGCTTCCCGCCAGCACCAGCACCAGTAAAATCTCTTCGGTGGCATAGGCCACGGAACTCAATGGATCCGAGGAAAAAGTGGCTAGCGCCTTTCTTTTGGAAAGCCTCTGGTGCTGGGCTTCCGATGTAGCCATCGGTGCACCCACGAACGCCCGTTTGAAAGAAGACAATAGAGTACCCACGCCAAACCTCCGCAGCGCAAAAATGCAATATTCGGTATTTCTCGGGAGGAGGTACGTGGGCCCAGGCCCAAAAGATCTCCTCTTCGACGCTTACGAGGTTAGCTGTCGGACTCGGGCCGAAGAGTTTAGCCCTACGCTCTTTCGAGCGATTCGCCCCAAAAAATGGGTCCCCCGCTTCCTTAGCGGAATTCAGCGACTAGGTTCCATTATACTCCGGCCTGATCCAGGCGCAATCACCACCAAATTCGCCAAGGGAATCTGTAAAATAGCGGCATCCCTGTAGAACTTTTGGTAGGAATCCCCCATCCATGGCCCCTATTTCCCGTGCCCCTATCTCGCGCATCAGAGCAGATCTTCTTTTATTGCTCGTAGCCTTCATCTGGGGCTCGGCTTTCATCGCCCAGTCGGCGGCCATGCGGGCCGGCGTGGCCTTTCTCTTCAATGGCATCACGTTTCTTCTGGGGGCTGTGGCTTTGCTGCCGCTGGTTCGCCGCCCCTGGAAGCCGGCGCCCGGGCAGAAGCGCTGGATGCTGGCCGCTGGCATTTTGCTCTTCGGCGGCTCGGCTCTTCAGCAATACGGCCTGTATTTCACCCAGGTGGCGAACGCGGGTTTTCTCACCGTATTGAACGTGATCTTTGTGCCGCTGCTCCTTCTTTTCATTTTTCGCGAGAAGCCTCGCCTCCTGGACTGGGTGGCCGTGGCGCTGGCTGTGAGCGGCGCCTATCTGCTCAGCACGAACGGTTCCGGGCTGAAGTGGCAGCTGGGGGATCTCCTGGAGATCGCCGGGGCGGTTTTTTGGGCCGGGCACGTGGTGCTGATCGGAAAGGTAGGCGGGCGCTTTCCTTCTCTATCGTTTGCTTGCGGGCAGTTTCTGGTTTGCGGCTTGCTGAATCTCAGCCTGGGCTTGGCGCTGGAAGATGCTCGATCGATCGCTCAACTCGACGTGGTTGCCGGCATTCTTTATCGGGGGCTGCTCTCCATCGGCATCGGTTACACCATGCAGGTATGGGTGCAGAAATTCACCTCGCCCACGGATGCCGTACTTATCTTCTCGCTGGAATCCGTATTCGCCGCGGGCTGTGCGTGGGCGCTGCTTTCGGAACGCCTGGGCCACCTGCAGATCCTGGGGTGCGGCTTCATCCTGATCGCAGCCTTTTTCCCTCAGCTCACCAAACGACCGGGAGATTCTAGCGCCCGCGGAAATCCTGAATCGTCCCCAGGGCCGGCGTAAAGATACGCACGGAATCCACGTTCCCTTTGGGATCGATCGTAACCGAGGCTCGCCCCGTGCCCACGCGCAAGGTCGGATGAGGATTCACCGGGCCGATCAGCCCGAACACCGGCTTCAGAAGTTCAATAGACTGCCATTCGTCTTCGAGAAAGAGCGCAGGAGCCTTTCCCTTTACCAGAATGGCACGCACGGAAACCGAAGCGCGGAATCTCGCGGTGCCGTAACAAAGCTTCTCTCCGCACCAATCAGGTTCAAATCCGGAGATCTGGTGAAACATCGAGGGATCGGGGCGCAGGATTCGTGCCTCGCTCAAGGCAGAGAAGGGAAGAAGGCTCAGCAGGAAAAACAGCCCGCACTTCTTGAAAAGAACCGAATTCATACTTCCCTCCGGAAGGAGAGCTATAGCACCACGGGCCTGAAGAAAGAAAACGAGAAGGCAGTTTTGCCGTGGAAATTTGCCGCAAAAATCAGATTTGCCCCAACATAAAGACTCTAAACTTATTGGATTTTCCTCAAATTTTCTTACTTGGTAGACGTGCCTTTCCATGAGGGGTATGAAGACCTCCCCTGCCCTTGCTCTCTAGCTCCGGACCCGAATCAGGAGGCTACATGCATCTTGCTGTGGTGAGTTTGTTTTTCGCGCTTCTGGCCAGCCCTTCGCTTGCCGGCACGATGAACAAGGACGGATATTTCAATGCCGAGGTGCGCGCTTTCAGCAGCCATCTCCCCCTGGTGCATATCAATACGAACGGCCGCGCCATTCCCCAGGAAGGAAAGATCCCTGCCAAGGTGAGCTTCCTCGACCAGGGCGAGAACCGCAGCACCGATCTCCTTCGCCTTCCCGCTGCTTTCCAAGCCGAAATCGAAGTGCGGGGTAACTCCTCCGCAAAATGGGCCAAAAAGCAGTACGATCTCGAATTTCATGCTGCAGGAGATTCCAGCAAGGGGTTGAAAGTGCCCTTTCTCGGACTGCCTGCCCATCACAAGTGGGTGATCGCGGCCCCTTATTCCGATCGCTCTCTCATCCGGAACAGCTTTGCGTTTGCTCTTTCCCGAAGCCTTGCCGATTCGCGGGGTGAAAGCTGGTGGGCACCGCGCACCCGCGCTTTCGAGCTCTTCCTGAATGGAGAGTATTACGGTGTTTATGTGCTCACCGAGAAAATAGGTTCCGACAGCGAGAGGCTCGATCTCGGCAAAACCAACTGGGCGGCCCCTGGTTCCAGCCCTTTCCTGGTGAAGGTGGAAAGAGTGCGCAAGGCAGATCCGGATTCGTTCGTGGAAACCGCCTATGGCACCAAAGTGAACTTCAAAGAACCCAAGGCCGGTGATTTCGCGAAAAAGGCGAGGAAAAATCCGGAAGAGGCACGCCAGCTGAAGCGGCATATTGCGCGCACGATGCACCGATTCGAGAGTGCCGTGAAAGCGATCAAAAAAGGGGATCTCCAAACCTACAGGAAGCTCGTGGATATCACGAGCGTGCAGAACTTCATTTTGATGCACGAGATCTTCCGCAACATCGATGGCTTCCGCCGCTCGATCTATGTGCACTACAAAAACGGGAAACTGCACCTCGGCCCTGTTTGGGATTTTGATCTGGCTTGGGCCAATCTTCGCGCCTTCACGCAGATGCGCTCCAAAGGCTGGCAGGTAGGGCATAGCTTTTATATCGACTTCAACCATGAGCTCTTCTGGTTCCGCACCATGCTGAGAGACCCCAAATTTCAGCGTGGTCTGGCGGCCCGCTACCTCACGCTTCGCAAGGCCGGCGGACCTTTGTCTACCGGAGCGATCATGCGGCAAATCGATCGCATGGCCGCGGAATACAAGGGCGGCCCCTGGGAGAGGAACTTCACGGTTTGGGGCGTGAACGGAACCGATGGAGACGGGCTCGTGATGCGCCTTACCCCCCGTTTTAAGAGCTTCCATTACCCCAGCCACGTTGCCTGGCTGAAGAAGTGGCTGCTCGAGCGCCTGGAATGGATGGACGACCACGTTTATGAATTCGGGGGCGACGAAGCCCCCGAAACCACGGCAGACAACCTGGTGCTTCGGCCCGATCTGGCAAACAGCCAGCTCCCCTAGCCCCAACGGATTGCGCGATAAATCATTGATTTTTTTAGAGAGATTTGCCGCAAATATCGCTCAGTTCTTGAGTTAATTACTTTACATCCTGACAGTTTCCTAATAAATAGAACGCAACGCACAATTGCCCATACCCGGACCCTCCAGGGAGGCTACGTGATCGACTTTTCAGCTCTATCGACTGCATTGGAAAATCCCACTGCCTTTTCGATTTTCTATTCGTTCCTGCTTTCCTTCGTTTTGGGCTCCACGATCGCGATCGGCTACATCAAGAGCTTCCGGGGCTTATCCTACTCCCGCAACTTTCTGCACTGCCTGGTACTTTTCCCCATTCTGATGGCGATCGCCATGCAAGCCATCGGCGACAATATCGCCCGCGGTATCGGCATGGTGGGCACCGTGGCCCTTCTGCGCTTCCGCACCGAGATCAAAGACCCCAGAGACATGCTTTTCATCTTCGCCAGTTTGGCCGTGGGCCTCGCCGCCGGCGTGCATGCGCATGGCGTGGCCGTGCTGGGCACCTTCTGCTTCCTGCTTGCGGTTTACGTGCTGGCCCGCACCCCCTTCGCCCATGGCGCTCAGTACGATGCCATGCTGAAGCTCAATCTGGGAGCCAATGAATTCCAGCACAAAGAGCTGGAGAACGTGCTCGCCCTCCACTGCAAGAATTACAACCTCATCAGCATGAGAGAGATGGGCCAGGGCACCGTTCTCGACTTCTCCTATCACGTGAAATTCAAGAAGGGTGAAAGCAAGGAAGCCTTGGTACAGGATGTGAAAGCCATTTCCGGGGCCAAAGCGGTGAATCTGCTTATGCAGGACGCGATCGTCGAGGTTTAAGATGAAAAAGACCGAAGAGTTTCACCTGTTGAAATTCATTAAAGAAGATGTGATCGGCTCGGAAAATACCTTCTACGCATGGGCGGTGGTGTTCGCCGTGCTCGGTATCCTCGCTATGGGATTCGTGGTGAGTTCGCCCAAGGTTAGCTTTCACGGAATCGCCGGATCCCGCGAAACGAACGTGAACTTCGACTATCCCGTGGAAATTCACCGGGTGCTGGTGAAGCCGGGGCAGAAAGTGCAGAAGGGCGATCTCATCCTGGAAATCACGGCTGAAGGAAAATCCAAGGAGTATGTGTTCGCTGAGACTGGCGGCATCGTGGGCAGCGTGAACTACGGAAAAGGAGAGCGCGCTCCCGCTTTTGCCTCGCTCGCCACCATTTCTCCCGAAGGCCCCACCTACGTGCAGGGCTGGGTGCATGAAGCCCTGAACTCCGACCTGCAAGTAGGAGCTCCCGTTTCAGTGAGCTCCCTCACGGGCCGCCGCGGCTCGGTAAATGGCCGGGTAGCCGGAGTGGGCGGGCGGATCGTGCCCATGCCGGAGCGCTTGTCCAACGGTTTGGGACGCCTCCACTATGGCCGCGAAGTACTGGTGGAAATCGAAGGCAATAATGCGCTTCTGCTGGGGGAAAAAGTGGTGATCAAGCCCGATGCCTACTGGCTGCAGAGCTTCGTGGCCAAAGCCACCCCAACAGTACCGGCGATGAATACTTCTGCAGTGGAAATGAGCAAGCCCCAGCCGATCAAGGTGCCCTCCTCCATCGAAAAGCTGGCCCACCTGGAGTTATCGGGGGCGATCTATCTCGAAGACCTCAAAAAATACCTCGTGATCTCCGACGATCCGGGCAAGAAGAACCCTCCTCGCCTCTTCCTTCTAAATGAAGAGGGAGAAGTGGAAGACCGCGTGCTTTTGATTCCCGGCGTGGCCAAGATGAAGGATGCCGAAAGCATCAGCACCGATGGGGAATACACCTACGTGATGAGCTCGCTCTGGGCCAAGGGCAAGCAAAGAAAAGAAGCCGGATCACAGTTCATCCGCTTCAAGCGCAAGGGCTTCGAGCTCTCGGAAGGCCAGGCGTTTAATTTCGCTCCCGTTCTTCGCCAGCTTCTCCTCAACTCCACTGATCCCACTATTCGCGAGCTCATGCGGCACAGAGGTAGGCCAGTGGAAGTGGAAGCTCATTTCGTATTGCAGGGTGATCTCTACCTGGCTCTCAAGGCCCCCCTTCTCGACAACGACGATTCCGTGATCCTTCGCATCCGCGACATAAACCGCCGCTTCACTCACCAAGGCGCCCAAAGCCAGATCGAGCCCTGGAAAAAACTCCGCTTCGCCGAGGAAGGCCACCGGGTGAGCGATCTGATGATGCTGGACGGGGTGCTTTATATGACCACTACCCGCAAAAAAATGGATGGTGGCGCTCTCTGGAGCCTCAGGGGCTCCGACACCGCTCCGCAACTCGAGCGCGCCTACCGTGAGCTGCGCCCTGAAGGGCTGGCGTACAACAAAGAGAAGAACGTGTTTCTCGTGGCCTTTGATGGCGGGGAAGACACAAGCCATTACCAGTTCGTGGCCGGCCCGCGTGCGAGGGAACCGAAATAATGGCGGCACCTGAACTTCTTAAAGCCGTATCACCCCTCAATCTCGAAAGGTACGAGTTCAAATACCGCGTGCCCCTTTCCATGGTGCAGCCGATCGCCGACTATGTTTCGCAATACTGCGAGATGGATTACCACTCCCGGATTTCGCCCGACGGCTTCTACGTGATCAACAGCCTCTACTTCGACACTCCTCAGCTGGGCCTTTTCAAGTGCAACGGCCGTGGGGAGCTAGGCTATTCCTGCTTCCGCATCCGCTCTTATGGAGCCGATCCCAAACCGCCCTTCTATCTCGAGAGCAAGCAGAAGTTCCGCGACTTCTGCAAAAAGAGACGCGCGAAGGTACAGCTCGAAAACAACAACCTCCGGGAGCTCTTCCTGAACCCCGGCGGAATCTCAGGCTACGATCCCTATTCCGACCGGAACGCCACCGATTTTCTCGAGAAATGCGAAACCTTCCGGCTGGAGCCCGTGGTTCTCACCCAGTACCGCCGCATGGCCTTCCTCTCCGTGCACGATCACTACGCCCGCGTAACCTTCGACCGCGACCTTCGCCTCATGGAGGAGCACGACTATAACGTGATTCCCCGCGAGGATCTGATGAGCCATTACGACCATCCCGACAGCTTCGAAGACTACAATACCGGCAAGAACGTAGTGCTTGAGCTCAAGTGCGAACGGAAGATTCCCCTTTGGATGGTGGACCTGATCCAGCGCTTCGAGCTCGTGCACCACCGGTTTTCGAAGTATCAGACTTCGGTGATGGATCTCTACGGCGAGCGCACCATTCACTGACCCATACGCGTCTTACCTAACGCACGGTAACCCAGCTGTTGCCCACGCCATACTGCCGCAGAAGGCGGTTCAGCCGGTAGGCGTTGTCGGGATGGAGCCGGATGCATCCGTGAGAAGCCGCGCGGCCCAAGCGCCTCCAGTTGCCCCGGGGCGTGCCGTGGAGAGCGATCCCCCCGCTGATGAACATCGCATAAGGCATATTGCCGAGTCCGTTGTAGTTTCCGCCAGGGTACTTCGATGAGGTGTAGCGGTCGTAGATGCGCCCGTCGAAGCGCTTGTTGAAATTCGGGGTACGGAAGCCCTCGGCTCCCGTGCTTACCAGCCATTGGTCTTCAAAGCGGCCGTTGTAGTAGAAGCGAAGGGTCTGGCTGGCTTTGTCGATGTCCACGTACAAGGCACAGGACTGCTGATAACAACCCGTTGAGGGAAGGTGGCCGAAGACGAAATCATTTTCCCTCCCGATCTCTCTGCCCTCGAGGCCTTCGAGATACTCGTTGATGTTGGAAGCAAAGGGATTCAGCTCCTCGATGCCGCTTTCCTCATCCACTGCCAGCGAGGGGTTTCCGGTTTGGTCGGGTGGTTCCGCATGTGCGGTAAAGGCAAACGCTAAACCAAGAACGAAAGGGAACTTCCAGGTCATCTCATTTCCTCCATCAAGCGTGGGCGTTTTCGGGACACATCCGAAGCGTGGGTGCAATGCGCGAGCCACCTTGAGAAGGGAAGGGAGGGCCAAGGGAGCCAACTATTTTTGGATTCCGCCCCTTGTTGCCTCGAACTCTCGTGGATTTTTTCCCGGAAGATTGAAACACTGAAGAGGAAACGGGGGACGCGTGGGTTTTCGAAATCTTAGACTTTTGGCTCTGGCACATTGGTTCACAGGGGCATTGCTCACCGCTCCCCCTGCCATCGCTCACGAAGCCAGCGTTGAAGGCGGGGTTTATTCCGCCGGATACAATATGTTCCGGATCCCGAACCTGGGAGGCACGAAGGTAACCTTCAATGAGCGCGATCATGAAAGCTACTTCCGGGTTACCGCCAAATTCCAGATTTCCGAAAACAGCTTCATCCGCCTCCTGGCGTTTCCGCTGAACCAGACCTTTTACATCACACCGAATGCCCCTTTGAACTTCAACAACCGCACTTTCGCGGCCGGGGAAAAAACAGAGGTGTATTATAAGTTCGGCTCCTACCGTGCGTCTTACCTTTACCGCTTCCCCATTTCCGAAAAGATTCAGGGGCAGGTGGGTGGCGTGGCCAAAATGCGCATCGCGAAGATCGCGCTCAAGAGCCCCTCCGCGGCTTCGGAATACACCAACGTAGGGTTCGTTCCGTTGCTGAACCTGGGGGCATACTGGACCATCAGCCGGGAGCTGGAATTCCGGTTTGATATGGACGGGCTGGCGGCCAAGAACGGAAGAGCCATCGACGCCTCCGCCGAAATCTTTTACAAGACCGGGCCCGCCGACAGTGGATTGAGCGCGGGGTATCGCCTCCTGGAAGGCGGAGCCGATACCGAAGTCTACACTTTCGCCCTGTTCCACTTCCTATATGTTGGATATACGCTCTCCTTTTAGCAGGAGAAAATCGACGAGAACTCCAGCTTAGGCCACGCTACTCAGACTATCCGGATCCGGATTTCAGCTCTTTTTTTTCTGCGGATTGATCCGCCCGGGTCTTGACATCCCCCGCCCGGATTTCATTTATAATTAGACAGGAAACCCTTCACAACCCAAGAACGGAGGTAAGAAATGGAACTGTTTCATTTTAAAGGCTTCGATCCGGTTGAAGCCGTTCGGTCAAAGGCCAGGCAGTCTTACGAGAGGCTGCTGGACGCGGCTCCTAGCGACGCCAGAATCTTCGCTCAGCTGGAAAAAGCGAGTGGGAGATACAGATGCACTCTCGAAATCAGATCTCTCGCCTGGCCGATCTCTTTGAGCATCACGCACTGGGATCCCTGCGTGGCCATCACAAGGGTGGAGAACGCCGCGCTACGCCGGCTGGAGCGCTGGAAGAGCCTTCGCTACTGCCTGTTGAACGGGAATGCCAGAGAGCTAGCCGACGTATCAGCCTGAAGTGAAGGGGCGGCACCCGCCGCCCCGTTCTTACTCTTTCCTGAATAGCTCACTCTTCGTCTTCGCGCGGAAGGTTCAGCTTCCGTAGCTTGGCCTTCCCGCTCTTGCTGAGCTTCACGCTCACCACTTCCTCACCATTGTGGCGGGAACGCTTGGCGGAGATGAAGTCGCCCTTGTCGAGCTTGATGCCCGCCTCAGCCAAAGCGGAAAAAGGAATGGCAGATGCCATCAAGGCAATAGAAAACATTCTAAGATTCATAGGAACCTCGCAGATTTAAATTGGGGATTTATGTTCTGATTTTATACGCGAGGAGAAGGAGGGCTGAGCCCTGTGCGGATCAGATAGCTGCGTGCAGCCGCACTCAGATAGGCGTGGGCATGCAAAAGCTCCAGATAGGGAGGAGCCACCCTGGAAACGCAAGGGAGCCGTGCCTGGAGCGCTCCGTCGGCGGAAGAGTCCGAAGCCTGCGATACGGCCGCAGAAACATGGCTTCCGCTCTGAACGGCCTTCTGGCTCTTCTGCTGACGATGAGAAGGAGCGGCGCCGGCTCTGTTCCCCGGGCATGCGAGGAAATAGAGGCAGAGAAAGGATAAGGATGCGGTGACTAACTTCGCGCCCATAACTTAATTTTGGTACCGATCCGGCCAATGTCAACCCGGATCGGGAAACCCCGGGATACCGGCAGCTTAGCGAACGCACCAGAACGCGGGATACCCACTCATCGTGGCAGAAAATGCAGCGAAAGCCTGCTCCAGGTTCACGGAATCTCCCAGCCCTCCAGCACGGGAGCAAGGTGCCTTCGGATGTCGTCACCCGTACGGCCCCCTTTTATCCACTCCGTAACGGAAGGCGCCTGCTGGCTCTTGGAAAGCTTCTGCCCACCCTCCCCCGGAAGCAACGGATGGTGAACAAAACGCACGGCGCGGAATCCCTCTGGAGCAAGCAGAGCGGCAATATGCTTCTGGAGCTCGCTGGAGCTGAGCAGATCCTCCCCTCTCACGATAAGATTCACCTGCTGTTCGAGGTCATCCACCACGCTGGCCCACTGGTAGGCGGGCCCATCGTCCTTGCGCCATAGAACCACATCACCGAATTCAGCGGCGAGCACCTGATTCTGAATCCGGAGCCGCATGGTGTGCACTCCCCTCTGCATGGTAAGATTCTTCTCACGGCAGCGGCAAGGAGCGCTTTCCAGAGACTTCCTGCTGCACTCACAGGCGTATGTGAGATGGCCGATGTTTTTCAGCTGGAGGAAGTAATGTTCCTTGCGGGCGATCTGGGAGAAGTTTTTCCGGAAATCGGCGGCGTCGCAAGGCCCCTCCTGCCATTGGATGCCCAGCCAGCGGAGAACGGTGAAGATATGCTCCACGAATTCGGGGCGGGTGCGGGTGCTATCGCAATCATCAATGCGAAGAATGAGGCGGCCCCCGGCGGCCAAAGCCAGCTTCTCCACGAAGAGGAAGTTCGCGATGTTTCCCAGGTGGAGATAGCCACTCGGCGTGGGGGCGATGCGGGTGCGAAGAGTTGAATTCATGAGTAAAGAGTTTGTCTTTACTTTTTTAGCACGAATTCAGCAATAACGGCTACCCAAGGGGCAGAATCAGCCTTTTCCCTTTCCCGCCAGGTTCTTTCTCAACGAGGCCGGCACGGAAGATTTACCCATTACGCTGCTGAATACTGCGGGGCGAGCGGCAAAAGCGCTCATGGGAAGCCTCGCTGGCGCGATTCGGGTGCCTTGAGCCGAACCGATTTTCGCTTTGTTTCTCTTTTCTTCCATCAATGCTCCTTTCCTTCCTGTTTGGCGAGAGCGCGGCAGGGCCAGCTCTCTTTTTCCACTTATCGTCCACATATTGCCCACATACGGCCCGCGTTTTTCCGCAGGATTTCGGGAAAGAATCCCGAAAATCCTGTTCACCATATCAAATATTTATAAACAATTTCAATATATGCACAATTCTTCCACACGCATTCCACAATTTTCCGTCGATAAAATGCGACCCGCAGCTACGTATCGCGGATTTCTAGCTTCGATCTTGCATGCATTTCCCCCACAGAGCAGGGCGGGAAAATTCGCCTCCATTTGCTCAAGTGCCACCCCGCCCCCGTCACGCCCGCGCTCAAAGGATCTCAATGATTTCAGCCATCAAGCGGGTCGCTTCTCTTTTGAGCGGAGTACTGTTAACATCGGCTTTAACTCGCCGATGAGGACAGACCCCTCTGAGAGGTTGACGTGAACCGGAAGCTCCAGGCTTTCCTGTAGCAGGCCCCAGTAGCTGAGAACGGATACCACCCGAAAGTGGGAGATCAAGAGCAGGGGATTCCCCTTGAAGCTGGATGGCACCGCCTGCCGTCTCTCAGGTTCCAGCTAAGCAAAGACAGAATAGGATGGAGTATGGAACGCACGTTCATCGAGCGCGTGGGATCCATGGTTGGCAGTGAAGTGCGCCTGGAAGGCTGGGTTTACCGTTATCGCGCCCTGGCGAAAACAGCATTCATCGTGCTGAAAGATTGCAGCGGCACCGTGCAGGTGGTGGCCTCGCCCGATCGGGTGGCTCACCTCAACCTCAAGCTCGACGATGTAATCTCCCTGCGCGGCAAGGTAAGAGCCGAGCCACGCTCCAAAACAGGCTTTGAGGTGGATCTGCTCGAAGCGAGGGTGCTGAATGAATCCGCACACGATCTCCCCTTTCACTCCTCTTCGGAAGTGGGAGACGTGGGGATAGACGTGGTGCTCGATCACCGGCCGTTGAGCCTCCGCACCTCGCTGGTGGAGGAGAGCTTTCGCGTGCAGGCGGCGATCCTTTCGGGATTCCGCTCCTTCCTCACGCGAAACCGCTTTACGGAGATCATCACCTCCAAACTTGTGGCGAGCGGCACAGAAGGCGGAACAAACCTCTTTGCGCTGAAATACTTCGAGCGCACCGCCTATCTGGCCCAGAGCCCGCAGTTCTACAAAGAGCACGGAGTGGCGGCATTCGAGCGCGTGTTCGAAACCGGGCATGTGTACCGGGCCGAACCTCACGCCACGAGCCGGCACCTCACCGAGTACTATTCCCTCGATCTCGAGATGGGATTCATCGAAGGACCGGAGGAAGTGATCAAGCTGGAGCAGGATCTGCTTTCCGAGATTTTCGAAGGATTGAACGGGCGGTTTGGCGAGTCGATCGAGAGAAGATCAGGCTCACGGCTGCCGGATATGACGAAAGCTCCCACCTGGGAATTTTCGGAATGCCTGGCCCGCCTGAAAAAAGAGCATGGGAGAACCGATCTAGTAGACGACCTCGACGGAGAGGCCGAACGCCAGCTCTGCGCGCTCGCGCAGAAAGAGTGCGGCGTGCCGGCGGTGTTCGTGCTGGGATTTCCTCTCGCGGCCCGGCCGTTCTACACCCATGCCCGCGGCGCAGCGGGCGCGGCACAGAGCTTCGATCTTCTCTTCCGCGGCCTCGAGATCACTACGGGTGGCCAGCGACTGCACACGCGCGCCTCACTCGAAGCGGCGATCCGTGGCCGGGGATTGCGGCCCGAAGACTTCGCCGGGCACCTTCGGATGTTCGAGCTCGGAATGCCACCGCACGGAGGGCTGGCTATCGGGCTGGAACGCCTCACTGCTCAGGTGCTCGGGATCAGCAATGTAAGAGAAGTTACGATGTATCCGCGCGACAGAAACCGCGTGGAGCCTTAACCAAAGAAGGAGCGCGATATGAGCAAAACAATCGAGAAACTGGCGGAAGCGCAGAAGTATGCGATGTCGATCCGCCCGAGCGTGGGAGGTTTTCCGGTGCTGGCGGAAGTTCTCCGGCAGGCCGGAGTGCAAAGCAATCGCTGGGCGCTGCCCTCGTGCCAGTCCATTTATCTGATGAAAGAGGGCGCGGTGGTTCAGCAAGGCACGCCCCTCTTGACCGGCACCCAGGAGGTGCCCACCTTCGATCGCGAGGCCCTGATCCAGGCGATCCGGGCGGATCAGGCGGGCAAGAGCACTTTCCCTGAGTTTCTGCAGGCCACATGGAAGGCGGGAGTGGCGGCCTACGAAGCCGACTTCGAAGGCAGGAAAGTTACCTACTACGGCGTGAAGGGCGAGAGCTATGAGGAAGAGTATCCGGCCGTGGAAGTGAAGAGGTAGGGAGAGAACGGGGGCCGAGCCCCATGGAGGATTTGCCAAAAACTGCCTAAAAATAAGAACTTACATAATTGACATATATAGTCAATTTTGATAAAGTCCCCCGGCACCTTCAAGAAGAATTCGCCGGGCATATACATATGAACAGATACACACCTTCTCTTTTAGTAGCCTCTGCCTTGCTTGTGGCTTGTGCCAAAGATACGGCTCAAAACAAAACGCCTGCCGCATCGATTTCTCCATCGCCCCAGTCCGCAGTAGCAGCGCAAGCTTGGTGTAAGGCCGGAAAAGACGAAAAACTAACTAGGCTTCATTTTGGCAGCGATGGAATGATTCAGGCTGAAGCCATAACATTTTTCAGTTACGCAGGCGAAGGTGCGTTTTACGCCACCCCTTCCATAAAGAGCTCCGATAGGTATCGATGGGAGCTAAAGAGCAATGACGAAGAAAAAAATCAAACAAATCTTAACTACGGACCCGTAGTTGAAATTGCTCCTTTCGATCTTAATTCCAGTTCGTGGAAAGACGTGTCGTCTTTGCCTGAAAAGCTTAGACCTAAGACCTCCCCCGCCCTTCAAATCAATATTTCTGTCAAATCCGTCGAACTTAACGAGCACTCTGAGAGTTCCGCATTTCCATGCTCTGTTTTTGCATCGGAAGTCACAAGCACTCCGATCAGCCAGTAAAAAGGGATTGTAGCAGCGCTCGCGAACCTCTTCGATCCTTCGCGCGAGCCCCGCATGAATACGCCGTTTTTTAAATGGGATGGCGATCATTTGATTAAATCAGAAAACCGTCCTCCCGTAGTACGCTAGAAAAGTATCTGAAAATGCGGCACCCCGCTCCGCAGCTCTAATCTGAGTTACAGAAGCAAATCCCAACTTGGCTACGGACAAAAATGGCGGAAATGGCAGACAGAAGACCATACAGGTGAACAAGCAAATATTTCCCGGATGAAGAAGCTTCGAAGTCAGGGCCTTAGTTATCGAGAAGTCGCCGCCACTCTAAATGCATGAAAAGTACCCACTGAGACTCGACGAGGTATATGGAGCACCAAAAGCAGGTGCATCAGCTTCTTGTTCGCCTTACATGGAGGCGATCCAAGCACCCCCAACCCAAAGCATCATATGTAGTTAATTTCATTGATTTATTATTTGTATTACTATTGATACAAAATATAAATGTATTAATATTGACACTGTAATAATTTGTATTACTATTAATACATGATCTGCACCAGGTGCCTCGCCCCTATTGCCGCAAATGACGCATTTCACGGAATGCATCCGAACTGCTTTTGCGCAGAATTCAATCTGGCAACCCAAACTGAATTCAGGAATTTGAGCGAAAAAGCCGTTTCCCAAAAGCCCAAAGGCGATGCCCAAACCAGCTTCGGCAGAATCAACTCCAGTTTCTTTCATGGAGCATTTCGCAAGTACTCAGCTTCCCTGGAAAACCAAAACTATATTCTAAAAGTTCAGCAGCAGGAGTATCCCGAGCTTCCAGCCGTGGAGTTCTTGTCCAACCAGATAGCGAAGGGATTGGGAATCTCCGTTGCACCATTTCACCTGATAAGATTTCAAAACCAGGCGCTCACCTTTGTAACGAGAAACTTACTAGACGAACACGCGCCCGCCACACTCGATCATATCTACAAATTCCTACCAGAAGTTTCACGCTTCGACTGCGAAACAATCACAAAAAACCTTCTCGATTCAACTGGCCGGCTGGGAGAGGTGCATCGGTTCGTGGAGATCTGCCTGTTTGATTCTCTGATCGGAAACCATGATAGGCACGGAAGAAACCTGGCGTATCTTACAAAGTCAGGCGGAATCCGGACCCTTTCGCCGTTTTACGACAACCCTTCCTACCTGGGAATCGCCGAAGAATTAATGCTGGGATCGGACATCCAACCCAAAGGAACGATCCTTACGAAGGATAGTGAAGAGCCTACAACAAAGCACTATATCGAAGAATTCAGGCGACTCGGCCTTGAAGCCGCGATTGAGAGCACAAAGACAAAATTCATTTCCAAAAGCGCATCTATCTTCCAAACGATAAACGGATTTCAGTTTCTCTCCGAGAAAAGAAGACGCGCTCTAGCTCAACTCGTCGAAAGCCGCCTGGAGGAGCTCGAGAATGGCTAAAAACAACAATGGAAAGGAGAGCTCAGTTCTTGTCTTCCTGGAAAGAAGAAAAACCAAAGAATTTGTTGGGCGCCTGACCAAGCTCGTAGACGGAAAGAAGGCAAGCTACGAATTCGAATACAATATGCCCTATCTCCTGAAAAAAAATTCCATTCCCCTCGGGCCTGAATTTCCCCTCACGAAGCAGAAATTCAAGGCTGAAAAGCTATTTCAAACATTTGAGGATCGCATTCCATCGAGGAAAAATCCGGCCTATGTGGAGTACTGCCAGGAAAGCGGCGTTGATCCCAAAGAAACCGACCCCATTGTTCTTCTGCCTAGCATCGGAAAGCGTGGGGCATCCTCGTTTGTGTTCGAAAAACCAGAACCTGATAGCGGAGGATTTGCGGCAGAAATTGCGAGTTATCGCCGGGAACTCCATCTAACCATAAGAGAATTCTCAGCCGCTTTCGGCGTTTCCACCGTTACGCTTCAAAAGATAGAGGCCGGGAATCCCAAAGCCAGCGAAGCACTGAGGCGGCTGCGCATCTACGTGAACTTTCCCGAGGTTGCAATTTGGGAAATCGAACACAATAAATCAAAGCTGCACTGGAAAACATACGAGTCCATCAGGCAAGCACTGGATATGAAAATCGAATCAAACGGAAAATAAAAGCCGCGGCGTAAGCAATAAAAGCCGCCTTAATTGCCCACGAGGCCGCCTAGAAAACCAGAAGCCGCACCCGCGATCCGTGCGAAGGCCCTGTGGAAGCGCATTCACTCCGAGAGGCCGGTTGCGCCCGTGAATCCGGCAAACAGCAGGATCGCTCCGGTAAGGCCGACTTCGTAAAGCATAACTACGCCCCTACTTTCATCCTATAGCGCACGCCCCGGCCCACGCCTTCGGCCACGAGGCGGCCATCATCTACGAGACGGCGAAAGTGCACCTTCACTGTGTTGCGGTTGGCACCCGTAGCGGAAACCACTTCCGAGATGGACGTAGGCCCGCGGCTGCGAATGAGTTCAATGATCTGTAATGAAAGTGGTGGCAACTTCGCGGCAGCCAATTCGTCGGCAAGCTTCTTCTCCATTGCTGCCTTCTGCTTCTGCATGGAACGTAGGAAAAAGAGGAGCCAGTCTTCCATTCCACCAGGCTTTTCGCCTTCGAGCTCTGCTTGTCCACGACGAAGAGCCAGGTAGTAAGCGTCTTTGCTCTCTTCGATGACACGCTCCAATGAGCTGTAAGGTACGTAGGCGTAGCCCTGCTTGAGTAAAAGCAATGTGGTGAGCGCGCGCGCGAGGCGGCCATTTCCGTCTTGGAACGGGTGTATCTGCAGAAAGATAACCACGAAGATTCCAATCACGAGGAGCGGGTGCAGCTCTTTCTTTGCAAGCTCGGAATTTGTCCACTCCACAAGGTCAGTCATGAACTTGGGAGTATCGACAGGCGCGGCTGTATGGAAAATCACACCCTGGCTCTTGCCATCAGCGCCGAATGCCTCGACATGGTTCGGGAACTTTTTGTAGTCGCCACGGTGGCGCTCATCCTTCGTGCTGTACTTGAGCAGCATCCCGTGCAGCTGCTTGACGAAGTTCTCGGTGATAGGAATCTCTTTGTAGGAGGCGAAGATCGTCTCCATCACTTCGGCATAGCCGCCCACTTCCTGCTCGTCGCGAGAGCGGAACGAGTAGGTCTTCACGCCACGAAGCAGGGCCTCTATCTGGGCGTTCGTGAGCTTCACGCCTTCGATGCGCGTGCTGGAACCCACAGACTCGATGGTAGCCACTTGGCGAAGGGCCGCGAGGCGATCGGGTGCCAGGGCCTGCGTGGTAACCCAGCGGCTATTGAAGCCCTCCAGCTCGGCAATGAGGTTCAAAACCTCGGTAGATACCTGTTTGGGTTTAAGAGGCTTCATACCCATAAATATACCCGCAATTACCCATAAAGCCACTTAAAATGGCATTTTATGGGTATCTATGGGTGAGATTATGGGTGCTTCAGGAGGCCCGGGCCGTATTGACTGCCACTCATAAAATAGCTGCCACTTTAACGGATAAAAAATGTGGCGACACAAAACTCACTCAGTGTGCTGCGCTCTCAGAATTGGAAAGGGCCGCCCTTTTAAGTCAGATCAGATCCAGTGCCGCGGCTGCGATTGGGTCAGTTACAGAAGAAGCCACGAAGTTCGTGCCAATGCCTTTCGCACTAGTGAAGGGCCCCGCCTGGAAAGAGACGGTTAAGCCAGAGATCAATTCTGGACGTTAGCAGCGAACACGCAGATGCCCCACGAAGCGTCCGAAATTGATTTGGTTTTAGTACGCCCTATTTGAAGAGACGACGACGCCAAGTTTCGAGCTTTGAGACGAATGAGTTTGAGGGGGTTTTGGTACACGGAACTGGTTCACGGTTCCGGCTCAGAATCACACGCCTCTTGGTTTCTCTTCTTCTGCTATTCCGCTCGTTTTTCCGACCGAGTAGACATACCGCCCCAAGCACATCAGAATAGATACTGGCCCTCAATCTTTGCAGGAAGCGAAGAACTATGACACGAAAGTCACCTGAATCATTCAGCAAGAAGCTGAAGTCCTTGGCGATCAAATTTGATAAGCATAAGGACTTCCATCTCTCCAATGAATACAATGAATCACAAGTCAGGATCGACTTCCTGGATCCCCTATTCGAGGCACTCGGATGGGACATTATTAATAAACGAGAACTCCCGTACCACCGCCGGGAAGTAATTGTCGAACGCGGAGACATCCCCGGACGAGATCGCCCCGATTACGCCTTCCGTTTCAATGGACGGACAAAGTTTTTCGTAGAGGCAAAGGCCCCCAACCAACCGCTCGACAGCATCTATCACGTGCACCAGGCCAAGACCTATGCGTGGAGTTCCCCTGATGCTTCGATTGCGATTCTGACTGATTTCGAGGGGATGAAAATTTTTGATTGCCGCGCTTTGCCCGAAATCAAGAAGCCTCAAAAAGGCTTGATTAAAGAAATTCACTACCATGAGTATGAAAAACATGCTGACTTCCTTTGGGAGTTCTCTAGGAAGTCTGTTGAGCAGGGCTCGCTTGAAGCATTGCTGAAGGTAAATGAAACCTCTCGAGACAATCGGATCGCCGTGGATAAGGACTTCTTAAAGTTCCTTATGAATTGGAAGGTCACGCTTGCAAATCAGATAAAGAACCGAAACAAGCGTCTGAATGTTTCGGAAATCGAGCACTGTGTTGAACTTCTTCTCAACAGAGTGGTTTTCCTTAGAGTGGCAGAGGATCGAGAGATCCTTACTAGGCCGACGCTTATTTCAATGGCAGCCTACTGGAAAGAAACAAAAGGATTCAATCTTTGGGACAAACTCCGCGACCATTTCGACAAAATCAACGAGGATCTCAATGGAATGATGTTTCATACCAGCGAGCTTTTCAGCAAGATCGACGTTGATGAAGAACTTATTCACGAATTGATCACCAACTTCTACTTTCCAAACGCTCCATACAGATTCGATCAGATTCCAATCGAACTCTTGGGCACAATCTACGAACAATACCTGGGGAAAGAATTTGCCATTAAGAGCGGTAAGGTGGTTCTTGAGGACAAGCCCTTTGTGAGAAAGGCTGGTGGTGTCTACTACACCCCACACCACATCGTCTCGCATATCGTTGAGAACACGCTAAGTAAGACCATCTACGGAAAAAAGTATTCTGAAGTTTCTCGGCTATCCATCTTAGATCCCGCGTGTGGATCAGGTTCATTTTTAATAACGGCCTTTGGAAAGCTAATGGAGTATCACCTCGATTATTTGCTGAAGAATCCAAAAGATGTGGCCCAAGGAAAGTTTTTTCCTGACCTAGTTAAAGACGATGCGGGTGAAGTAAAGCTCTCGATTGAAAAGAAGCGGAGCATTCTTCAGAATCACATCTTCGGCGTCGACATTGACCCTCAAGCCGTAAGCATTTGCATCATGAGTTTGTATCTTAAGGCTCTAGAGGGAGAACAGCGTCTACCAAATCGGAAATCTCTACTTCCGAGCCTTGAAAGCAACGTTAAGTGTGGAAACAGCCTGGTGTCGGGCTCGACGCCAGAACTCGAACGACTGATCGGGCCAGACTATGCGGTACGCCGCCCTTTCAGTTGGGAACGGAATTTCCCCAAGCAATTACGAAATAATGGGTTTGACGTAGTAATCATGAATCCGCCCTATGTAAAGATTCAAAATTTAATGGGCGACGACGTTAACGACGTCAGATTTCTTCAGGAGAAATACAAGTCGGCTAAAGAGGGCTCATCGGACATCTATGTGGCGTTCATTGAAAAGGCGCTTTCCTTGCTGCACCCCAAGGGGCAACTAGGACTAATTTGCCCGCATAAGTTCTTTCAAGCTAAGTATGGAAAAGAAACGAGAGATATCCTCTCCAAGGAGGGCTTCCTCCGAGAAATTGTGTACTTCAACGACATCCAGATTTTTCAAGGAGCGAGTACATACACTTGTCTAATTTATTGCTCGAAGGACAATGCACCGAAGGTGAAATTTTCTGACATTAAACTGGAAGAAAAATTAGTAAACTCACTTCAAATCAGCTTAGAAACAGACCAACCATTTGTTTCAGACGCGCTGATTATTGACTTTATCGAGCAAAAGAAATTGCGAGAGTCTGCTGTCTGGAACCTCGTCGTCGGTCCCGAGCAAGAGATCTTCAATGCACTTCTAAAAAAAGGGAAAACGCTGGGTAGTATCTGCCCGAAGATTTACCAGGGCGTAATATCTGGTGCCGATACCGTCTTTATGCTGGAAGGCGCGGTTTCTGAGGGCAAGCGAATCCAGAAACTTTACTCACGAGAGATGGATAAACTGGTTGAGGTCGAGGCCGAGATTTTGAAGCCGGTTCTTCGAGGGTCTTCAGATATTAAGCCGTACCAACTGGAGAGCCCGACTCATCACATTATATTTCCCTATGCTGCCCAAGCCGATGGGTCAGCCAAACTGATTCCCGAGGATGAGTTGCAAGATAAGTTTCCAAAGGCACATGCCTATCTGAAGCTCAATAAGGCAGTACTCGAAAAGCGCGAGAAGGGTAAGTGGACGGGTAAAGACTGGCACTGTTACTCGCGGAATCAAAACTTGGTTCGCTTTCAGAATCCAAAGCTCATGGTTCCCTACATGCTTGACCGTCTGACAAACTTCTATGACCGCGCCGGAGGCAGATACTTTGTCAATGTCACCACTGGTGGCTATGGAATCGAAATAGATCCAGCCGCTGGCATCAGCTACGACTATCTGAGTGGCATCCTCTGCTCGAGCCTCATGGATTTCTTCATTAGGAAAGTTAGCAGTAACTTCCGCGGGGGATACTTTCCCTGCTCTAAGCAGTATCTTGAAAACCTTCCGATTCTCATCCCTGAATCCAAGGAACACAAAGCAGCAGCCAAGAAGATCGAAATTCTAATGGCATCGGTTCAAAAGAAATTGGACCAAGGTAAAGAGATTTCGGAAGATGAGAAACTGGAAAACCAGCAGGAACTAGACTCTTTGGTGGAAGAACTCTACGGGGTAAAGCTTCCTTTTCAAAAACCGGCGAAGGCAATTACGGGTTAGATTTCAATCGGACGAATTGACTTCGCCCTCAATACATCGCCATCCCGTTCAGTTTCAAACTCAACATCGTCACCCGAATTGAAGTCTTTTGACTGTTTGTCTTTATCAATCGCGGTGAAATGAAAAAAGATAAGGGTCTTCTGGTCATCCTCAGCGAAGCCATACCCCTTCTTTGCATCAAACCACTTAATTTTTCCGCGCTTCACAGAATTGCCCATAAGAAAATGCTATCGCAACTACTGCGCCAATGAAAGACGCGCACATACCCAGTCGTCACATGTCTGTAAGCCGTCCGTACAAAGTCCGGCAAAAAGTGTGATCGCTTGTGATTTTCTGTGATGTTCAAGAACGCGCCGACCCCGCCAGCCCAACGAAATCCTGCGATTTAGTTTTCAGTGGTTACGCCCTATCGGGGCTTTGACTAGTTCTAAAAATGGGGTGGCTAAGGGGACTTGAACCCCCGACCCCCGGAATCACAATCCGGTGCTCTAACCAACTGAGCTATAGCCACCACAGTGAGGCGCCGCTTTCGCCGCGCTCTCGAAATAGATGAGCCTCAAGAGATAAAGCATGGCGCGTTGCGCTGTCAATTGGAGCCTAGGGATTTCAAAACCTTATCCTCCGGCCCCGGCGGGGAGCCGGCCCTCCCGCCAAAGCCCGCGCGTGCTCCCGCACTCCAACCCCCCGAAAGATTTGGCTTTCCGTACACCCGCTCTCTGTTATCTTCTTGCCCAAAAGGAACTGCCTGCCGCAGTGGAATCCCATGACCAAAGCCCTCCCCCTCCTGTCCCTCCTTTTCGCTCTGCCCGCGCAGGCCGCCGTATTCGACGCCGCCGACATCCTTCCCCAAAACTCAGGCGCCGTGAGCGGATTCACCGAGATCATCCTCTCCGATCCCACCTCCGAGGGCCTCGAAGCGCGTGGCCGTTATGGTCTCTCCGACGACTGGAACCTCGGCCTCAACCTCGGCGCCGGCTCGAAGAACAAAAAATTCCGCATCGGCGGCGAAGCCGTGTTCAACCTCCTCCCCGACTGGGAAGGCCAGGTGGGCGTTTCCATCCTCGCGAACGCCGTATACCTCCGCCGCTATGATACCGGCGGCCTGCAGACGCGCATCGGCCCTATGGTGCACAAGCGCGTAACCGCCTGGAACGGCTACCCCGCCAATATCTACCTCGCCATTCCCTGGTATCAGGAGATCCGCGGCTCCACCTTTTCTTCCGGCACCCAGCTCGTGCTCGGCACGGTATTCGATATCGCCCAGGCCAGCCGCTACTACGCCGGCGCCGAAGTGGGCATCAAGCTCGCCAAAACCGATTCCTATATCCTGCTCGGCCTCGGCGCGCGCCTCGGTGATCTGAAGTTCAACCGCGGTGAGGAGTCGAAGAAAGGCAATGTGCCCGCCCGTGCCGGCAACCGTGCCTCGAAGAGTGGCAGCAATACCGGCGGCACCAAGGACGAATATACCGATGAAGACTTCGAGTAAAAGCGCCAAGGGTGCCGCAAGAAGCACCAGCGCACCCCTCCCGCTCGAGAAGCTGAATAAGAAAATTTGCCGTTCCCTGCGCGGCATTTTCTCCGATATCGACGATACCCTCACCCACCAGGGCAAGCTCACCGAAGACGCCTACTCCGCCCTCTGGAAAGCCCGCCGCGCCGGCCTCCGCGTGATCCCGATCACCGGCCGCCCCGCCGGCTGGGTGGACCATCTCGCGCGCATGTGGCCCGTGGACGCCGTGATCGGCGAGAACGGCGCCTTCTACTACCACCTCGATCCGAGCCAAGGCCGCGACGGCAAGCTCCTCCAGCGCTTCGTGCAGCCCGCCGAGCTGCGCGAAGCCAACCGCAAAAAACTCTGGGAAGTGTTCGGCAAGCTGCGCGAAGAGATGCCGGGCCTGCGCGTGGCCTCCGACCAGGGCTACCGCGAAATCGATCTGGCCGTGGATTTCTGCGAAGACGTGCCCCGGCTCCCCGAATCCGATATCGACCGCATCGTGCACGCCTTCGAGGCCGCCGGAGCCCAGGCCAAGGTGAGCTCCATCCACGTGAACGCCTGGTTCGGCGATCACGACAAATACTCCTGCTGCAAGCTCCTGCTGCGCGAGCTCTACCAGGAAGATTTCGCCAAGGAGAAGGAGCGCTACCTCTACTTCGGCGATTCGCCCAATGATGAGCCCCTCTTCCGCGAATTTCCCTATACGGTGGGCGTGGCCAATGTGCGCGATTTCCTGCCGCGCATGAAGCACCATCCTTCGTTCATCACGCGCAAAGAGGGCGGGCACGGTTTCGCCGAAGCCGTGCGCTGGATCCTGCGGCAAAGAGGCGAATAGCGCGCGAGGGGGAGCAGCGCGCGGAAAGCGCGCGCCGCCAGGAAAGCCGCGGAGCTTAGTTCACCTGCATCCCCATGCGGTTCATGCGCGGGCGGCCTTCGTCGGAGTCCCAGGAAAAGTAGATGAAGGCCATGCGCCCGATCAGCTGGTCGCGGCTCACGAAGCCCCAGAAGCGGCTGTCGTGCGAACGGTCGCGATTGTCGCCAAGCATGAAGTACTTTCCCTCGGGCACAGTGATCGGGCCGAGATCGTCTACCCAGCCCGGCTGGATGCGGAAGATCACGTAATCCTTCTGGCCGGCCATCTGGCCAGACACTTGACCAGCCACTTGGCCAGCCGCTTGGCCATCGGCAGCGGCACTGCCCTTCCCTTGCCTCATCGTTTCCACAAACTCCGTGGCATTGCGATGCATGGCCTCCACCGGAAACACCTCGGCCTTCCTTTGAGGCACGATCTCGCCGTTCACCCAGAGCTCACCGGCCTTGAACTCGATCACGTCGCCCGGCAATCCGATCAGGCGTTTCACGAATTTGGTGCTCGGATCCTTGGGGTAATCGAACACCACCACATCGCCCCGCTTGGGCTCCTTGCCCCAATAGGCCCAGCCGTCGGCCACCAGGCGATCGCCCACGAGCAGGTTGGGCACCATCGATTCCGAAGGAATCTGAAAGGAACGAAGGCGGGTGGGCATGAAAAGCCCGTAGCCGTCGGGGATCGCGAACAGGAGAGCCGTGAATCCGCCGTACACACAGATCAGCCGGAAGAGCACGTGCGACCCGTTGTAATGATGGGCGGGACGCTGGATCTCCTGCATCTTCTTGGCGCGCTTATAGGCCTGGATCGAAAGGAAAAGATCGAGCACAAGCCCGAGGCAGATCGCGATTCCGATCTCCTTGAGGGAGTCGAAGAGATAGACCGTGGTGATCGTGGTGAGCACCACCACCGAAACGAACGAGATGCCGAGCCACTTCCAATCGCGGTTATAGATCTGGCCCCAGCCCGGGCAGAGCTGCGTGAGAATGAAGGCGATCCAAGGATAGCGCCGCGTAAGAAGACGATGCCGCAAAGAGGCTTGCATGGCCTCTACTCTCTCACTCTTTTTTTACTTTTTGGAGGAAATCAGCCAGCTCGGGAGGCAAAGGAGATTGGAATTCGAGCTTTTCGCCCGTGGCCGGGTGGCGGAACCCCAATTTATGGGCGTGGAGCGCGTGGCGGCTGAGGCAGATGCCGGGCTCCACTTCCATATCGGAAAACTCATAGCCCGCCGTGGAAGCGAGAAAGAATTCATCGTCGGGGCCGTAGAGCTTATCGCCGCAAATCGGATGCCCTACATGCCAGAGGTGCACGCGGATCTGGTGCTGGCGGCCCGTATGCGGCTTGCACTTCACCACAGTGTAGTCGCCCGCCCTCTCCACCACCTCGAAGGCCGTGCTCGCCGGAAGCACTTCGCTCTTCGGCAGATAAAGCGGCTCGCCGTCGGGGCCCATGTCCACCACATTCATCTTCAGCCGGATCTGGGAGTTGTGGTGGCGGCCGAGCGGAGCATCCACCACGAAAGAATCCCGCTCGATCTTTCCTGCTACGATCGCCAGATATTCTTTGGAGGTTTCCCGCTTCTCCCACTGCCGCACCAGATCCGCTGCGGCGGTGGCCGTTTTTGCGAGCACCATCACGCCGCTCGTTTCGCGGTCGATCCGGTGCACGAGATAGAATTCTTTCTTCTGGTTCACCTCGTTGCCGTTCTCCACGCGCAGCTGAGTGAGGAGGGTGTGGAAAAAATAACGGCCAGTGGGATGCACGGGCAGATTGCCGGGCTTGTTCACTACGAGGATGTGCTCGTCTTCGAAGAGCACCTCGTACCTGAAGTCCACCTTCGGCTCTTTTCCCCGGGTGCTGAGCACGTGCACTTTCTCGCCCACCTTCAGGAGGCGGCTTGGCTTCGAACCCAGATTGTTGAGCGTTACACGGCCTTCGCGTATGGCCTTCTGCAGATACTCGCGGGATAGCTTGCGGTATTTTTCCTTCAGAAAATGGTCGAGCCTCAGCCCAGCCTCACCGGGTTCCACGGTCCAGGTAACGAGATAGGTGTCTGCTGTAGTTTCGTGTTCGCGTGCCATAAGCGGAAAAGTGTACGGAGAGAGCTTTTACTATGAAGCACGGGCACTTGGCCAATCCCGTATCCGTTACAACACGGGTGTTAGAAGGGCAGGCAGAGAAATTTTCAAGCCATTGAAATCAAAGGTGGTTTTTCATCACATTTTTCCCAAAAGGCGCCGATAGAGTAAGCAGGAAGGTCCACCCCTATGAACTACAAGCAACCCCCCTCTTCCTTCACCCGCCTCTCCGCGCACGCCACCCTTCTGGCATTCCTGCTCGCCAGCCTGCCGCTGCCCGCTCTGGCCGGAGGCAGTTCCGCTCCTCTCACAGGTGCCGAGAAGAAAAAGCTTTCTGAAGATGTGGACGAAGCTTTGGGCATACGCCCGGCCACTCCCAAGGTGCCGGCGGAAGATGCGTCTCGCCGGGTGCCCGCAGAGAAAGATGCTGATACTAAAGATACTGATACTAAGGAGCCAGTGGCCGCTTCGGCCACCGCGCTTTGCGATCCTCCGAAGGGAAAGAGCAAGGGCGGCTTCGGCGGCATGGTGGAATCATGGCCTGAACCCGTTTTGAAGAAAGAACTTTCCGCCAAGGAGAAGCTACAGAACTCTAATTACGACAGAAAAACAAACGCCTATATTGCCGAGCGCCGTAAAAACCTTCTTCATGCCAATCTTTTGGTGCACAAGAAGTACTCCGAGGCGAGCAATCCGCAACAACCAGACCTGAAAAACGCCGTGGCTGCAGCTACTGCTTACTTCGAAATCGGCTTTGGTAGATTCGCCACCACCGTGATGGTTTGCGAGGCAAAACGCCAGCTGGCAAAACGCTTCGAAGCTTTCGACGAGGCGAAAAAGCAAGCCGCCGCCATTACCGGCAAAGACACCAATTCCTGCGAAGGCGCTTATACCAGGATGATTGATACTTATAGGGGCGCAGAGTTCTCCTACAATCACCTGCTATCGATTATTCAAAAGCGGCAGGAAACTGGTTTTCTAGAAAAAGAATCCGGCAAACGGGTGGAAGGCCTCGAGCGGGCCTTTATGCGATATCTGGAAATCCACGATAAAGTGAAAACCAACCACATTAAGAAGATTGAGGCAGCGGCCAAACCTGATGCGGAAAAGATCAACAAAGAATTCGAAGCTCTATGGGGCAAAAGCACCAAAGACAAACCGGACCCCAACTCGCCCTATGGAGAGCTGCTGCTGCAGCTGCGCCAGGAGCGTAAACTCGCAGAGGAAAAGAGAAAGTGGTTTTCCGATAATCTTTCCAAGCATGAAGAGCTGAAGGAACGTTGCGGAATCGCTTCCGACGCGATTCACAAGCCAGGCGGCAAAGACAGCCAGGTTACGGGCAAGGTTCCGCCCCCGATCTCCGAAGACACCAGCGCCGGAAGCGGTCGCGGAACCGGTGGCGACGGCACGGGCTCGGATTGGACCGGCGGCAGCAATCCTCCTCCTCCGCCCAGCACCCCGCCCACAGGCGGCGAGGGCTACGACGGCAGCGGCGGATCCGCCCCTCCCCCCAAGGAAAAGAGCGGCATGAGCGGCTTCCTCAAAGACAACTGGATGTGGCTCGCCGGCGGCGCGGCCGTGGTGGGTGGAGGCGCTTACCTCTACAAGCGGCACCAGGATAAGAAAAGCCAGAAGGCGCTCGACAGCGACGTAGCGGCCTATCTCGCCGCTTCCAAAAACCGCGAAGGGCCCGCTCCCTATGTAGGCGGCGGCGGATCCGAGGGCCTGGTTCCCGGATCCGGCGTAGTGCCGGCCGGCGCCAAGTTGATCATCGAAACCGTGATCGGCAACGTGCCTCAGGGAGACACGATGTCGCCGATCCGGGTGTTCCTCGTGGACGCGAACGGCGTGCCCCTGAAGGTGAACAACGTGGCGATCGAAGCGGGCTGCTACGTGCCCCAGCCTTGTTCACTCACGGGCGGCAAATCGGTTACCACGATCGACGGAGCCGTTACCTTCGACAGCCTGCTGTTCAATATGGCCCACCAGGGAGTGCGGCTGCAGTTCAGCGCGCCCGGTGTGCCCACCGTGACCACGCCGAATACCTTCGACGTTACGCCCACCGACGTGCGTCGCATGGAGACGAGGGATCAAATTAACTAAGTAGTTTTTCCGCTAGCTGTTTGGCGAATGGCCTGGCAAAAAGGTAAATCCCTATGAACGGCGAGCTGGGCATGGAGCTGGGCATAGAGTTGGGGTAGAGCCGGGCGTAACGCATAGCGACCTCTGCGCGGAGGACTAGTTGCGTTATCGCGAGCGGGGAAAACCACGCAAGCCACGCAAGCCACGCAAGCCACGCAAGCTCCGGCCGCCTACGGGGAAAGCCGCTGCCTCCATCCGCCGCCCGCTCCGCGCCTAACCCTTAATACCGCTTCTGAAACAGATACACGAACGCCTCGCGTGCGCTCACCTCGTTATATCCGAACTTCTGCTTCATATTATCCACCATCGAGAGCGCCATCTTCTCGGCCTCGATCTGCTCCACGGTGCGGGTGCGGGTATCGGAAGGCACATGCCCTCCGGCTCTCTGCTCGAACAGCGTGATCGCGTCGTGCACCCGCTTCATCAGCTGGGAATGCTCGTCGATATAGAAGTCGCGGATTTTTTTCATCAGATCCGGGAATACGCGCGCGTAATCCATCCCCTCGCGTTGGGTGCTGGGGTTCTCAAGCGCGTAAACGCCCAGCTGGGTCATGATGTTCTGGCGGAAATGCTCGCGATCTTCGAGCACGCCCACCACCTTTTCGAACTCGTCCATGAGCGAGTTGTCGGCGTTCTCCAGGCGATCCGTAACCGGGTTGCGGATCTTCTCTTTCTTGAGGTAAGCCGTCACGTTCACGATATAACGCTTCAGGAAGGATTCGTACTGCCGCTCATCGTGCACGCCGAGGCAGGAGCGGATCTCGGCGTCGAGGCCGTCGAGATAGGTATCGCGCGAAGTTTGGATGAAGGCGCGGCAATCGTGGAAGCCCTCCACCACATCCTCGCGAAGGTAGTCGTATTCCGAGGTGCGCTTCACGAACTCCTCAAGCTCCGCGAACAGGCCGAGAGGCGAAAGGATGCCCTTCTCGTTTCTCTCGAGAGCGTTGAACAGGATGATCTTCATCTCGCGTGGGCTCGGGCCCACCCGGCCTTCGTAATAGGGCACGGCTCCGTATTCGGCGCGGATCTCGTCGAGATAGCTCTTGAGCAGCTTGCGCTCCTCGGAGCTCAGGCGAGCCGGCATCGCCGTTTCCGCGAAGAGGCGGGCCTTTTCGATCGGCGTGATCGAATTCACGAGATAGGCAAAGTTGCCGGGATAGTGGGAGGCATTAGGTTTCTTCAGGCGGCAGAGCACGGCCCAGAGCGCAGCGCTCTCCAGGGTGTGAGGCGCCACGTGGCGATCGCCGGCGAGGCGGCGCACCTGGGTGCGGTAGATGTCGGCCTCTTTTTTGTAGTCGAGGAGGTAAGGCACGCGCACCAGCTCGATCCGCGCCCGGAAGCTCGGGAAATCCGGATACTCCTTGAAGGCATCGAGCTGGGCCTCGTTGCAGGTGCCGATGAGGAGGGTGTCGATGAAGGCCGTGGTACCGCCTATGCTCACCGTTCCCGTTTCGGTGGTGGTGAGGAGGTATTTGAAGGCGTCGATCGGGCGCTTGAGCAGATCGTTGTATTCCACGATGCCGCGGTTTCCGTCCACCAGATCGCCGTGCAGATCAAAGAGGGAAAGAAACTGAAGCGAGCTCGGCAGCATCGAGGCCGAGCGGTCCATCGTGATCTGCTGGGCGGTGGCGTCCACGTGCATCTGCGGCTCGATCGTTACGGCGGCATCGCGGTAGCGCTTGGAGATATAGAAGCGCTCCACCTGCACATAGCGGAGCACCTTTTTGTAATCGCCCTTATGCGAGCGAAGCAGGGCCTCGAAGATTTTTTTGCTCTTCTGCGAGAGATCGCCCTTCTGGATGTATTCCGAGAGGATGAAGGAGGAAGGCAGGCCGAGCTCTTTGAGAAAAGCAGTGCGCTGGGCCTGCGGAATCAGGAAGAGCGGATGATCGCGGAGCTCGCAGGAGATGCGGGCGGCGATCTCGGTATCGGCCAGCTTGGCGTAGCTCTGGGTGTCGTCGTCTTTCACGGCGCCATCGCGGCCGAGGCCGAGGCCGGGCTTGCCGAAGCGATCCGCGGGAAAAACCCAGTGGAAACGGTAAACGGCGCCCTCATTGCGGGCGGAGTATTCCTCCAGGCCGCGCATCATGCAGTTGATGATCGAGCTCTTCGCCGAGCCGTTCGGGCCGTGAAGCAGCACGAGTTTATTGTTCACCCCTTCGCGAATGAAGCTTTTCAGGATGTGGTAGATGCTTTCCTGCACGGCCTCTTGCCCGATGAGGCGGAAGCGGGGATCGGCGAACTCCTGGTCGAAGAGCTTGAAGCGTCGTGGCCCGGCGGCGCCGGAAGGCGGCCCCTCGCGGCCGAAGTGGTCCATCATGTCTACGATGTACTGGGCCGAGGAGCGGGTTTGCCGCTGCGGATCCCCTTTCACGAGCTCGAGATACTCGTCGAAGGAAAGGATGCGGTTCTGCTTCTCGTATTCGTCTTTGATCTGCTTGTGGAGGATGTCGGAAGCCTTCATTCCTCTATTTTAGCCTGCGGGAGCGGCTAGGGCCATCCAACCCGGGAAAGCAGCGAAGAAAGTTGGCTATTCAAGGGGAGCTCCGCAGCCCCTCGCTCCCAGGGATTTCAGCGCTCCTCAATGCTCAATGGAGCTCGAAGCTCCCTTGCCCACCACAGGTACCAGCCTCAGATGGTCTTTTCGGGGCAGCTCGATCCCAGGGTGTTTTCTCAGGTATTCAGCCATGAGATCCCGGGGCGCCAGATCGAAATAACGGCGCTTTGAAAGCGGGATGGGATCGAATACATGGGTAAGGTGATCTCCTCCCGCTACCAGGTAATCCAGGGTGGCGAGAAGGAACTCTTCGTGATCGCCCACAGGCTTTCCGGTGTCCTCCCAAACCACTCCCCCCATCGGATCGAGGCGGTCTTTTTCCCAATCCTCTTTTTTTCCGTCGCCGTTCACGTCACGGTCGAAAGCGGAATCCTCGCGGTTGAAGTAGCGCACCTTGATGCCGGAAACCATCGGCACTTTGTGCGAGCCCGAGAGCAGCACCCGCAGCATCTCCTTCAGCTGGCTGCCGTTCACCTTCACGAGCACGGCCACGTTGTCGAAAGGGGTCATCTCGTAAAGATCACCGAAGGTGATCGGGCCTTTGAATAGGCGGCGGCGGATTCCCCCTCCGTTCATCACGATCACTTTCGCCTGCGGAAATTTCCAGCGGAACGCATCGAGCACCAGAGTGCCCATCTGGTTCTCTCCTGTTTCATACCAGTCGAAATCGGCGAGAGCCTGGCCCACCACCTCGCTCTTCCGCTTGTCCACCTTGGAGAAATAAGGATCAAGAGTTCCTCTCACGGAGGGATCCGGATACACCTCCTGCCCTTCATACTCCACCGTGCGAAGAGGAAGGAAATCTTCCATCTTGGCTTTGCCGTCTTCGATGGCGGCTTTGGCGGCTTTCTGATCGCAGGTATCGGAGCTTTTCATCCAGGTGCCGCAGATCATGTGCATATCATAGATGTGGGTCAGCGAAGGGTTGAGCTTCCTCGTTTCCTTATCGATGAAAAGATCGAAACGGCCGAAGTAGAGGCCGCGGGTACGGCTCTCGATCACAGGGATCCCGTTCACGAACTCATGCACCTCGGTATGGGAATGGCCGGCCACCACTCCATCCACCGTGCCTTTCGGAATCGCGTGCAGGAGCTTATACACCGGATCTCCAGGCTTGCCCTCGCCCTCGTGCATTGTGATCAGCACGATATCGGCGCCGCGGGCCCGCAGTTTTTTCGCCTCCGAAAGCGTGGGCTCCACGAAATCGCGAAACTCGAGCTTCTCCACATGCTTGGGCAGGGTTTTTCCGGGGGTGGAGGTGGTGGTGAGGCCGATGATGCCCACTTTATAACCTCCCGCTTCCACCAGCACCGAAGGCACGAGATTCTTTTCCGACCAGATCTTATTCGTGCCCTTCCAATAGATGTTCGCCTGCACGTAGGGAAAGTGCGACGCCGCCATATTCGCCTTGGCCGCGCCCAGCGGATCCTTCCCCCCCTTGCTCTGCGGCCCGTAATCGAACTCGTGATTCCCCACCGCCACGGCCCGGTAAGGAAGGAGATTGTAGAAATCCACCACGGAGCGTCCCCGGAAGGTGTTGGAATCGATGGTTCCCTGCCACATATCTCCCCCATCTAGGAGAATGAGGCTATCGCCATATTTGCGCTCCAGGATGTTCACGAAACCGGCAAACCATTCCGCTCCGCCGATCACTACCGTTTCCTGGCCCAGCTTGCTTTCCACGGGGCGCAGATAGCCGTGAAAATCGTTTGTGCCGATCACCACGAGCTGGTCATAGCGGCTGAGATCCACTTCCGGGCGGGGAGGAGGAGGCGGAACGTGCTCGTGAGGGGCGCTTCCACGCAGGCTCGCACAAGACGCGAGCAGAAAGAGAACCTGAAAAATAGCCAGAAAGCGAAGGAAGGTCAGCGATTGACGCATTGCGATTTTTTTCCTTTAAGCCGTGAGTCGGGTTAAAAAGGTTTTATGAAAATCTATACTCGCACCGGTGACAAAGGGCAAACGGCGCTGTTCGGCGGAGAGCGTGTAAGCAAAGCCCACGGACGCGTGCAAGCCTACGGAACTCTCGACGAACTCAACTCCTGCCTGGGCATTTGCGTTTCCCTCTGCAGGAAGGAAAAGCATAACGAAGAAACCCTCTGGTTGCTGCAAATCCAGAAAGATATTTTCGCGCTCGGATCCTGGCTCGCTTCCAAGGAAGCCTCCGAACGGGTGGCGCAAGGCCAGGAGGCTTTTTCAGGATCTCGTCAGGATCGCACCCATGTAGATCTGGCCACGATTTCCGCAATGGAAGGCAGGATCGACGGCTGGGAAACCTACCTGCAGCCCATGACCAGCTTCATCCTGCCGGGAGGCACGCTCCTGGGAAGCCATCTTCACCTCTCCCGCACCATTTGCCGGAGAGCCGAGCGCGATGTGATCGCGCTGAAGGAGAGCGGAGAGATCGTGCCCGAGCTCGCCGTGCAATACCTCAATCGCCTGGCCGACGCTCTCTTCGTGCTGGCCCGTTATCTCAACCACCGGGGTGGTGTGCACGAGGACCCCTGGACGTGATCGCCACCGCCGCACCCATTGGCCTGCGCAGAAAAGAAAGAAGCCCGCATTTATGACCGAGAACAACCCGCGACACCTCTCCAGCATCCCGCGCAAGGGCAAAGTGAAGATCACTGAAGTGCGCGACGTGATCCACGGCCCGATCGAGCTCTATCCGTGGGAAATCGCCGTGATCGATTCCCTGGCCTTCCAGCGCCTGCGCAATATCAAGCAGCTCGGCTTCTCCGAATTCGCCTACCCCTGCGCCGTTCACAACCGCTATATCCACTCGATCGGCGCCTGCCATCTCGCCGGCACTGCTTTTCAGAGCATTTTCAAAAACCACTTTTTCTCGGGCCAGGACGTTTTCCACAACTACTATTACCTCGCCCGCATCACCGCCCTCCTGCACGATATCGGGCACGGCCCCTTCTCCCACGCCATCGAGCACGCCATGCCTCCGGTGGCCGAGCTCGGCCTCCCACCCGAGGTTTCCGGCAAAGACCAGAAGCGCCAGGCCTCCCACGAAGACTACACCCTCAAGATCATCCTCGATTCGCCCCTCACCCCGGTGCTCGAGAAGGCCTTCGCAAAATTCGGCCTCACGCCCTGGCATATCGCCTGCGTGATGAACCTTTCACTCAAGGACAAAGACGACTTCTTCCGCGACCGGGGCGTAAGCTTCCGCAAGGTGCTCCACCAGATCATCTCCTCCGAGATCGACGCCGACCGCATGGATTACCTGCAGCGCGATTCCTATTATACCGGAGTGAGCTACGGAAAATTCGACGCCAACTGGCTGCTCACCAACCTCGGCGTTTACCTCGAAAGCCCCGGAGGCAAAGGCGGTGGCAAAGCCAAAACCGCCCATCTCGCTCTGTCGGAGCGCGCGATTTATTCGTTCGAGGATTTTCTCCTCTCCCGCTACCACATGTTCCTGATGGTGTATCTCCACCACAAGAGCGTGTGCTACGAGAAGATGATGGAGCGCTATATCCGCAGCGAGAACTGCTCCTTCAAAGTACCAGCCGACGTGGAAGCCTACCTCCGCTGCGATGATTCCGTGCTCTACGAGCACCTCCGCAAAGACGCCTCCAAAAACGAATGGGCCAAGCGCGTGCTCGACCGCAAGCACTACAAAGTGGCCGTGGAATGGCACGAAGGCGCCGGCGATCCCGCCCGCAGCCGCAAGGCCGTGGAGTTCAAATCCCAGCTCAAGGAAAAAGGCATCGACTTCTTCGAAGCCGCCAGCGGCAAAGGCCTGTCTAACTACGTAAAGCCCAACCTCGGGAATTTCTCCGATGAGGAAACCACCATTTTCGTGGAAACCTTCGACCGCCTGAGCGGTGAGGCCAGCTTCCGCCCGCTGGAGCAGTTTACGGATCTCTTCCGCAAATACGCCGAAGAGAAAAGCATCTATCGCATCTACGTTCCGGAAAACGCGAAGATCTGAACCCCCCTCGAAACCCAGGGAAGGATAAAAGAATGAGCACTGCCAACAGGGAAACCCAGGAAGAAAAAATCGCTCAGTTCCTGAAAGATGCCAAACCTTCCTCTTCGGAGGATCTCTCCTCCATCCGGAAGAGCCGGGATCTTTTTCAGGACGGCTGGATCGACTCCCTTCTTCAGGTGAAGCTTCTTACCTGGCTGGAGAAAGAGTTCAGCTGCAAGATCCCGGCATTCGGTGCGGGCCGGAAAAACTTCCTCACCGTGCAAAGCATCGCCGAACTGGTAACGAAAGGCTGAGCATGGGCCAGGCCCCCCGAGGCATCTACTCCCTTCTGGGATCCCGCTGCCGGAACCTGCGCCTGCGCGAGCTGCTGGAGGCAGGCGAAAAGAACGGCGCAAGAACCGAAGTCCGCGCCCTCTCCCCTCCTGCCTCTCATAGCGGCCTCGAGGCCCACGGCCCCTACCTCCTGCTGGAAAACGCAACGGTACCTGCGCTTTGGGGATCGATCTATTCTGCCGTAACCCAGCGCGCCCCCCTGGTGCTCCTCCCTCCCTCCTCTCCCCTGGAGCGGGAGCTGCTTCTCGCCCAGCTGCCGGCAAACCCTCCCCGGGAAGCAGTGCTGGTTCTATTCACCTCCGGCACCACCGGGAACCCGAAGGCGATCCTGCATTCCGAGGCCTCGCTTCTGGCCTCCACCGAGCAACTGCTTGGCGCTTTCCCCGGCTCCGGCCCCACCTGCTCCCTCCTCCGCCCCTGGAGCATGGCCGGCGTGATCTTTCATTGCCTGCTTCCGGCCGCCCGCGGAAGTGATGTTTTGTACTCCCCTCTGCCTTTCAGCGAATGGGCCCCCGGGGCCGCCCGCATTTTCGAGGAAGAGAAGGTGGAATTTCTTACGCTCAATCCTTTCCTGCTCGAGCAATGGCTTCGCTTCGGAGGCACGGGCGCCTATGCCGGCCAGGTGGTTTCTCTCACCTCGCCCCTGCGAGCCAATCTGGCCGCCGAGTTCAAGGCTTCGAGCCGCGCCGTCCTTCTCGAGATCTTCGGGATGACAGAAGCCGCCGGCCCCGTGCTTCTGGAAGGAAAGAGCCTGGGCACGGAAACGCGGCTTTCCGCGGAGGGCGAGCTCGAGCTTTCGGGCGACCAGCTTTTTCTCGGCTCGGGATCGGAAGGCGCGTTTCAGGCTCGAGATGCCTGGTTCGCCACGGGAGATCTTTTCGAGCTTCGGGAAGGGCGGCTGCAGCACCGGGCCCGCACGCGGGAGCTGATCGATATCGGCGGCCGCAAGGTGGCTCCTCAGCTGATCGAGGCGGCCTTTGAACGAATGCCCGAGATCGCCGAATGCCTGGCCTTCGGCAAAGAGATTGCCTCCGTGCAAAGGGTGGGGCTGGTTTATGTGCGAAAACCAGGCTGCCGCTTGAGCGAGGCCGAGCTATCGGCGCGCGTGGAACAGTTCGCGAAGGAAAATCTCAGCCGCGAGCTGCGCCCACACTGGTGGCAGGAATGCGAAAAGGTTCCCCGTCTTCCGAGCGGGAAACCTGATCGTAAGCGGCTCTCGGATTCCTAAACCGAAACCGGCAAAGGGCTCCTAGAAACCGGAAGTGGAACTATCACGGGCGGTAGGCATGGGAAGGTCTTCCTCAAAGCCTACGGGATGGGTATTGCTCTTGGCGCGCTTGGCGGGAGCCACAGCTTCCACTCGGAAGGAGCTCTTGCGGGAGGGTTTCTTTCCCTTAACCAAACGAGGCAGGCTCTTTGCCTTTTTCGTCTTTACGATTTTGCGGCGCTGAGAGGGCTTGGCCTTGGCTTCACGCTTGGGCTTATATTTCGACTTCTTCACCTTCTCCATGACCCCTTCGAGCTGCAGAGGAAGCTTCACTTTGTGGCGGCCTTCGCGGGCCGAAAGATCGCCCACTCCGTTCGAAAGGCGGGGTGACTGCCCGGGCTTGAGGGGAACGGCGGTGAGATCCTGATAGGCATCAGGGCGGTGAGTGGAGGCATAGGCAGCGGTAGAGCCAAGCAGAGCAGCTGCGAGCATCAGAATTCGGGCGTACATCGGTCACTCCTTACCAGGGCGCCACCACTTGGCCCCGGCGCCGGGGGCACCCCCTATGTGCACAGGAAGTGCCATAGGGCGAAATGGCGGGATTTCAGGGGGTTAGGCAATTCTGGGGGAGCGTTTCAGGTGTCCAACTTTTGGACATCTGTCGGCCAATACCAAGGTCGCGGAATTTAAAATGCTATTTATTTATGTGGATCCCTGAATTCTTTCCGAAGGTCCGAAAGATATCAAAAGAATCGCGAACCCGATCCCGGACCATTGAAAGAGAATAAATCGTGGTGTATAAATAACGCCCCGTGCCATTTCAGGAGTTCCTCATGCGAATGCTTGCCCCCCTCCTCCTCCTTATGCTCCCAATCATGGCGCTTGCTACCGAAAGCTCGAAAGAAGAAGCAGACCTCTTTTCTCGATCCCAAACACACCTAGCAAAGTTCCATTCCAAGATACTGGCGGAGACCAACTCTACGTCAGACAAGGTCGTGATCAAAAAATCTGCTATTCGTAAGAACGAATCGAAGAAAGAAAAGGCCTCCGCAAACTAGGTCATTTTCCCACCACAAACAGAGGCGCCAGCCTCCAAAGCAGAAAGCCCCGGCCAAGGCCGAGGCTTTCTGGTTCTGCGAACCCGGAGGCAGGTGAACCCAGCCCTCCGAAACGCCTATTACATCTGGCTTACGATCGAGTTGTTGAAGCTGATCTTCGTGCGCTTCTGCACGTCTTCCAGCCAAGCGGGGAGGAAAGCACGCAACTTGCGCTCTTTCAGGGTGCGCATCTGCATTTCCCTTTCCGAAGCGAGCTTGCTCATATCCGCGCTCTTCTTATCTTTTACCTTGGCCACGATCACGCCGCCCTGGGCTTCAAACTGCTGCGGGCCGGTTTGGATCTTGGCGCTCGGATCGAAAGCGGCTTTCAGGATCTCGGGTGCCGTACCGATTTTCGGCAGCACTCCTTCGAGAGAGTTGAAGGGGCCGGTGGTCTGCACGCCTTTCGGAGGCCAGTTCTTGAGGGCATCGGCGGCGGCGGCGAAATTGATCTTGCGAATCTCCTCGATGCGCTCGCGCTTGATCAGCTCGGTGGCGATCTCTTTACGCACGCTTTCGAGGGGAATCTTCACCGCAGGCTCTTTCTTGTAAACATAGATATAGTGCCAGCCGAAGGCCGATTTCACAGGCGCGCTGATCTTGCCCACCGGGGTGGAGAAGGCCGTTTGCTCGAAGGCCTTGTCCATCACGCCTTTTCCAAAGCAGTTGAGCTCGCCTCCTTCGGCCTTGGAACCAGGATCGTCGGAATGTTTCTTCGCGAGCGACGCAAAGTTCGAAGGCGTAGGCTTGAGATCGAGAAACTCCTTGGGAGCGGTGGCCGCGGCGCCGGGGGCCGTGCGCTTCAGGATGTGGCGGGCGCAAACCTGCTCTTCTTTGTTATAGCGGGCGCTGTTCCCGGCATAGTAGCTGAGCACCTGACCTTCTTTGTTCTTATCGGCCAGGTAGGCGTCAATATCTTTGGGCTCCACGCTTAACTTCTTCATTGCGTCTTCGCGGGAGAAGCGCACGAACTCAAGATTGCGGGTTTCATTAGCCAGCTTGAACTCACGCTCCACTTCGGCCGGCGTGATGCGGATCCGGCTGGCCAGGAACTCCTGCATGCGTTGATTGGTCAGGCTTTCGCGCACATTGTCTTCAAACTGGCCGGTGGTGAGATTGTTCTCTGCCAGCAGTTTCCGGTAAAGCTGGAGATCGAATTTCTGAGTGGCCTTATCGAGGAAATAAGGCATCTTCCGGATTTCTTGCATCACCTCGTTATCGCTGGCTTGAATGCCCAGGCGACGCGCTTCCACCAGCATCAGCTTGGAGCGCACGAGGTTCTGCAGGGTGCCCTGCTTGATGTTCTCGATCATATCAGGCGGAAGATCCATGCCGAGGGCCCGATAGTTCTCGATGTCCCGGTTGATGGCGTTCTGCAGCTCCTGCACCGTTACCTTCTCGCCCCCCACGTTGGCCGCAGCGCCAGCGCTGCCGAATCCCCCGCCAAGCTCGGGATAAACCCCGGCGAATACGAAAACGATCGCAATCAATCCCACTATGGTGAAGAGGAAAGTCTTGCCTAAATGGTCGCGCATGTACTTGAGCATCGCTTCATTCCTTTTCGGGTGCCGTAGCGCTGAGGGGCTCTTGTCCTATTTTGTCCCTTTTTCCTTTGTATTCAGTGCTTTACCCGAGCTAAAATCCGTAACACGAATGTGGAACATTATCAAAGAGTACCGCCACTATCTGGCCACGCTCGTGCTTGTGATTGTGCCTGTGATCGCGCTTAACGCGGGGGGAAAGAGCCCGGCAGACTTTCACTGGTTCGATCGCGCCGCCGTTGCCATCTCCGCCCCCGTGCAAAGCGGGATTCGATGGACGATAGAAACCACCTGGGACACGCTGCAATCCTATTTGCTGCTGCTGAACACCAAGGAAAACAACCTCACCCTCGCCCTGGAAAACCGGAAGCTCCTCAATGAGATCGCGGGCTTTCACGAGGTGGCCAAAGAGAACGATCGCCTGAAAGCCCTCGTGGAGTTCAACGCCCCGCTGGAAGGAAAAAAGGTGGTGGCCCAGGTGATCGCCCAGGACGTGAACCCCGAATTCCGCACCATCCGCATCAATAAAGGAACCCGCCAAGGCGTGGAAGTGGGCATGGCGGTGGTTTCCCTCGAGGGCGTGGTGGGGCGCGTGATTCGCGCCGGGCACGATTTTGCCGATGTGCTCGCCCTCCTTGATTCCTCCTCTGCCATCGACGCCTTGGTGCAGAGAAACCGGGTGCGCGGAGTGGTGGAAGGGTTGGGCGGGCAGAATCTCGCGATGAAATACCTCCGCCGCACCGATGATGTGCAGGAAGGCGATCTGATCGTGAGCTCAGGAATCGGCGGCCTCTTTCCCAAGGGCCTCACCATCGGCAAAGTGGTGAGCGTGAAGAAGAAGAACTTCGGCATCAGCCAAACCGTGGAGCTCGCGCCCGCCGCCGATTTCAACCGCCTCGAAGAAGTTACCGTGATCGATCCTCCGAAAATGCCGCTCGAACACGCCACCCTCGAAGAGCCGAAAGAGAAGGAAACGAAAATTTCCCGCAAGGACGAGAAAGGCGCGAAATCCACCAAGACCGAGGAGAAGGCGGAGCCTAAAAAGACTCCTGCCCACGGCGCGCAATGATTCATGAGTTGTACCGAGCCCTGAATTTCGTGCTCGTGATCATTCTCTGTATTCTGCTCACGGCAGTGCAGAGCGTGGTGCTGAAGCTTTCGGCCCTTTCCTGGCTTGAGCTCGATCTGCTGCTGCTGGTTTCCGTTTACCTGAGCCTGCATCGCTCCTTCTTCGAGGGCGCGGCTCTGATGATCGTGATCGGCAGAGTGGCGGAGATCCATTCGGGCGCGCCGGCCGGGATTCTCACGGCCTGCTACCTCGCCGTGTTCATGGCGATCCTCTTCACGAAAGAGATGTTCCTCGTGGCCACCACCTTTTCCTCCATCATGCTGGCCGTAGCGGGAGGATTGATCTGGAAGGTGGCGTTCCTGATCCTCGCCCAGCGATACGGCATTCTCGGAAACACCTGGCGCTCCTCCCTCGAGTATTCGCTGCCCTTCCTGCTTTCCCTCGGAATCTTCGCCCGCCCTGTATTCCACCTCGTGCGCTCCCTCGACCAGTGGACGCATATCGAGCGCGAATCGGAAGCACGCGAGCTGACCGGAGAGGAGTTCTGATGAGCTCGCCCGGAGCAACGATGAGATTGGGCATTATGGAGCGCGCACTTTGCGCCTTTGATTCTTGCGGCGCGCTTCAGAATGCCCAAGATCGAGGCGCTCGAAGGCGCGCAGCCGTGAGCCGTACTGAAGGTACGGCGGAACGGGGCGGGCCGAGAGCAACGATGAGATTGGGCATTGTGGAGCGCGCCAGATGATTGGGCAAAATGAACAGCTCCAGGCATACCAGGACAGATTCCGTTACCTCTACGGCATCCTGATCGTGATGGCTTCCATCCTCTTCCTTCGCCTCTGGTACCTCCAGATCCTCAAGGGCGAGGAATTCAAGCAAAGTGCCGAGGAGAACCGCCTCAAGAAGATCAAGATCGAGGCACCGCGCGGGATGGTGTTCGACCGCGACCGCCGCATCCTTCTCGACAACCATCCCACCTTCAACGTTACGATCACGCCCCAGTATTTCCGGGCCGCCTCTCCCGCCCAGCGCGAGGCTACGATCGAGAAGCTGGCCAAGATCGTCCGCTCCAATCCGAAATCGATCAACGATACCCTCCAGAAGGCGCGCAACCAGCCTTCCTTCCAGCCCGTGGTGATCAAGAAGAACCTCACCATGGACGAAGTTTCCCTCATCGAAATGGAGGAGAACTCCCTGCCCGGCGTGGAAGTGGCCACCGGAATCCGACGCACCAACGTGAACGGCCTCATCGGCTCCCACCTTCTCGGCTACATTTCCGAGATCGATGCCGACGAGCTTCCCCGCGTGAACCGCAATGCCAAGCGCTTCTACCAGCAGGGCGACAGCATCGGAAAGAGCGGCCTCGAGATGCAGTGGGAAAATGTGCTTCGCGGCACCGACGGCGTGGAGTTCGTGGAGGTAGACGCCTTCGGCCGCAAAAAACGCATCAACGAAAGAGCCGGCCGCGAAAGCATCTTTGAGATCCCGCCGAAACCGGCGGAGCCCGGAAAGAATATCGTGCTCACGATCGACGAGGACCTCCAGCAGACCGCTGCTGAAACCTTCGTCAAAGACAATAAAACAGGCTCCGTAGTGGCCATCGACCCGAACAACGGAGAGGTGCTGGCCATGCTCTCCTGGCCGAGCTTCGATCCCGCCGAGTTCTCCGTGGGGATCAAGCCTGAATACTGGAGGCAGCTCTCCACCAATCCCGACAAGCCCCTCCGGGACAAAACCATCCTCGACCACTATTCGCCCGGCTCCACCTTCAAAATGGTTTCCGCCATCGCGGGCCTGGAAGAGGGATTGATCACCGAGAATCTCGTAATCAACGCCGGTTACACCTTCAAGTTCGGCTCCCACACCTTCCACGACTGGAAAAAAGGCGGCCACGGGCCCACCGATGTGGTGAAGAGCCTCTATCGCTCCGTGGACGTTTTCTACTACAAGCTCGGCACCCAGATGGATATCGACGTGCTCGCCCGCTATGCGCGCAGCCTCGGCCTCGGCTCCCGTACCGGAATCCAGCTGCCGGGAGAAATCCCGGGCCTGGTGCCTGACGTGGCCTGGAAGCGAAGAGTGCAGAACGCCGACTGGTACCCTGGGGAAACCCTCTCCGTAATCATCGGCCAGGGCGCCCTCACCGCAACCCCTCTGCAGATGGCGAATATGATCGCCTCCTTCGCCAACGGTGGCACCGTTTACCGCCCCCGCCTCCTGAAATACGTGGAAGGCCCGGATGGCTCCGTTCTCGACAAAACCGAGCCCGAAGTGATCAGCCAGACCAAATTCAGCGCCGACACCAACCGGCTCGTGCGCAAAGGCCTGCAATATGTGATCGGCCACGATCAGGGCACCGCTCACGGATCTTTTATTCCCGGCATCGACGCGGCCGGAAAAACCGGCACGGCCCAGGTGGTGAAGATCACCAATGAAACCCGCGATCTCGATTGCAAGCACATGGAAAGGCGCTTCCGCAACAACGGGATATTCGTGGCCTTCGCCCCCGTGGAAAACCCCAAGATCGCCGTGAGTGTGGTGGTGGAGCACGGCTGCTCCGGGAGCTCGGCGGCTCCGATTGCGCTCGCTGTGATCAAAAAATACCTTCAGAAAGTGGATCCGGTGAAATACTCGGATGAGGCCCTGGCGGAAGCCAAGGCCGCCTACTGGAAACGAAAGGCCGCTGCCTACAGAGCCCAGCAGCAAGCCACGAGCAGCGATGAGGACTAAGCCATGCCCACACTCGGCAACGAAGAAGTAGGAAGCTCCAAGTACGATCTCAACGCCATCTGGGTGATGCTTTGCCTGATCGCGATCGGGATCGTGAACCTGTACAGCGCCACCTTCGCCTCCCAGGGCCATGAAGCGCAGTTCTGGAAGCAGCAGGCGATGTGGTTCGGCATCGGCACCATCGGCTGCGGCATCGTTTATTTCATTCACTACCGCGTGCTCGAGCGTTTCGCTTATTTCGCCTACGCCGGCAATATCCTCCTTCTCGTGGCTGTATTACTGATAGGAAAGAGCGTGCTCGGCGCCAAGCGCTGGATCGGTTTCGGAGCCTTTTCGATCCAGCCATCGGAATTCATGAAGATCACGATCGCCTGGACCCTCGCCAAATATTTCCACGACGATCAGTACCGCGAATACTACGACCTCAAGAGCTTGATGATCCCGATCCTTCTCGTGTTGATCCCCGTGCTCCTGGTGATGGCGCAGCCCGATCTGGGAACCGCCATGATCATCCTGGCCGTGAGCGCCTCCATGATCCTGTTCGTAAGGGTGAGCCCTCGCCTGCTGGCAGTGGTGTTCGCGGGAGCCCTCATTCTGGCTCCGATCGCTTATTTCTTCGTGCTGAAAGACTACCAGCGCCAGCGCATCATCACCTTCATCAACCCGCAGAGCGATCCCAGGGGCGCAGGCTATAACTCCATTCAAAGCATGATCGCCGTGGGATCAGGCCAGTTCCTTGGAAAAGGCTATAAGCAGGGATCCCAGAGCCAGCTCAACTTCCTTCCTGAGCACCATACCGACTTCATTTTTCCCGTATTCAGCGAGGAGCACGGGTTCGTGGGATTTCTGGTATTGCTCACGCTTTATCTGATCCTGCTGGCCAACGCCCTCAAGATCGCCTACGGATCCAATGATAAATTCGGGATGCTCTTCTCCATGGGCCTCACTGCGCTCTTTTTCTGGCACGTATTCATCAATATCGGGATGACCACCGGGATCATGCCGATCGTAGGGGTGCCCCTGCCCTTTATGAGCTATGGGGGCTCCTTCATGCTCTCTTGCATGCTGGCGGTCACCCTGCTCACCAATATCGCCAATAAAAAATCGATGTTCTGAGCCCTTTCGCAAGGCTGTGCATTCAAGCACTTACCCCGGCCACGGGCGTGAAATTCGCGTGCTGAAAACTCACCGGCCCCATCGTTTGCAACAAGCTACGCCCTCGCGCGCCCTCCTGTCGTATACTCCCCTCACCCCAAATTCCGTTCCGGAGGAAATATGAAATCCACCCTTTTCGCTCTCCTGCTTCTGCCCGCCTTCGCCCAAGCCGCGCCTCTGGCCACTCACCAGGGCGATTTCGACGGCGATTCCCTCCCCGACACCGCCACCCTCACCCGCCAGCCCGATAGTGAATGGCTGAAACTCGAAGTAAAACTCGGCTCCGGTGAGCGCATCGAAAGCCGCCAGCTAGTACGCCGCCAGCGGGAAGCCAGCCTCAGCAGCTCGCCCTTTGGCTTGATCGTGAACTCGATTGAGGGCCAAAGCTCACATGCCAAATCATTCGACTACGTGATCTCTTTCTCTGATAAGAAGGCCGAGCTAACGATCTTCGACTTCCACTTCGACTATCCCACCGGCAGCGGCTACTGCCGCCTCACCCCAGCCTCCGGCATGGCCGATGTGAACGGCGTTTCCCACGATCTCGAAGCGAAGAACCACCCTCTGGCCTCCGCTTCAGGGGAAGAGCTCGAAGAGATCTGCCACCAGCTGCTGATCCGCCGCTGAGATTGCATTGCCAGTGAGCCTAGCAGGCGAAAGGCCTGAATTTCCTGGCATTCCTTCCTCCAGGAAGCTATCAAGACCTCGTGCAAGCTCCCTACAGAACCTATTCCGATAGCCTCGTGGAGCGCTACGGAGGCAAAACCTATAAGCTCACCGTGAGCGGCGGCCAAACCTGCCCCACCCGCGACGGCACCTTCGGTCCGAGAAAAGGCTGGGGAGGCTGCTCCTTCTGCGATGTGCACGGGTCCGCCTCCTACTTCGCCAACCTCCGCAAAGAGCTTCCCGTGCGCCTGCAGCTGGAGGCCGCCGCGAGCGGCATCCGGCAAAAGTTCCGGGCGGAGCATTTTGTGGCCTATTTCCAGAGCTATACAACCACCCACGAAGAGATCCACGAGTTCAAAACCCGTTATGATGAAGCCGTGGCTTTCCCTGGCGTGGTTCGCCTCGCCGTGGGCACCCGCCCCGATTGCCTGCCCGATGAGGTTCTCGAAGTACTCGCCTCCTATTCCGACCGGGTAGACGTGCAGCTCGAACTCGGCGTGCAGAGCCTCCAGGACGAAGCTCTCAGCTTCTTCGAACGCGGGCACGATGCCGCCACGGCCCTGAACTCCCTGGAACGAGCCCTGGCTTTCAGCCACCGCCTCAAGCAGGAAGGCCGAGCCAAAGAGCTCGATGTTTCCGCTCACCTGATCCTGGGCGCTCCGATGGAAACGCTCGGGCACCTCGAGGAGAGCGCCCGCACTCTCAGCCGCATGGGCGTGCACGGGGTGAAACTTCACCACCTCCACGTGCTCAAGAAGACAAAACTCGAGCGCCGCTTCAAAGCCGGAGACTTTGAACTCCTCGGAATGGAAGAGTATTTCGAGAAAGCCGCCCATTTCCTCCGCCATCTCGATCCGCATATCGTAATTCACCGCACGCATGGCCTCGCCCCACATCGCGAGGAGTTGGTGGGCCCCGACTGGAGCGCTCAGAAGATTTATCCCGTCGACGAATTCAAAAAATGGATGAACGCTCGCGGCTGGAAACAAGGCGATCTGGCCTGAGTGGTTTTTCGGAGAGAGAAATATTTCCAGAAAAGATTTTGTAATCCTCCCTGCGTCTGAAACAATCTAAAGATGAAGCTGCTCCTCGAGTCCAGGACGACTCGCAAGATCCTGCTTCTGCAAGGATCCCAGTCCGAAATTCTCATTCTTTCCAGCCGCCCTCAGATCGAAGCCTGGCCTGCCGAACTCGCCCATGCGCTCGAGGCCTGCGCCAGACGCGGGATCCGAGTTAGAGTGCTTGCGGAAAACGAGAGCATTTCCGCCTCTGAACGGGCTGCCTCTCTGGAAATCGCCGGCGCCGAGTTCCGCCAGTGCCGTGGCGCCCTGGCCTGGTTGCCTCGACAACGCCCGCTGAACGGTGAATTCTGGATCTTCGATCGCGCGGAAGTAATGGCGGTGAACGCCCGCAGCGCGCGTCCGTCTTTGTCGCTCTCTCTTTCCGTGGAATGCCTGCTCGGCTCCGACGTAGCTCACGGTGCAGCCGCCTACTTCGACCAGCGATGGAGCTCGAGCAGCGGTCCCGTGGCCTTCTCCGTCCGGCACAAGAACTACTCCCTCTATAGCGGCAGCCAGAGCGCGGAGGAATTTTATGCCTGCATCGTTCTCGCCAGGAAAGAAATCGTGCTTTCCCTTCCTGAAAGCCGGATTTCCAAGCGCGTGGAAGGCCACCTTCATGCCGCTCTCTCCAGAGGAGTACGAGTTACTGTCTTTCTCAATGCGGAACGCGAAGACGCACCCGCCCTCCGCCGCCTCCGGCGCCTTACCGTATCAGGAGCCGTGCTCAAGATCTGCGGGCGCCGCCTCCGCTCGGAATGCGCCATCGTGGACAGGGAAACGGTATACATGGGGGCCTTCCCCACCTCCTGGCGCCCCCTGCCCCTTTCCGAGGCACCTTCGCTTCTGGTACAGAACGAAGAAATTTCCCGGGAACTTATCGAAGCTCTCGAAGGACAGGTGAGCGTGGAGATCTCACGGCCCGGCGGTAAGTTCCGGCTCCAGAATTCTGCTAATGAAATCTAGTTAGCCGCACCCACGGTTTCTTCTAAACCCCTGGAATCTCTAGGATCTCCATCCTCCGTCTCCGATCGGAGTTAGGCCGAATTCTCCTTAAGTCCCGGCTATTTCCGGCCGAAAAATACCCAAGCATTGAGCTCCAGCAAGGTACGCATGGCACCCCTGATTCGCATCACTTTCTTCTTCTTTTTTCTGGCTACCAATAGCCACGCGGGCAATGCCGTGAACGAAGCCTGTAAAGAGCTCTGCAAGTCGGGGAAGGACTGCATTCGCAGATGCGTGGGCCATAGTGAGCTCATGGAACTGAAGGCCGATCTGATCCAGCTCGCTGCTGCCTTTCACAAAGACCCGGAACTACGCCTCACCGCCCTCCGTACCGGAGCCAATAAAGATTCTTTCGAGATCTGTGGAAAAAGCGGCTGGTCCACCGACAACCAACTGATCTGCCTGCGCTCTTATCCCACCCCTGAGCTGATGAAGAGCTGCAAGAGGCTCAGCCCTATCGAGGCCGATCAGGTAAAGTGCGTTCGCAACGGCCGAAGCGCGCAAGCTGTGGATGCCTGCTCGAGAATCCTGGTTTCCAACGACCTCCGTATCCGGTGCGTGAGGCTGGATCTCAGCGCGTTCGAAACCTCGGCCTGCGATCTGCCGGGTAAAGGATCGAAGGAGCGACTGCGCTGCCTGGAGCGGAAATCGGGGCGCACACCGGCCTCTGACTAGTATCCGCATGTTTTCCGCGGCGAGGATTTACTCGCTTGGTGCCATTTAGTCACTCCGGGCATATTGGCTCCACTCTAGAGATTCTATTTATCTGAAATCGCAGCGCTTCCTGATGGCACATCGCTTGCTGTTCCCGCCAAGGCGAATTCCCGCCCCCTGCCAGGAGCCTCTGTGAAACCAATTTTATCGATACTTGCTCTAGCCATCACTCTCTTCACCGCACTGAACGCCATCAACGCCAACGCCTACTGGGGCCGCGGCGGGCAGGTGAGCTGCCTTGCCACCGATAGGGGCTGGGAAGAGCATTGGGGGGCCCACAATTCCTGCGAGGAGTGCAAAGCCAAGCACGGCCGCTGCACGGAAACCTGCTCCAGGGAAAATTATTCCTGCAAAGCTGAAGGCGTAAATTCTCAGGGATTCACGGAAACCTTCGAAGCCTATGGTTCCGATGAGTACGACACCCGCAACGAAGCTCTGGACCGCTGTTACCGAATGGGCGCCACGAGCTGCCGCTACGTGGGCTGCAACTCGGAATCCGAAGTGGTAAGCCAGCGTTCTTGCGACTAGTGTCCGATCAGCATCCGGCTGCTTTGAGTAGCGATGATGCGTTGGAAAGCCTTCCTCGCCACAAGCGGGAGGACTCTCAACATTTTAGGCGCGAACAGACGTATCCATACCCTGCCGGCGCTCCCGCCTCTCGGCATGCCTGGATCTCAGCGCCTCTTTCGAGCGCAGCTGCCCGCAGGCGGCCAGGATATCGGGGCCCTTCGAGATCCGTATCGTGGTGGTGAGGTTGCGGTCCAGCAGGTACTTCTGGAAGGCCATCACGCTCGGCAGATCCGGCCGCAGGAAGGGCGAGGCCGGATGAGGGTTATAGGGAATCAAGTTCACCTTGGAGGGAATACCGCGCAACAGAGCCAGGATCCGCTGGGCGTCTTGCCGTGAATCGTTGAGGCCCTTCAGCATCACGTATTCGAAAGTGATCCGTCGGCCCGGGCCGAGCTCATACTGCCGGCAGCCATCGAGCAGGGCTTTCAGGTTGTAACGCTTGTTCACCGGCATGATCTCGTCGCGGAGCTGGTCGGTGGTGGCGTTGAGGGAAACGGCCAGATTCACCTTCGAGCGACGTCCGAGCTCGAGCATCTGGGGCACGAGACCGCTGGTGCTAACCGTGATCTTGCGGTGGGAGATATTGAAGCCTCGCGGATGCGTGAGAATGGCGATCGAATCGAGCACGTTTTCGAGATTGTGGAGCGGCTCCCCCATTCCCATATAAACAATATTCGTGATGCGCTCGCCGAACTTATCCACGATGTGCTGGGGATAGTTGCGGGCCACTTCGAGCACCTGGTCCACGATCTCGTGGGTTTTGAGATTCCGCATCAGGCCCATGTCGCCGGTATTGCAGAAGGCGCAGGCCATGGCACAGCCCACCTGGGAGCTCACGCACTGGGTAAGGCGATCTTTGATCGGCATGAGCACGGTTTCGATCGTGCGCTGATCGGCGCAGCGATAGAGGTATTTATGGGCGTTGTCTTCGGCCGAGATCTGCATCTGGATCTGCGGAGGATGGGGAATGAAGAACTTCTGCTCGAGCAGCTCCCGCACTTCTTTGGATACGTTGCTCATCTCCGCGAAGGAGCGCACGCGTTTCCTATAGAGCCAGAAAAACACCTGCTCCGCCCGGTATTTCTCTTTCCCCAGGGAAGCGATCTCCGCCACGAGCTTTTCGAAGGTGAGGCCGGTGATCGGAATGCGGGTTTCGGTTTCTTTCGCGCCCACAGCGGGCATATCGAAGATCTTGGCGCGCTCATCGAGCGGCTTGGCAGCCACCTCTGGATTGAGGCTGATGATGTCGGTGCGGATCTGGCTCATGGGGAGGCTCAATATGCGGGTTATCCCCTCGAAAGGCAAGGCCTTTTAATGCTTTGCATCAATTGAGTGGTTTAAGCCGGCCCCCTTGTGTGTTGATAGATCTAGACTAAGGCCTCGGGAGGTCTTGCCTTTTCTCCCTCTGGCGGGAAGATTTCTCGGCAGCCGCTTCAACCTCTCTTTTCTGAACGAGAATTCGGCCATTCATCAACACGCAAGTGTGCCAGCTTGCGATAAGTGGATTCCCCGTGCCATTGCAGGTATACAGGGCCACCCTGCAATTCCCGTGAGCCATTCCGGAGGTTTATGTGAAATCCCTTCTTCTTCCGCTCCTCGTCCTTATTGCCCTGCCGGCCCATGCCCACACTTCTGTGCACATAGAGTGCAAGCCAAACGGAGCCTTCGGAAAAGCCCTGCGCTCAGGATGGGATTCCCTTCAGAGCGTGAGAAGCCTGAAGCTCGTAAGCCAACTTACCGGAGACTCCTCCCGCGAATCCTACGTGGACATCGAGTGGCAGTATTCTTCCGCTGATTCTTGGATGATCAGGACAGAAACCGATCGTTTCACCGTGGCGGACCATAGCGACCTCTTGAATCCAGCTCCCGGCCGCCTGCCGAGCATCCGCTTCGACGCCGTGGTTTTCACGCTCACGAAGGTTGATCTCCCCTTCACCGCGGGGCCGATCCCTCCCGGCGTATACCCGGCCGAAGCAGTGCTCACTCTGGTGAGCACCTATCGTGAAAAACCGGGGGACGATGAAAAGAAGGTGTCCACCCGCCAGGTGACATTCAGCTGCGAGTACCTCGCAAAGTAGATAGAAACCGAAGCCTCCCGAAAGAAGCCAGAATCACGATCAGCCACCAGGAGGCCGTAAGCAAAAGGCCTGGCCACAGCCAAGGAGGCTGAAAGCGCATCTCTACCGTCACCGCCTTGCCCGGCTCGAGCTTGTCCAGTTCCGTGATCATACTCCATCCGTTAGCCGTCCAAAGTGGTAGCTCGACCCCACTCGCCCAAGCCCTCCAGCCTCTGTGGAAGCTCTCGCTCACCACGAGGTAGCGCTTCGCAGGACCCGGCCCTGGCGTGAACTCGAAATCCAATGCCCTGGAATCCCGCCGGAGGATGCGAAAGTTGCCTCGCTCGCCTCTTTGCTCCACCGCCTCATGAGCCAATCCCGTGAGCGCGGCATCTCTGTTCGGGCGAAACTCTCCGGCCCGCAAGGTGTGGAGAGTGGAATCGAAAGTATCGTCGAATAAAACCCGCTCCGGCACGTAGAGATAGGGAAGCGCAGTTTCGTTCACTTCCAGGCGGATTCTCTGGTCGTCGGGATTGCGAACGGGTGTGTAATATACGCCCAGCAGATCATGATAAAAGCGGATATCGCCCCCGCCCGAATCGGGCCGCACCATGGCCTTCCAGAACTTCAATCGGCTGGAAGGTAAAAAAGAAAAGTAGCCGGAAACGTCCTCAATGCCGAAAAATCCCGCGGTATTGGCGGCCAGGCTATCGAACAGATTGAAAGTGGTGGCCACGGTATGGTCCATCCTTGCGGCGTTGAACTCGAATCTGCCGAGCTTCTCCGTGCCCAGGCGAAAAGCGGCGCCACTTTCTATTTCTGCTTTTCTCGAGGCCAAGCTCCCGCGAATGGAGCTCACCAGCTGGTAGCGGTTTCCATCCGCCATATGCTTGCTCTGAAACCAGATCAGGCGCGACTGCACCGCCCACAGCTCATAAACCAACAGTACGGCGCATACCAACGGAAGCCAGGAGGATCGCTGCATTCGCGGCAGAACCTGCGCAGCGATCAGAAACGCCCCCGCCTTCCAAAGGGTGGCAAACAGAGCGTCCTTGGCCGGGCCAGGCACCTCCAGGAACCACCAGGCCGCGGCGTTAACGGCCAGGGCGCTCGCGAAAGAAAAAACATAGACCGGCGATAGAAAGATTTTTGGCAAACGAAAACCTCGCTCCAGAGCCAGCGAGCATAGAAGCCAAAGTGCAAAAAGCGGCCAGAACAGAAACCTCTCCGGATAGCGGAACAGGCCAAAGAGGGGAATCCAGCGGGAAAACTCCTCGTAAAGGGGAAGCGGAAAAAACTTGCCCATGCCAAGGAAAAAGCCGGCAAGCACCAGCGCCGCCAAGGGAAGCGCGCGCCGAACAATCTTTCCGCGCCGAAAAAGGAGCGGCAAAAGCGACAGGGAAAATAGACTCAGTATCCCTAGATAAACAGAAAATATGAATGGATGTTTATAATGGAAATTAACGAGATCAGCCCCCCAGAAGCTCTCCACCCCATAGCGGTTGCCGAAGAAAAGAGGGAAGAAGAGCTCGGCCAGCCGGGAGGGATGAAATGAAAAATAGAGCAGCTCAGTGGTCTCGATCTGCAGGCGTTCCGAGGCCATGATCTCGGCCGCAGTAGGCAGCAACTGCGCTGCCGATGCGAGAAATGCCAAAGCACCAAGGCCAAGCCACGGCAGCCAGAGGCGGAGTCTTAAAAACTGATAGCCCGAGATCACCGCCAGCACATAGGTGAACTGGGGATCGCCCGCATAGATCGGCCAGGCGATCATCGCGCTGGCGGCCAGAAGATAAAGCGGCCTCGCGCTCCGGAAGTAGGTGCGGGTGAAATAGAAATACCAAGGCACCGCCACCGCGGAAGCCACCAGATGCCCAAGGCTGTGAGCGCTCAGTAAAAATCCCGAGAGGGCTGCACTAACCGCCATCATAACCGCAACAGGCCACCGCAAACGGAAGGACCTGAGAAGCAGGCAGGCCCCCGCTCCGAACGCCAGATAGTGAATCCACAGGTACCAGGCCAAAGCACGGGGCGCCTCGTCCCGGGAAAAAAGCAAAAAAAGAAAGTTCAGCGGATGCTGCGGAGAGCCCACGATCATCGTGTAGAAAGGCGTGCCTCCCAGCGCGAAGCGGTTCCAGAGAGGGATCCCCTCTCCCGCTCTCACCGCTTCCGCCCAGATGCTTTTCTGCACGAGCAGATCGCGGGAGAGATCCCGGAAAAAAAGAGCTCTATCGGAGTAAAGCAGCTGGTGAAAGGGCAGGAAAAGGGCGCACGCTCCCAGCACTAGCCAGAGCAGCCGGGAGCCGCTGATCCAAGGAAACATTATGCCTCAAGGCTCCCGGAGATACAGGCGAAGGCGGCCCACACCCGAGCCGCTGGTGTAGTAAAGCGCCCTGCCCAGCGAGGCCCCATTCGTGGGGCCGAAGATCAAGCCATTGTAAAACTCGTGGCGAGCCACGGGTACCGAGTTACAGTCCGTTTCAGTGAAGGTTTCAAAAGCAATCGGGAACACTCCTGGCTGCGTAGACACACCGGAGGGAAACCGTACTGGCAGCGAGGTTGCTTGGGAACCCATGGTATCCACGTAGGCGCTGCCACTGCAGGCGCTTCGGTAAGCTTCGCCGATCACCTGAGTTACGTTTCCGGAGCGCTTGAAAATCGGCACCACTGCCTGGAAGCGGGCGTTGGAGCCCACCGCCCAAGGGGCTGAGATGCCTGAGCCGGTGGAACAATCCTGCGTGGCGGCCACGGTGGAAAGCGCGGTTCCAGCCGCCGTTCCACAGTGAATGTATTCCAGCTGCGCGAAAATGGCTCCCGAGTTGGCGATCGTAGACCCGGTATTGGTATCCAGATGGTTGCCGCCAGACGTGAAAGCGCCGTTCGCGCAATTCGACTCCCGGAAATCCAACGCCACGGTTTGGGCCGTACCGGTTAGAGCGATGGAGCCGGATACAGCACATCGAATGGGATTGGATGCGAAAGAGCCGAAGTCGAAGGCATGGCCGAAAGCATAGAACTGATAGGTGCCGTTCGGCAGGGTGATATGCGCCAGCTGGCTTTCGTCGGAAAGCTTCAGATTCGTAACGTAGGTATCACTATAGGCGTAAATCAGGATGCCGTAGGTGAGCACGTTTGCGGTGAGAAGGTTATGCGACTGCCCTCCCCCGATCTCCACAGTGGTGAAACCACCGTCATCAATGCGGTCATACTTTCCGCAGGAGGAGAGCAAAAAGAAGGAGATCCAAAGAAATGCGTGCCTGAGCTTCGGCGTCCGTGCCATGGAAATATCCTACTACCGGGTAAGCAGCACTTTCAATGCCGGGATTTTGACGCTTGGGGCCCGGCCTGAAATCGCTACAGACGGCCTAACCCCGCATGGAATGCCAACGAAGTAGCGCCTTCACCGGCCAAGGTTCGGGCTCGAAGAGCACTTCTTTTTCCACGTCGCGCGCCACCTTGGTCTTCTGTAAAACCTTCCAGGCAGCACGCTCTCCACCCTGCATCTGGGCTCCTCGAGCTTCGTCCCACACACGGCGACTGAGGAAGATCGAATAGGCAGGAAGCACATAGTGGTTCTCACACCAGGCCACGAAACGGGCGGCGGTTTCCGGCAGAAAAAGATCCAGCCCCTTCCAATCGATACCGGAGAAGTCAGGCTCGGAAAAACCTTTCACCTCGCTGCCTTGAAACTCGAGCAGGATTGCATCGAAATTATCGGGGCTATTCACCACGCCCACGAGCAGGAGCTTGCGTTCGGGGAAAAGCTCCCCGAAAAAGGAGCGGAATATGGAGAGGAGGAAGTTCTTCCGGGGCCAGAAATGCTCCACCGGCCTCTCTCCCACATGAGTGGCCAGCTTGCTCTTCTCGCCTTTTTCCACGCCGAGCATCTCGCGCAAACGGCCGAGCTGAGCATGAAAGTGATCGGTGGCCGGGGCCGAAGGCTTCACCGCAGCCACCTGGGAAAGGGCGTTCAGCAGCTCTTCCTGGTCCACGAAAGTGGCTCCGGCTGCACCATAGCGAGAGGAAAGATCATCCCAGGCCCCGTTGATATCATCGACCTGCCGCCCGATTTCCTTGAAGCCTCCCCGCGCCCCTCCGCCAGTGGAAAGCCCGAGCGCGCCAGCCACCACGCGGTTATGCGATAGCAGCAGCACCAGCCCGGCCTTCTTAGCCGGGAGCGGCCCTAGAATTCTCTGGAATTTATGCCAGTTCTGCCGGAGTTCCATTTTCATCCACCTTTATCTGATCAAAAGCCTGCGGCAGCCGCTCCACGAAGAGGCTCATCGGAATCACGGAAAGCGGGGGCAGCTCGGTTTCGAAGCATTTGCCGAAGGGTCCCGCTTCCGCGGCAGCACCTTCGCCGGAGCCGTGAATCCTCACACCGGCCGAAAATTCGAGATTCAGCTTTTTGGCTTCCGGCTCCGGATTCATGAGGAAAAGGGTTTTCATCTGGCCCTTGGCTTTCTCCTCAGGAGTTTCGTCTTTCAGGTTCCAGTCCACGCTCACGGAGATCACACCGGAATCTCCCCGGTCAAAGGAGCAGAAAGGCTCGATTCTCGCCACGGAAACGAGGCTATCGCCCAGGGTGCTCATCGTGAGGCTGGAATTTTCCTGCCCTTCGATCAGCAGCACATGGCCGCCTCCTGGATAGATACCGATTTCAAACAGCCATCCGTGGTTCAGGCGAAAAGTTTTCAGCTTTTTCAGCTCATTGAGGCCGCTTTCGCAAAGAGAAGAACGGAAAAGCACCAGAGTGCAGTCACGCTCTTTCGCCAGGCCGAGCAGCTCATGCGTTTGCCGAAGCTCCAGAGGGTAGCCCTCCTCCACCACGAACAGGCGGGTGGTTTTCCTCTCCTCGGCGTCGATTTCCGCCAGAGAGGTTTTGATCTTCAGGGCCACGCCGAGCTTATCCTGAAGCAGAGTGGAGATGCGTGCCGGGGCGAAACGGTTCTGGGCGAGCGCGATCGCCGGCCGGGCGAGATTGGTTTCTCCCGTGGAAAATCCGGCGGAGAGCTTCCGCATTTTTGCGCGGAAGCCTTCGGAGAGTGCGAAATAGTCGTGCTCGTTCAGCCAAACTTCCCCGAATAGCACCAGAGAAGAGCTCACCAGGAAATTTCTTTCGCGGTCCCTGAGGCGGTAAAGATCGTCCAGCCAGGCCACCGAGCAGGATCCGCGCGCGCGCACGAGGTCCTTGAAAAGGTCCGCATGGTTCGGCCCGGAGCCAGCAAGCTCTTCGAGCAGCCGTCCGTGAGAGCTGTCGCGCGAGAAGAGATTCCGCGAAACCACCTTCACGCGCGGGAATTTCCGGAAACGGCTTTCCAGGAAATCAAAGGCGCGGGAATGGAAAATTCGTTCGGCGAGAGCGGGAGTCCACTCCTCTTTTTTATAGCCGGCACCGAACTGCATATGGCGGAGAGAGAAGTCGCCATGATCAGAAGCCGCCAAGCCAGTGTTGCGGTAGTGCTTGAAGAGGGAATCGGTAACCACCAGCTCCACATCGGCTTCGAAACCTTCGGCGAACACCTCGGAGAGCTCCTGGGTGAGCTTCAGCAGGAAATGCCCGTAACGCTGGAAAACGGCGGGGGCCAGCAAGCTTACCAGAGGATGGATGTTCGGGGGCACACAAGCGTAAAAGGGATGGCCAATCCGGTCTTGCGCGAGATTGTGGCGCTCGCGGAGCAGCTCGTCAGGCACACCTCCATTGGGATACCCGATGCCCAGCTCCGGAGTTACCACGAGCCGCAAGCCCAAACCGCTCGCGGCAGCCTGCTTGACCAGCTTCTGTAAAAGGTGATGCCGGTCGGTTTCGAGATGGCTCCAGGGCACAATCGCGGCTATGGAAGTGGCGCCGCTTTCCCGGATGGAATCAATCGCGGCAAAGATCTCTTTCGAATTGTAATCCCAATATCTTACAACGGGGACCAGCTCTAGCTTCATCAAAGGCTTCCTAAGTTCCGGGATTTCACTAGCCGCATCATCCTTGCGCGGTTTAACAGCGGAACAACCTGTGTACTCGTTACCAGGCTAACACGAAGCATTCATCAAAAAACCTTGTTTTTCGGCCACTTGAGTTTATGCCGGAACCGTGTAAGCTTGGAAACGCTATGGACTTCACACTAAGCGACACCCAAAGAGAAATTGTTGAGATAGCCCGCAAATTCGCAGAGCGCGAAATCGCCCCTTACGTGGACGAAGACGAAGCCCATTCCCATTTCCGCCGGGAGATCTTTCCCAAAGCCGGCGCCGCAGGACTGATCGGCATCACCAGCCCGGAAGAATCCGGTGGTATCGGTCTCGGCACCACGGAATATGCTCTCGCCCTTGAGCAGCTCGCCTACTTCTCGTCCGGATATGCCACCTCCCTTTCGGTTACCGGCCTTCCCATTTCCATCCTTAATGCCGGTGGAAGCGAGGAGCTGAAGAAAAAGTACATCCCGGAACTGATCTCCGGCGAGAAGATCGGCGCGTTCTGCCTCACGGAGCCTGGCTCGGGCTCTGATGCCGCTGCCCTGCGAACCACGGCCGTGAAAAAGGGCGATAAATATATTCTCAATGGAGTGAAGCAATTCATCACCAACGGCATGCATGCGGATTACTTTGCCGTGATGGCAAGAACCGGCGGGCCCGGATCGAAGGGCGTGAGCTGCTTCCTGGTGGAAAAAGGCCCGGGCCTCGTAGGCGGGAAAGTGGAAAAGAAGATGGGAATGCGGGTTTCCCCCACCCAGGAAATTCTTTTCGAAAACATGGAAGTGCCCGCAACAAATCTTGTGGGAAGCGAGGGGCAGGGCTTTGAGATCGCCAAACGGGCTCTCGACGGGGGAAGGATCTCCATGGCCGCGGTAGCGAACGGCATTTCCCGGGCCGCGATCGATATCGCCGCAGCCTACGCGAAAGACCGGGAGCAGTTCGGAAGCCCCATCATCAAATTCCAGGGAGTTTCTTTCCTCCTCGCGGATGCCGCCACGGAGCTTGAGGCGTCCCGCCTCCTGACGCTTCAGGCAGCCTCGCTGAAGGACAATGGCCACCCCTTCAGCCTGCAAGCCTCCATGGCAAAGCTGAAAAGCACGGAAGCCTGCATGAAGATCACCACCGACGCCGTGCAGGTGCTGGGCGGCTACGGCTATATGGAAGAGTTCAAAGTGGAACGCTTCATGCGAGAAGCCAAAATGCTGCAGATCGTGGAAGGATCCAGCCAAGTGCAAAGGCTCATCATTGCGAGGAATCTGTGAGACAAAGCCTGACCGTTACCCATAGCAGCCTGCCTGGATTCCAGAGCGAAGTTTCCGGCCAGGATGCAATTCAGCTTTCCTCCAGGATGCAGGAATGGAACGAAAGCTCCTACGCCGGTTACCGCCGCCTGTTGAGAAAAGGAAGCGATTGCCATCCCGATCTGGGAACGATTCGCAAAACCGCGAACGGCCACCGCCAAGGATCCACCGGCCGCCCCATCCGGGATTTTGTGCTGCTGGGAATCGGCGGATCCAGCCTGGGCGGTGAAACCATCATCAGAGCGCTTCGCCCAGGAATGGAAGAGCCGCGCTTTCACTTCATGGATAATAGCGACCCCCAGTGGTTTCGCTGGCTCCTCGACCACGCCAAGCCGGAAGAAACTCTTTTCTACGTGGTGGCCAAAAGCGGCGGAACCCCTGAAACCATCAGCCAGTTTCTCGTGGCTATGGAGTGGATGAAAAAATCGCTCGGTGGCGGCGACAGCTGGAAGAAGCACTTCGTTCTCTGCACCGACCCGGAAAAAGGCGATCTTCGCGAAGTGGCCAGGAGATGGAAGCTTTCCTGCCTCGACATCCCTTCAGCCGTGGGCGGCCGCTTCTCCGCCCTCACACCGGTGGGCCTCTTTCCCGCGGCTTTTGCCGGGCTTCCCCTGGAGGATTTTCTTACCGGCGCGGAAAGCGTGGCGAATTGGGAAGCGCGCAGCTGGAGCGAAAATCCCTGCGCCCAGCTCGCGCGCGCTCTGGCGCTTGATGAAAAGGTGCATCCCGTAACGGTTTTGATGCCTTACTCCACCCAGCTATCCGCGTTTTCCCGCTGGTTCTGCCAGCTTTGGGGCGAAAGCCTCGGGAAAAACGGGCACGGCCTCACACCTTTCCCCGCCGTGGGCGCCACCGATCAGCACTCCCAGATGCAGCTCTATATGGAAGGCCCAAAAGATAAATCGATTTTATTTGTTCGCGTGAAGCGGCATCCCGATCCGGTTGCCATACCGGCCAACCCGGAGCTTTCCGATCTGGCCGCTTTTTCCTCCCTCGGAGGGAAAACCATGAGCGCGCTCATCGATGCCGAGTTCCGTGCCACGAGAGACGCCGTCACCGCTCAAGGGATCCCCAACTGCACCATTGAGCTCGATACTCTGGATGCCCATTCCCTCGGAGCGCTCCTCTATTTCTGCGAGTGGGCTACCGCAATCGCAGGTGCGGCCCTGAACGTGAACCCCTTTGATCAGCCGGGAGTGGAAGCCGCGAAGGTGCTCACCAAGCGCTATCTGGGAGAGCACAGCTAAAGCCTCCTGGCCACCACTCGCAATCGATATTGCTAAGCAATAACAGGTATCTATACCCAACTCACAATACCTTCTTCTGGAGGCGATTTTTTGCTCGCCCGCTATAGCGAAGCCAGAATCGCCCGCGACTCCAAGGAAACTCGCGAAAACACCATGGTGGTGGACCTTCTTGGCTGCGAACCCTCGGATTCGCGCTGGGGCTGCAAAGACGGCGTGAATTCCTACCGGATGAACCTGAAAGTGAATGGCAAGCCCTTGAACGCTCCCATTGCTCTTCTCCAGGAAATCGGAAACTTGTATCTGAGCCTCAAGACGAATGCCGACACGGAAGGCCTGAACGACAATATCGAAGAACTGAAAGCGCCTCGCCCTATCTGCGCTATGGCCGGCCCTTCACTGGCGTCATTCCTCGGCGTGCACTACCAAACTCTCAACGCCACTGACCTCTATAAAGTGGAAAAAGCCGAGTTCACGGAGATCTCCGTGCAGCCTGAGAACTGCCTCTTTCAGCGCAAAGTGGCGCCCAAGTCTCAACACGCCCAGAAAAATACTCTGAAGCTCAGAACCATTCTGCGCACGCTGGGCCTGCTTAACCCCTAGAATCTCAGCGCCGCCTGCCCATCCGTTCGATGCGCTCGAGAATTTCGCGAATCTCCCGGGCCTCGATCCGGTAGTCACGATCTCCGTCCCGATTGCGCTCGATTCTCCTCTTGGCCACGCAATCGATGGCGGGATATTTTTCCAGAAAGCTGTTCGCCTCCTGCTGGCATTTGCGCACGTTAGCCCGTGAATGAAACTGGCTGCGATCACAGCGGAACGTGACCTGGCGATAATCTCTCTTCACACGATCGCCACATTCGCCACCCTGGTAGTTGTTCTCCACAGCCTGCTGCTGAGCCGCTGGTTTTTCGTCTTTGCTCCCGCAACCCGCCAAAAAAGCGAGCGCAAGAATAGAAACAAATGCAGTTGTCCTCGGCATTCGATTGTCCTCGTCCGCGTGTCTAAGACCACGCGCTTATGTTTTTGAGATCCAGGGTGGACCGAAACCTACTGAAATTAATGCATTAAGTCAAACGCAACGGGTCACATTATAAAATACAATGTTTTCAATGGCTTGTGCTAAGTAGTTGATAAACAAAAACAACTACTGCCGCTCACTCAGAGGAAATACCAGGCGCTGCTGGTTTCGGTTCTCGAGCCGGGAGAAAAAATACTGGGCCTCATGCTCTTCGAGGATCATCCGGGCTACCGTGAAAGCCACCGAGCTCTGGATTTCATACTCATGCTTCACGGGATCCCCATTGTCTTCGATCCTCACCTCCACGTTTCCATAGCCCGGAATCATCTCGATAGTGAGAAACGGATCAAAAGAGGCGCGGGAAGCCTTTTCTCCGATCGCCAGCAGGCTCTGCTGCAGAAGATGAAAGAAAACCTGAAGCAGGCGGTTGCGGTTTCCCGTGATCACGGCTGCCGCTTTAGCGCCCTGCAATCCCGCCTTCAATCGCACCGTCTGCCGCTTCACTTCTCCTTGCAGGAGATCGAGCGCGCTCTGAATGCATTCCGCGAGCGGAAGCTCCTTGCGTTCATCGTCGGCTTTCCTTACGAGAGAGAGCATCGTCTGCACGATTTTCCGGCAGCGTTCAGCGCTATGAATGATGTTTTCCACGTCTTGCCCCAGCGGGGATCCGGGATCCAGGTCCTTCTGCAGGATCTGCCCGATCGCCAGGATTCCACCGATCGGATTATTGATCTCGTGGGCAACAGATCCCACCAGGGTGCCCAGCTCCGCCACCTGCTCCTTGGCCAAGATCTTCTCCGTGAGCGAGCGCTCTTCCGAGATATCGTGAAAGCGAAGCACATAACGGCCGGCCCCGAGAGGTTCCTGGATCGTATCAAAAAACACCCGATAAGAGCGCCCCTCGGCCGCTTCATCCCACTCCTGGGCCGCGGAAGCGGGCTGGGCCTTCAGCTTCGAAAGGCTCACTACCGCCGGCTCGCGGCCCTGCAGGCGTTCCACCGGAATCTTGGCGAAACGCCCATAGGCCCGGTTGCCCCGCAGCACTAAATAGGAATCATCGAGGATCGCCACTGGATCTTCCACGGCATCAAAAGAAGCCTCCCATACGGTTTTGGTTTCCTCGGCCTTGGAGATCATCAGATTGCGCTCCACCGCGAGAGCTACGGCATCGCTGAGGTTAAGCAGCGCTCCGCCGATCTCGTCCACCACGTTCTGGGGCGGATCCCCGTCGAAACGCACATAGATATGGGCTTTCAAGGCGCCCTGATAATGCACCGGCACCGCCAGCTGATACAGCCCGATCACACGGGATGAGGCGGTTTCGGGATAAGCGTGCACCCTCAGCTCCGCCATCGGAGCGATCTGCGTGCAGGCACGAAGCACCGCCTGCTCCACGCTCTCCATATCACGGGCAGCGGAGAGCTCGATGATGGAAGAGCCGAGCAGTTCGATGGAAGGATCGTCGAACTGCCCGCCACCACCACCTCCCCAGGCCACGTTCTCGGCGGCCTCAAGATCGTGCTGCAAACGCGCCTCGTTCAGCAAGGAACGCAAGGCCAGGAGAATCATTTCAGGCGTGGGATCTGGAGGAAGAAGCTGAAGCGCCAGAGCTTTCGGGAAACGCTCCGCCGC
>CAZTCD010000006.1:0-84843 GCA_964612065.1 uncultured Bdellovibrionales bacterium | reverse complement strand
GCGCCCCTCTTCCGATTGCCCGCGAAGAGAGATCCTCCAGGAACCCTCCGGCCACGTGCGCGCGCCAATCCGATTTCCATCAAGCCACACCGTAAGCTCGGATCCTTCTTTTCGAAGCTTCACCAGCCGCCAGCCGCCGCCTCCAAAACCCGGCCCGATCGGAGAGCGGGAGAGAATTTCCCTGTCCCTTCCCAGCTTGAGCCATGCGGAGGGGCGCCCCTCCTGATTGGAAAGGCGTACAGCAAAATCGGGCTTTCCCGAAACAGAGCGAGCGATCAGGCTCCATTCGGAAAGGCCCTCCGCCCGGATCCTGGCCCTCAGTTCAGGAAATTCACTCCACGTTTTTTCCAGCCTGAGCTCCTGTTGTCCATGCCAGGCCCCGAGATTCAGCGCTCGCCCGAGGAGAGAAATGGGAGTGAAGGAGAAGGCCTGAGCTCCGTTCACTCCTAGAGCGAGCTCTGCTTTTGCGCTCTTCCACTCAGGGTACAGCTGCAGGGTATTGTTATGGTCGCGCCATAACGCGGCCGCGCAGTACGCAGCCAGAAAAGCACAGACAAGATGAAAAAACCGCAAAGAGTTCATCGCATTCCATCATACCCCTTTGCGCCTTTTTTTGGCTCGCGCTATCTTGCCAAGGAAAGAGCAATCTCAAGTGGGAATAGAATGTACGTAATCGGAATCGATCTCGGAGGCACGAAAATCGCCGCCGGGCTGGTGCGAAAAGACGGCAAAGTGCTCAAGGAACTCAAGGTTCCGAGCCGCTTGCACGACGGATGGCCCGGCCTGCGCAAACAGCTCGTGGAAGTGGTGAAAGAGCTGAGCGTGAAGAAGGTGAAGGCGGTAGGCATTGGCTCGGCCGGCCCTTTGCACGCCCCCTCCGGAATGCTTCTTGATCCCACGAATTTCGGCTGGAAAGGCGCCCAGAAAATCCACCTCTCCCGGGATCTTTCCAAATCCCTGAAACTTCCCGTTCAACTGGAAAACGATGCCGCCGCCACCGTGCTTGCTGAGCGCTGGAAGGGCCGCGCGGGCGACAACTGCATCGTGCTCACGCTCGGAACCGGCCTGGGCATGGGCGTGATCTGCGATGGCCGCCTCGTGCGAGGCGGCCGGGAGCTTCATCCCGAAGGCGGGCACCTGCTGCTGAGAGCGGGAGACCCAACCGCCCTTTGCGGATGCGGAAACTATGGCTGCGCGGAAGCTTACCTTTCCGGAAAAAAATTTGATGAGAGAGCCGAAAAGAAATTCGGCATCAAGCTCAAAGGCACCGAGTGGGCCGCAAAGGCGTTGCAAGGAGATCCGCAGGCCGGCTCCTTATTCGAGGAATACTCCACCCTGCTTTCCGAATATCTGCATAACCTCATCGTTCTTTACTACCCAAAGACCATGATCTTCACGGGCTCCTTCGCCAAAGGACACGAAGCTTTCCTGCCTCAGACCCGCGAGAAACTGGAAGAACTTCTCCGTCGGCGCTTGCTCACGCTTCCCCTGCTTCCCGTGCTGAGAAGCTCCAAGCTGGGGAATAAATCGGGAGTGCTGGGAGGCGCTTACATTGCCTTGCACTCGAATTACGCCTGAGGCGAACACCATTGTTTGGAAATGTTAGGCGGCGATTTGCGCCATGCGTCTATTGTTGGCGGATCCTGACAAAAGGTTTTGAGTTCAGAGGCCGCGTGCTACACAATCGACTTACCTCTGGAGGTTGGATGAAGACGATTTGGCCGCGCTCTTTGCGCTCCTTGATCTTGGTAGGTTCCCTTCTTCTGCTCGCTAGCACCCCTGGCAACGCCATGGATCATCGCGGGCAATGGGGCGTGGGTGGATCCCTCGGTGGCGCCTTTGCCGCTCCCTGGGCCCAGCACGAATTCGAATATCGAGTAGGAGCAGGCCCCACCGGATCCGCTTGGGTTCGCTACGTGCCCGGAACTCCGGAGATCGGGTTCGAGCTTTCCTACAACTACTTCCAGCTTTCCAAAATGGACCTCAAAACCCATGCTGCCGTGGTGAGCTTCTTCTCTCGGCAAAATCCCTGGGGCTCCTTCCACCCCTTTTATTCCTTCGGCGTAGGCTACCAGTCATCCCAGAATTTTTATCGCACGGGCGATTGGGAAACCCCGATTTTCAAGATACAGGCCGGCATCGAATTCGAAATGAACGAAAGGCTCGATCTCGGTTTCTATTTCAATCACTACACCATCTTCCAGAACAAGAAACCCACGGGAACCATCGACGACGAAGTACCCGCTCACGTGCTCGCGCCCTCCGTTTCGATCACTTATTACTTCGGCAGCCCGGCTCCCATGCCCACGGCACCAGCTCCCACTCCGGTGGCCTCGCCCGTGCCTCCTCCTCCAGCGCCCGCGGCTCCGGCCTTGCAGGCGCCTCCCGCAAGATCGAAAACCACGCAGCCTTCCCGCAAGGCGGCTCCAGCCAAAAAGAAGCCCGTTCCCAAAAAGAAAAGAAGGCGCTGAGAGCCACCAGATCAAAAAAGAAAACCCGCTTCCAAAGCGGGTTTTCTTTTTTCCAGCGCCGCTACATCTTGCCCTGATCTTTTCTTCTCGGCCCCACTTCGCCGGCCCTCACCAAAGTGGCCTGATCCAGCCGCATGCCATTCATCAGCTTCGCCGGCCGTCGACACTTGCCGCCCCTTCGGGCGCCACGCACGGCGGGAACCAAAAAATGCGAGGGCACATTGCCTTCAGGCCTGCGGGATCGCCTTCTGCACTTAAATGAATTTTGTTTCGAATAAACCCGAAGAACCGATGCGCCACACACCAGCCCCTTCAGCTGCTCCCGCTCAAACACTTTCGCGCTCTGAAAGGTTTGAACCGTGATGCTGGCCCGGGGGCTTCCCTTGGCTCCCTTGTCTTTGCATCGAATCAGCCCGAAGCTTTTTTCTTTTCTGGTCTTCATGACTCTGCTCACCAACTGCACGTTCTGGCTGCGCCCGATCCGGTAGCAAAGCGGGGGAAAGCCATCTCCCCCGCTTCTCGAGCTTTCCTACTTCAACGCCTGCGGGTTTTTGAGAATCAGCACCGCCGCCATGAATTTCGGCAGATAGTCGCTATCATTCTCATAACCGCGCTTCACCAGTTCCCAGGGATCCCGCGTGCCCGCTTTGCGGATGGCGGCGTCCAGGGCGCGTTCCCCCATATTGTACGCCATCACACCGAGCAGCCAATCGTTAAAACGTAGTTTGTTTGCCGTGAGGTACCGAAACGCCGCATCAGTTTCTTTGTCGATATCCAGGCGCTCATCCACTGCATCATTCACTCGCAAGCCAAACACGCGAGCGGTTGATGCAATGAATTGCCAGATGCCGGCGGCTCCGGATACCTTGTTTTCCGACGACGGCAAGTTACGGAATCCACTCTCGATCAAGCCCACCGCCAGAAGCTCAGGCGGTGCACCATAGGCAGCCAGCTTAGCCGCTAACCGTGGGCGCAGTGCTTCCATGCGCGCCAGAGACGCCCGCAGGTATTCCCGGCCTTTCACGCTTCCGAGAAAATGGTTGAGATAATGCAGCACATCGTCGTTCACGGCGATCGGGAACTCACTTTCCCGCCTGGCATTCTCAGCCATTCTCTCCGCCTCGCCCCGGCTAATCCGGGAATCCACCAGCAACGGCTGCGAAACAGCCAAAGCGCTCGCGGCCATCCCTCCCGTGATCAGAGTTCCCAAAAGCAAGGCGGCGTATCTGTTCTTTGTTTTTGCACGGTACATATTTTCGATTCTCCTCATGAGCATGCGCCGATCAGAAAAGAACGCGGGCGCTGCCGCGTTTGCGCGCCCCGCTCTTCCCTTCACGGCCGTTTCCGCGGCGAGGATGAGGCACTCAGCATATTCCTTGCGCCCCTTCCCCTTTTTTTGGCTCGAGACCAAAGCTTCATCGCAGGCCAGCTCCTGGCCCTCCGAAACCACAGCGCCCCACAAGCGAAGGAGCGGATGGTAAAAACTGAAAATCCGAAGAACGCTGAAGGCATGGCACCAAAGAGTGTCCCCTTGCCGGTGGTGCTGAATTTCATGAGCGATCGCAAGCCTGGCCTCCGCGAGGCCCAGCAATGTTTCCGGCAGAACCACATAGCAGGCACGAAGAGTGCGCACGGAAAAGGGCGAGCCGTCTCCCGGGAAAGCAAGCACCTGCACCTTGCCGATCTTTCGAATAGGCCAGCAGCGGTTCAGCATTTTTCGGAGGCGGAGATAATCAAGCAGCACGAAGGCCAGCGCGCTCAGAAGAGCGAGCCATGTCAGGGCACCCAAAACAGGAAGCGGCACGGAAGGTGCCAGCCTCGATTCTTTACCTAGGAGAACCACTGCTGCAGGCAACGCTTCCGGCCCCGCGGGAAAGGCGGGCCTGGATTCCGCCATCACCCTAACAACCGGCTTCCAGGGAGACGAAAAATTCGCGAATGATCCCAGAGGGCTCAGTATCACCAAAAGAAAGAGCAGGTAGTGAATGCGAAGCTCGGCCCTGGCTTGGATCGGATGGCGCATCCAGCGCACAAACCTCCGTAGCAGCCAGGCAAAAAGCGCCCCTGCCGCCACGAACAGCTGAAGCTGGAGGAACAAAGCCAGAAAGGAGGTCATGCTTTGCTCTCCCTTTCTTTGAGCAGAGCCCGTAGCTCCTCAAGATCGGCTTCGCTCAGCTTTTCGTGCTGTATAAGCTGCCTCGCCAGCGCCACGGGCGCCCCTTCAAACACTCTTTCCACCACATGGTGCACGGCTCTTGCCTCATAGTCGGGTCTCTGGAGCACCGGAATATAGATATGGCCGCGCCCCTCCTTGCGAGATCGCAGCACCTGCTTCTGCTCCAGAATCCGGAGGATGGTGGAAACGGTGGTGTAAGCGGCCTTCTTTTCCAGGTGCGGAAGCACGTCGGCCACGGAACCCTCGCCTATCTTCCAGAGCACCGCCATCAACTCCAACTCTGCTTCCGTGAGCATCTTTTCTTCTTTCTCTTTTCCTCGGGCTGGGCACATGTCCGCGTTCTCCTTCCTCACCACAGTAACTAAGACCTTAGTTCATTACAACTAAAACTTTAGTTACAAGAAATCAGGGATAAGATGAAGGCATGCACTACCTAATCCTGGCCTTCCTGGCCCTCTTCCTCGCCCCGGGCGCTCAGGCAGCCTGCCCCAAAAACAAAAAGGCCTGGCAGAAACTGGGGCCGAAGTTCCTGGTGGAATCCGCTGCCAGCAAAAGCGGCGCCGCGGGCATTCCGAATTTCAGCGAGGAGCTGTCGAAGAAAGGCGCCCAGGCAAAGGCTTTTCCTTATAAGGAAAAGAAGAACAAATTTGTGCTGGTGGAAGTGAAGCATCCGAGCGAACCGATCTATCTCAGCGGAATCATGAAGTGTGATCCCGCCACCAAACAGCCGGTGCTCCTGAGCCTCACCTGGGTGAAGGGCGATAAAAGTGGTTTAGTGAAACTGCACTAGCTGCACTAGATGCCAAGCCGTCCTTAACACCCGCTTCAGCCATTCTAAGGATCCTCACCGGGCATGCTCCGCAGTAGGTTGGGTTCGAGGCCAGACCCCAACCCCCTGGCCGCCAACCTTCTGATAGGAGAATCTCATGCTGAATAAAAAAATCATTTCCGGGCTCACTCTGCTGGGCGCCGCCCTTTCACTTCCGGCACTGGCAGGCCCCGCCTCCCACATCGCCGTGGCAAACCGGGCCGAAGGCTCCGTTACCCTGGCAGGCCTTACCTCTCGCGGTAGCGGCCTCACCTTCCAGCCCGATCGCGTATATGACCGGGCCACCCTGGGCTTCGAAATCGAGCCGATGTACGTATCCCTTCTGCCCATCACCGATCTGGGGGGCGGAGAAGAGCGCCTGGTTGCCGTGGGCGACCGCAAAAACAACCAGGTGATCGTTCTCGCCGGAAAAGGCGGCCAGCTGATGGAAAAGATTCCCGTGGGCAATGGCGTATTCCACCAGAGCGCGAGGAAAGACACTCTCGTTGTTGCCACTGATATCCAGAAAGGCTTCAACATCATTCAGGCCACCCGCGGCCTGAGCAAGGTGCACTTCATCAACCGCCGCTTTGAGCTGCCAGCCCGCTTCGCCTCAGGCAAACCGCACGATATCGTGGGCAGCGATCGTTTCGTATACCTCACGGTACTCGGCGTGCAAGAAGACGGCAAAAAGGTGGACTACGTGCTCCAGGTGGACGCCACCACCCTCGAGCTCAAGGGCGCCAGAAAGTTCGCCTTCGAGCTTCACCTCCTCGACCTCGGCTCCAACTTCGCCCTGGTGGAGCAGGAATCAGGCCTGATCCGCATCATCGATTCCGCCACCTTCAAGGATCTCAGCGTGGCTCAGGGACCGGTGGGCGTGCACGGCGTAGCTAGTGGCGTAACCGAGCTCAATGGGCGATCGGAGAACGTACTGTATGTGACCGATATCGACGCACGCCCTGGAGAGACTTCGGTGATCGCCTACACGATCTCCGATTCGGGCCGGCTCCAAAAGATCGCGGAAGGCAGCACGCCGCTTCCCACCGCACACAATATCGCAGTGAGCTCCGGCGCCCTCTTCGTTACCCATTCCGGGGCGCAGAGCAAAGCGGTGAGCGTGCTCGAGCTCGACGCCTCCCGCGGGCTGCTGCGAACAGTGCGAACCTTCGAAACCGGCTTGAATCCTTTCGGGATCGCCGGCCTCGAATTCTAGAACCCAGAAGCCGGGAGGGCCTGCGTCTTCTCGGCTTTTCTTTGCCCGAATCTATGTTCCAAACCAGCTATCTCTGCTATCAATAGCTTCGGTATGGAAGTGAAACTCGCCACCTCAATGGAAAAGCGCTGGATCGAGAATTTCCTGCTCGAGAACTGGGGAGCGGATTTCGTGCTCTCCCGGGGCCAGAAGCACTATCCCGCCCAGCATGAAGCCCTGATCGCGGAAGAAAGCGGCCAGCGGCTCGGGCTCCTCACCTTCCGCCAGGAGGGCGATGCGATGGAAGTGCTCACCCTCGATTCCCTCATTCCGAACCAGGGCACAGGCTCCATGCTTCTCGATCAGCTGAGATCCCTGGCTGCGCACCGGAAAGTGGCGCGCATCTGGCTCATCACCACCAACGATAACCTCGACGCCCTTCGTTTCTACCAGCGCAAAGGATTCGATCTCTGCGCCCTGCACAGGAACGAGGTGGCGAAGGCCAGGCAGCACAAGCCCTCGATCCCTCTGCGGGGCTCGTTCGGGATTCCGATCCGCCACGAGATCGAGCTGGAGCTTTCCATCCGCTAGCCCTGGCCTCACTTTCCGTATTTCAGCTGGCACCGGAGAACCTTCTCGCCCCGGCATTCGGCCTCGGTCACATATTTGTCGGTCATACAGGCGCCCATCAGGGCGCACTGGGCGGGATCGCTGAACTTCTGCCATTCCGGCTTCGATTCATAGAGAAGTTTATGCTTTTTATTTATAGCTCGCTTAGTGCTGCCGCAGCAGTGCGAGTAGGGAACCACGATGCAATCGGAGTTTTGCTTGCAGTGCTGGAGCTCGTCTTCGGTTAAGGCAAAGCTGGAAATCCCCGAGAAAATCAACAAAACGTAAAGCAGCATCACTCCTCCTTGTGTTTTTTCATGATAACAAAAGTTATTTTTCCTCAAAGCCCCTCTCTTCGGGAGAAGGGCGCATGCTTTTCTTGACAATTCTCCGCCCTTACCGGAGTCTGGCGCCCGCGAACCACGCTCACCGCCACTTAGAAAGGAAGATACTCCCATGAAACCCTTCGCTCCCCTGGCCCTCTCCGTTTTCTTTTCTCTGCTGGCTCTCCCCGCTTTCGCAGGCCCTTCCTGCACTGCCTGGTCAGGCCGGGAACCCGTTTCGCCCTGCCGGGAATGGAACGATGGACTGAAGTGCACTGCCTGGTCGGGCCGGGAACCTGAAGCCCCGTGCAGAACCTGGAGCAATGGCCTCACCTGCGTGCGCTGGTCAGGAAATGAGCCTGCGGCTCCTTGCGCGGAATGGAGTAATGGCGTGAAGTGCACGAAATGGTCAGGCTCACAGCCCGAAGCCCCTTGCCAAACCTGGAGCACGGGCCTCGATTGCAAGCGCTGGTCGGGCAGGCAGCCTGCAGCTCCCTGCGGCGATTGGAGCAATGGAGCCAGCTGCACCCAGTGGTCGGGCCGGGATCCCGAAGCTCCCTGCACCACCTGGAGCAAATCCCTTCCCGTATACGCGCGCTAGCCCTCTTGCGCTTTACAGCCCTGGCCTTACCTGAGATGAAAGAAAGGTAGCACTTATAAGGAGGGGCCTTGAACGGCAGCGCAATCGTATTGGCGGCAGACAATGCTTACGCCCAGGGCCTGGCGGTTACCCTGCTTTCGATCGCACGCCACGGTGATACGCGGGACATTCCCGTGCTCGTGCTTTCTCTCGGCCTCTCTCCTGCCTCCTGGCAAAAGGTGCTGGCGCCCCTTCCTCCGGCCTTCCGGAAAAAAGTGCAGCTGGTGGATATACACGATGCCGAGCTCGGCGGATTCGAAGAGCACGGCCACTTCAGCCGAGCCGCTTTCCTCAGGGTGCTGATCCCCGAAATCCTTTCCAGGCAATTTTCCAAAGCCCTTTATCTCGACACTGATTTGATCGTGAAAAGCAGCTTGCGGCCCCTGCTGGAGACCGATTTAGGAAATCACTACCTCGCGGCAGCCCGCGATTGGATCGATACCTTTGGCAACCCCGCCATTCGCTTCCCGCCCGATTCCGCCCTCGGCGTGAACCACGAAACCCCTTATTTCAATTCCGGAGTGCTACTCTTCAATCTTCCGCTCCTGCGAGCCTCGGATTGGAAAGAGCGCATTTTTTCGCTGGCCGAACGCTATCCCTACCTGCAGAGCCTTGCCGATCAAACCCTGATCAACCTCGCGAGCATCGGGAAGATCCTCGAGCTCGATCAAAGCTGGAACACTCAAACCGTGCACCGCCACGTGCTTTCCGGATACTGGCCGCTTCCCTACCGGAAAATGCCGCCCCTCGAAGAGGCGAAGATCTTTCATTTCTGCACCGACCAGAAGCCCTGGTTCCGCGATTGCGATGTGGCAGGCACAGAGCTGTATCGCGAGCTATTGGCGGAAACGCCCTGGGGCAATGAGGTGCCCGCGGCCGCCAAGAGGTTTTTTCTGCCGGTTCTCGAGCCCACCATCGTTTCGGCCATCGGCTGGATCCTCGAGCATTACCACTGCCCCGCAGATACCGAGGCCGCAGAGGTGATTGTCCATTTGCGAGGGATCAGCCCCGAATGGAAATGCCTGGTGAGCCGCCTTTGCGACACGATCGAGCTTACCAAGCCCGTGAGGTTTCGCCTGGTTGAGGAGAAGCCCGCTGAGCTTACCGGTTTCGAACCTGTTTTCCTGGCCCCCACGGTGGCCAAGCCCTGGATCACCGAAAAAGCGCGCCCGGAGATCCGAAGAGCCTATTCGGTTTACGTGATGCGCTTCTTTGAATTCGGTGTTCCGTGGAACGACGACAGCTCCCTTCTTCTCGCCAGCCTCCTTCACTTTCTCTGGGTGCAGCCGCCCTATGACGGCCTCGAGATCGTGATCCACGGAATTCCCGCGCATCGCCTGCCCGAGGCGAAACGGATTTCCGGGATTCTCACCTCCTTTCGCACTTGCGGGGTGAAGCTCAATTCCCCGGAACGGCCCGCGTTGAGCCTTCAGGCGGGAAGCTGGAACGCGTGGGACTATGTAAGCTCCGCGCCCAATACCCGGCAGCTGGGCAGGCAAGAGTGGCTTCAGCGGGCCCGGGAGCTGGATTTGCAGGAACTGCTGAGGGTAGTGGCCGCGTTTGAGGCTGAGCAAAACAGAAAAGGAGAAGCTGATGATCGTGGGAGTGCAGGACATCTATTACAGCATCACTGACAAAGAGCGGGCCAAGCGCTTTTATACGGAAGTTCTGGGCATGGAGGTGCGCTTCGAACACGAGCATTGGATCTCACTCGACTGCCACGGTGTGAACATCGGCCTGCATCCGGAAGAAAAACCGATCCCTTCCATTCCCCGCGATTCCCATGGAGCGCACGCAGGAGCCACTCTCACGCTGAGATCCGATAACGTGCCCGAAGACAAAAAACGCATCGAGGCCTTCGGCTGCAAGATCCTGGGCGAGGCGGATCAGCCGTGGGGCCATATGCTGGTGTTTGAGGACCCCGACGGGAACGTGCTCAAACTGATGAATCCTAAAGGTTAGGGATTTTAGGGCTTGTGGAAGCGCTCGTAGCTTCCGGCCCCACCCACGACGGCGCCAACGGCTGCTCTATCGTCAAGGCCATGATGGAGTGCGATTCCCGCTTTGGGCGCTTCGAAGCGGAGTTCATCGAAGGCCCAATCTTCCAGTTCGGCCAGGTAGTACACAGCTTCCAGTGCCTCTAAGGCAGAAAAGCCATTTAGTTGGTCGGGGTAGCAGGATTTGAACCTGCGACCCTCTGCTCCCAAAGCAGATGCGCTAGCCAGGCTGCGCTATACCCCGATTCGTTATGATGGTATCTTTTAGCAGAAAATGCGTTGGCTAGCATCGAACATCCCTATTCTTCTGCTTCTTCTTTTTGCTGCCCCTGCCCATAGCCTGGAGCAGTGGGAAATCTGCTTGGATAAAGCCGACTTTGCCTTCACCGTGGACGGCTTTCTGGGCTCCAGCTCCGCCTCCAAAGAGGAGTGTAAGTTCAAATTCAGCCAGTCGGGCGGCAAGGGAGTGAAATACGAGCTGGATGTATGCGATTCCGTGATCCATATCGACCACTACCCCGCCATTGATTCCAGCTCCAGTTCCCGCCTTTATGCGGGCTCCGCGGCCTGCCCCTCCCCCCTGTTCGGGGCCAATTACGATGATAACCTCCAGGAACTGCTGGACTACAACAACGCCAAGAAGAAGGTGTTCGATATCTGGGCCACGGTTACCAAGGAATACGGCAAAGACGCCGAAAAGGTAGACCTCCAGGATCCCCAAAGCCTTCGTCCTCAAGTGAGCGAAGGGAAGGTGGCTTGCGGGCTCTTTCTCCTCAAAGAGTACCTGAACCGCTGCTCGAGCTTCGAAGGCAGAAACGCTCCACGGGCAAAGCCCAAGGCCCCGCCTGCGCCTCCCATTCCGGGAGTGCACCCGGAAACCATACTGATCCCCAAAAAGAAGAAATAAGAGCTAGCGAAGTGCCCGCTCCACGGCTGCGAGCTGCAAGGCCGTGATCTTGCCGATTCCAGCGGCACCAAGATCCAGCATGGCGTTCATCTCGTCTCGAGTGAAGTGCCCGCGTTCGCCCGTGCCCTGCACTTCCACCAAGCCGCCATCGCCCGTCATCACGATATTCATGTCCACTTCGCAGGTGGAATCCTCGTTATAATCGAGGTCGAGCACGGCCTGGCCCTTGTGCATTCCCACGCTCACCGCAGCCACGGATCGCAGGAGAGCGTCCTTAGACATCGTGCCGGCCTTCGCTCCTTTGCCCATCGCGATGGCTAGGGCCACCCAAGCTCCGCAGATCGAGGCCACACGCGTGCCTCCATCCGCCTGAATCACATCGCAATCCAGCAAGATGCTTTGCTCACCGAGCTTCTTGAAATCCACCGCCATCCGCAGAGCCCGGCCGATCAGGCGCTGGATCTCAGCCGTGCGGCCCCCCACTTTTTCTCGTTCGCGCTTGGAGCGCGTGTGTGTGGCCCGGGGAAGCATATTATATTCGGCGGTTACCCAGCCCTCGCCCTTTCCCTTGAGAAAAGGAGGCACCGTTTTTTCCACCGAGGCAGTGCAAAGCACGCGGGTATAACCGAAAGAAACCAGGCAGGAGCCTTCCGCATAACGGTTCACATCGATCTCAAAGGTGATCGGGCGGGGATCAGCCGCACTACGCTCAAAGGATCGCTGGAGGCTCGGTTCTTTACTCATAAAATACCTTTCCTGCCGAAATCACACTGGGAGCGGATCACGCATTCTCCGCATTTTGGCCGGCGTGCGATGCAAACGCTTCTACCATGAAGGATGAGCCAATGCGAAAACTTAGTCCAAAGCTCCTGAGGCACAACCTGCATGAGCTCCAGCTCGATCTTCACTGGATCCTCCTCCTCGGTAAGACCAATCAGGTTCGTGAGCCTCTTGACGTGCGTGTCCACCACCACGCCCTGAGGTTGATTAAAAGCATCCCCCAGTACCACGTTGGCGGTTTTCCGGCCCACCCCCGGGAGCTTGATCATTTCATCGATGGAGAGAGGGATCTTGCCGCCATAGCTTTCCTGTAACATGCGGGCGGCGCCGATCAGGCTCTTGGCCTTATTGCGGAAAAAATTGATGCTCTTGATGAGCTTCTCCACCTGCTCAGGCTTGGCTTTCGCCATTTCTTTTGAGGACGGATACTTCTTGAAGAGTGCGGGAGTGGTCATATTCACGCGCACGTCTGTGCATTGCGCGGAAAGGATGGTGGCGAAGAGAAGCTGATCGGGCGTTTCGTAGCTCAGAGCGCATTTTGCGTCTGGAAACTCATGCTCCAGGCGCTCCGCGATCAGGGCTACCAGGCGTTTCTTTTCTTCGAGACTATGCTTTCCCTTGGCCTTAGGGGCGCGGCGGTTCAGCGTTTTTCCTGCAGCCATTTTTCCATCTCCGAACGGGTTTTGGTGTTGAGCACATCGGCAGCCTTCAAACCGGCTTTGCGAGCCATCCACACGCCGTATTTCGTATCAGCGAGGCCGCCGGCGGAATGCGCGTCGGGGAAAATGCCGATGCCGATTCCCAGCTTCACTGCCTCGGGCAGCAGGCGCCAATCGATGTCGAGCCGGTAGGGATTGGCGTTGAGCTCGATCGCTTTGCCGTTGTCCGCAGCGCACTTCAGCACTTCGTCGAGATCGAAATCGTAGGCTTCGCGCCCGAGAAGGATGCGGCCGGTCCAGTGGCCGAGCCAGGTGGTGGCGGGATTTTCGAGAGCGCGGCAGATCCGCCGGGTCATATCCTGCCGGCTCATCCGCATCTGCCCGTGCACGGAGGCGATCACGAAATCGAAGTTCTTCAAAAAGGAGGCGGGATAGTCGAGAGAGCCGTCGGAGAGGATATCGCTTTCGATGCCGTGAAAGATGCGCAGGTTTGGATGCTTCTTCTGCACCTTTTCGATTTCCTTTTTTTGCTCCATCACCCGCTTTTCATCGAGGCCGTGAGCATAGAAGGCGGTTTGCGAGTGATCGCTCACACCGAGATATTCGAGGCCGAGTTTCACGGCGGCATCGGCCATCTCCTCCAAGGTGTTTTTCCCATCGCTCCAGGTGGTGTGCAGGTGGAATACGCCCTTGATGTCGCCCTCTTCGATCAGGCCGGCGGGAGCTTGGCCGAGATCGCGGCATTCGGGCGGAAGGATTTTTTTCTTCGCGGAGGCGAAAGCTTCCTCTTCCGAGGAAAAGGCACCGAGCTCGCCGAGCTTGGCCACGAATTCCCCGGGCCCGGTGGTTTCCACCCAACGCGAGCCGAAGTTCGCGGGAGTGGCGAGGTGGGCGCGCACCTTCAGCCCGTGCTCACTCAGCTTTTCGAGTGCGCCCGCTTTCTCCTGGAATCCCTGTTTTAGGAGAGCAGAGGTGATTTCCTTTTCCTTGCCGGCGAGGAGAAGATCCAGTTGCGGCACCACTTCGCTATGCCGGCGCAGATCTCCGGTGAGCTCGGCTCTGCTCACTCCAGGGAGATCACTCCATTCCGCGATCAAGGCCTCGGCTTCCTGCAGAGCCACGGGAAGGATCACTTTGCCTTTATAGCCCTGAAGGGCCTTGATGTTTTTGAGCACGGAGGCCTGGGTTTTCTCGCCGAAGCCCTTGAGATCGAGCAGGCGATTTTCGAGGCAGGCGTATTCGAGCTCGGCGAGGCTGCCCACGCCGAGCTCCGTATAGAGCGATTTGATCTTTTTGGGGCCGAGGCCCCGCACTTCGCGCAGCTCGAGCACGCCTTCGGGCAATCCTTTTTGGAGCTCCTCAAACTCGGTAACTTTTCCGCTGCCGAGGAACTCGGCCACGATGGCCTGGGTGCCTTTACCAATGCCGGGGATTTTTTTGATCTCGCCGGAGGCCACCACTTCCTCCAGAGGCTTGGGCAGCTCGCCAATGATGCCGGCGGCGTTGGAGAGGGCGCGAACCTTGAAGGGATTCTCGTCTTTGAGTTCGGCGAGAAAGGCCATTTTTTCTAGTACGGCAGCAAGCTCCTGGTTCTGTTCCATGAGAAATTCCTACCACAGCAAAAGAGCGGTGCCGCCTTGATCCCGAAGAGGGAAATACTTCGCTTCCGTTTGCGCGCGATGACTCGAACTTGCCCCCTTGACTCGCTGCGCGGAAGCCGCATTTACTCACCTTACAAGTTGACTTAGGCCCTGCCACTATGGTCTATTCGCAAAACACAATTGACGCGGGGTGGAGCAGCCCGGTAGCTCGTTGGGCTCATAACCCAAAGGTCAGAGGTTCAAATCCTCTCCCCGCAACCACTTTTCGGAGTGGTGAAATACCGGAAATCGAAGTTCCCTACCTACCGCTAGATAAGCTCCCCAAATCACAAAGTAAGAACCCAAAATCATTACGGAAGACGTGGTGAGCCTGGGCCGTTGTTCGAGATCCGGAGAGTTGCGCAAAGTCGCGTGAAAGACAGGTGAGTGGCCGCATAAGCGGCCACTTTGCGTTTCATGTGGCCGCTTTTGCGAGGAGGGGTGGCCGCATGGGTTGGTTCGTGCGGCCATTTGTTTGGATGGAATCTCGCAACCGCTTCGTGCCTTACCAAAGTAGCTTTAAGGCTAGAAGAACCAGACGATAAACCTGTTACAGGCTCTACCTGAGGCTAGTTCCCACCGAAAAGCAGGCGATGAGAGCTGGTAAGACGCTACAGAACATACGATGCCTTTCAATTTTATTTTATGCGGCGATCTCCACCTGGTGGCTTCCACTTTCAGACGCATTAGCCGCCGATATACGCCTTTTCGTAAATAGCTCACTTCGCTCGGTAGTTATCGATGGGCCAATTGAGGCCGGTGATTTCAAAAAGTTCATTGAAGTAGTTAAGAAGGCACAGGGCAAAGCTTATAGCGTTTCTATATTCTCGCCCGGTGGTGATTTTGAAGAGGCTATCAAAATTGGACGTGCGATGCGGGCTCTGGAGCTTGGTTCGAGAGTGCCAATGCGAAATGAGTCCGGAAGGCCTCAATGCAAGAAGGATTCACTTTTCAATGAGCCCATTCCCAATGACCCCAGCAATTGCACATGTGCAAGCGCGTGCTTTTTCATCCACATTGGCGGAATGCACCGTGGTGGAAATTATTTGGCGGTGCATCGCCCTTATTATACAAAAGGGAAATTCGGACAGCTTCCGGAAGCCGAGGCGAAAAAGAAATTCGAGGCACTGCAGAAGGCCGCTAAGTCCTACATGAACGAGATGGGTGTACCTGACCACGTGCAAGCTGATGTTCTCGGCACGTCTTCGGATAACGCGCTCGTCTTGGATGACAAGACTGTGAAAACCCATTTTTGGTTAGACTTACCCTCTCGCCATGAATGGTTGCGAAACAAATGTTCCGAACTGTCCCCTCAGCAGGAATCGCAACTTCAAGCGTATCGGGACAAACTTCTGGCCAAAAAAAATTTAACTCCGGACGAGTTACGAGAACTTGACTCACTCTCCAAAAAGGAAGACGTCGCCCGAAGCTGCATGGTCACTACTGCGGAATCGAGCAGAGTTGCGGCCTACAAAAAATACTTTGGAGCGACTCCTAGTGATCTCAAGGAGCACGATTTCTCAGTTTGGGCTGGATCATTGAAGTATCTACGAAAGTCGTTTGACGAGATCAAGGAACTTGGACAGGTCAAAGAAGAGCCTTCCGTATTTGGAATGACCCAGCTTTCACTGCCGGAAACAGAAGATGGACTGATCATCAGCGTTCGCGATTCGGAGCATGAACTTCGAAAGGTGAAAACAGTTGACCTGTTTAAGCGGAGTACCTCAAAGGCATTCGAGGAAAGAGTTATAAAGGAACTTGAAAGAGCATGGGGCAAGCCCAAATCCGTTAAGGTGACGGATAACAGAAGAGAACATACTTGGGATAAGGAGAAGGATGGGTTTTGGGCGACGCTCAGGCAAAATCCCGGCCAAAAAGAGCCTTATCTAACGCTTGAAGTCGGTGCATTTTGGGATCATCCCAAATGACTTGACTCCAGGCTTCTGCAAGAATCTAAGCCGTAGATTGGGATTGACTCAGCCATGAAACTCAAGTCCCACCCAAAGTCTCATTTCCCCAAAAACCGAGTGAGACTCCAGTCTCAAAGTCTCACGCTCTGAGACTCCCCGAAACTTCCCGCATCCAATCATTTTCACGGGTTCGGAGAAGCCAGCGCTCTGGCGGCTCCTTGGCACGATCTTGCTACCTATATTTATGAGGGGCAGTCCAGTCTCACAATTGGGGGAACCAATGAACGAACATTGAAGCGTTTGACGAACAAGAAGCTGCCTCTTGCTCAAGTCGTGAAAAGCGCCCGCAGGCTCCACTTGCACCCCACAATTTTTTTCGGCTGGCGCGAAGGGCGGAAGGGAGCGGCGAAGTGGGGGAAACTCATTCCAACCGTTTGGATGAGTTTGCCACGTTCGGCGGTCCCGGCTTTAAGGCATGATCAAGCTGTTTTCTTGAAGCGGTTGATGCCGTCGAGGATGAAGAGGCGCATCAAGGCCTGGTAAGGAACGTCCAGCTTCTTGGCGATCTTTTTTAAGTCCTGGATCGACTTTTCCTCCAGGGCCACACTGGTAGGCTTGCGGCGGCCTTTCACGCGCTTGAGAGCGGCGAAAAGGCTGTCCATGTCGAACTCCATTTCGCCTTCATACTCTTTCAAGGATTTGACGTAGGTATTTTTCATAACTTGCCCTTTCTTTCTTGTGCGCTGGTCTCGCGCTGATCGGCCGGATCTTCCCTTTCCGCAAGGTGAAGGCCACCATCAGCAGGCGGCCATCGCGTGTTGGCCCCACTACTCCCAGCCGCTCCTCGTTCACTTGGGGAAACACCTGCCGCCCGAGCGGCATAGCGGTACGAAGAGCAAAAACCTCCTCGATCTCCCGGATCACCACTTTATGCTTTTGCGCGCTCTTGCTGGAGTTACCGGAATCCCACTCGAACTCGAAATTTTCGACCTCAAACAGCCAGAGCAACAACCATTCAATGAACGCCCACTGAGCCATCTGCAATTATTATACACTATACTAACACTGAAATCATAGTGTTTTCATAAGAGCGTCAAAATGGCATAGAAGATCGCGAAAAATGTTTCGTTGGGCGCACGGAAACATTCGCCGCACGCGGCGGAAACATCGAAAAGTTTGGCAGCTCGTCTCAACATCATTCCTCCTATAGGTACGATGTTGAATCCCGCGAAACCTTCCACTCCAAGCCAAAGAACAAAATAAAACCAATAAGATAAGCGGCACCGCCCACCGCACACCTCTCCTCTAAAGCTCCCTGACCACTCCCCACCTACATTTTGCAATGTGGTTGGAAGTGGTCAGGGAGACGGAGAGGCATACGGCAGGCGGGGAAAGGAATGGATGAGAAAATGGGAAGGGATAAGCACTAGGACGGAAAACAGGGAAATCCAAGACAGGGCATCGACTGGAAGTAACGGAGCGGCTGGGATAAGTTCGGGGAAGTCGCTCTTTGAAAAACAAGCTCGTGAATGTACCGCTTCGCTGGAGCCCGTGAGATGGCTCACGACCGGCGAAGCGGCTCAATATCTCCGGGTCTCGATCAGCAGCCTGAAGACCATGATCTATCGTGGTCAGGTTCGCGCTCACAAGCTCGGAAGGCGAAACCGCTTTCTAAGGGAAGAGCTCGACCGGCTCATCACGCCTCCCTACACAAACTAGGAGGCGCGATGCCACAAAGAACAATCGAGACCAAAGGAAAGAAACAACTGCAAATCCACATTGACCTGAGATGCAAGGAGCACCCTCGCGGGCGCATCCGGCTCAGTCGCGTATACGACAACCTGGAAAAGAATTCCCCTAGGGCAAACGCCCTGGAGCGGGAGCTGCGCCAGGAAGCCGAAAGGGAGAAAGCCATGCGGGAAGTGCAAGGATTGAGCTGGGAGGCTCTCATTAACCTGTACGATGCCTACGCTACAGAAAAAGTGCGGGCTGGCGACTGGTGCCAGAGCAAACAGACCTATATGGAAGCCATACGGTCGCTCCATAACTGGACAAAGCACTGGTTCTGGGAGCCTGCCGCGCGGATCACGGCCTTTGATGTAACCAAGCTTTTTCACTCCATGAAAGAGCAAGGGATTTCGGATGCCACCATTGGCAAGCTCCGGGGAGACATCAAAAAGGTGTTCGACTTCGGCATGCTCTTCGATCATGTGCGCGGCATCAAGCACAGCCCAACGACAGGAGTGACGATCAAGAGCCGCCGCAGGATGCGAACCGAAATCCTGCGCGACGACGAGATCAAGAAGCTCCTGGCCTATGCTCGCCAGTATGAACCCACTTGGCACTACATCTGGGCCTTCGCGGTTTATACCGGCTGCCGGAACGGAGAGCTGTACGCCCTCAAATGGTCCGACATCGACTTCGAGGAGCGCATGATCACCGTCCAGCGCTCCTACAACAAGAAGTACCGCGAAGAAAAATGCACGAAAACCGGGGAGTGGCGGCACGTCTCCATCTGTGAGCCCCTCTGGGAAATCGTGCAGGAGCTGAAGCGGAGCCATGACCATGATGTGGCACGGGGCGCATGCAAGCATCCCGGCTATGTGCTGCCCAGGCCTGGCCTCTGGCAGAATGGTGAACAGGCAAGGAAGCTCCGGCTGTTCTGCGAAGAGATCGGTATTACGCCGGTCTGCTTCCATACGCTGCGGGCCTGCTTCGCCACGGAACTGCTCAAACGGGGCGTGAGCGTACCCAGCGTAATGCGGGTCGGCGGCTGGAGCAGCATCAAGACGATGATGCACTATGTGAGGCTCTCGGGCGTGAACGACAAGGGCATCACCGATCCCTTGGACTACCGCTCCGAAAGCCCAGCAGAAGCCACCAAATCCCTCATGGACGCGGTAGGAGAAACATTCGGGAGCTCTCCCGCAACGGAAGCAGTGGTAATCCCCTTACCCACCAGAAAGCTGCCAGGTTGCGGGAGGTAGCGGCAGGATTACGGTCCTGCCCTACTGTTTGGCGTAAGGTACGGAAAAGCCTCGTTTTCGGCCGAGGCAACCACTTAAAACCTGATTCGCCCAAAGGGCGGAGCAGGTTTTAAACGTTTTGGGGAAGAGAGCGAATGAGTGTGGTTCATCAGGTGTCCCCGAGAGAGACCCCCATCAAAAAATAATCGTCGCCTCATCTGGCTCGCGAAACCAGTTATGCTCTTGTAGGTACTGCAGCACCGGCCGGTATTTACTGAAATTTATTTGCGAGAAGCCCTGCGCCTGCGCGAGCATTTTTACTACCGTTTCAGGACGTGATCGCCGGGTGAGCGCGCGCAGTGCAAGCAGATAGCTGTCGCGGTAAACGTTCGGGATGATGATCGTGCTCAGCTTCTCCGATACGAGCTCCGCGTTCATCATGATTCGCGCTATGCGCCCGTTACCGTCCACGAACGGATGCACTTCCGCCACAAGGAACATTATAAAGATCGCGCGTGGGAGCCCTTTCGGCAGATCAAGATAGCGACTGAATCCCTCCAAGAGTGTGCCTTCCACCAGCCCTGGATCAACGAAGTGAGTGTCTCCTGCGCGATTGGGTTTCCCCTTGAAATCCCCTGGTGATTTGTCCGGACGCGCACTCATGAGCACAAGGTGCCTTTTCTTGAGAATTTCCAGGAACGATTCGCCACTCTTCGGGGTCTCGCGCATCACGTTTGGATCGGAAACTATTGCATAGGTAGAGGAGATGTCGTGGCCGTCTTTAGGGCGCTTTTCTGGGATCCTGCCTTCGAAGATGATCTCTTCCGCTTCTTCTACCTCGAAGGTAGTGCCCTCGATATAGTTGGAGAAGTAGGCATCAAAAAACGCTTTGTTCCGCACGTGCTCCGCTTCGGTAAATTTTTCGTGCCGAACAGGAAGAGGTTCCGCGCGAAGCTCGGAGTACAGGGTGTTGAAAAGTGAGATGCGGCCATGGTCAAATGGTTTTCCGCGCACGCGCGCACGCGCCGCTGACGAGCGGAGCTGATCGGCAGTGCGAGTGCCCATCAAAGCCCCGATGATCCCATCGAGCTTGTGGAATTCCGGCTGCCAATTCAGTTCTCCAGCTATCTCACGCGCCCGATCGCGAAGCGCATTCAGCCGATCCTCACCATTCACCTCGAGGATCTTTTCCAGGCGCGCCTCAAGTACGTGCAAGCTCAGCGAACGCTCTGCCGTGTTTTTGGACGAAGATAGATTCTCGAGAAATGCGCGAGCCTGCGATGAAGCACGGAACCCCGCCACCGGCGGATCATCGGGAAGCGCAACAGGACCGCGCACGAAAATCAGCGTAAGCCCGGGATATTCGATCTTCCGATGGGTAGAAGAAGTTAGAAATAACTGCCCCCTCTCGGTAGGCCGATACTCCAAGGCGCTCCGGTGACTCAGCAGCGCTTCGGGAAAGAGCCGCGAAACGAGGTTCATCCAACCTTGGCGTACCGCGCCCTGTTCCTCGCCGGGAGGAACGGACGTGTAGAGGCGCGGTCCGATCTTGCGAATCCGCCCCGCTTTTCGCAGGCCTGTCAGCCAAGCCTCCTGACTTCTGTCTTCTGGAGGAAAAAGAAGCGGAGGAAGCGGCTCTGGGCTTTCTGGCAATTTCCTTGATCTATTTCTGGGTTTTTTGGCCATTAAATTAAATATAGTGTGATTTTTGGCTATTTTTAAATAAATTCTGGAGTTTTTAGCATTTTTTTAGATAAATATGGGTTTTTTGGCCATTTTTAAGCAAATCCGGGGCTTTTGGGCGATTTGAGCATAAAGGAGGCCCCCTACAACCACAGGGCGGGGCAGGCTTTAAACGTTTTGGGGGAGGCCAAGAAATGCCCCCTCCTCCACCAATAAATTAAATTTGTTTCCACCACGCACCGACGGACGCGCCGCACCACCCCCAGTCAAATGAAATTCCCTGTGGCCAGCCGAGCTTCCGGGCTATCGTTTTGGCCATGGCAGCAGAATGGGAGCTGGCGCTTCACGAGAATCCCTCAATCACCACCGCAGGCTTTCGCCCGATCGAGGGCGAAAGTGGGCGGGCGTGGCGTTGGGCGCTCGGAGAACGGCAGCAGATTTCTTTCCGGAATCCATCCCGCCGCCTTCGAATCTATTACCGCCTCTTCGTTCCCGTGGCTGGCACCACCGTGGAGTTGCGCCAGGGAGAAAAAACCTGCCTGTTGCTCGAGGCCACGGAAGCCAACCGCCGCCTCGAAGGATACTTCGAGCTACCCGAGTCCGGCACCGAAGAGCTCCGCACCCTCGAATTCCGCTTTAACCGAAAAGAGGGCGTGCTCCCTCATCCCGCGGATCCGCAGCTTTCCTTTTCCATCGAGAAGCTGAATGCCGTGCCCCTCGAATCTCCGGGCGAGTTCACGCCGGAGGCTCGCACCCAGGTGCGCACGGCCCTCGTGGCGCTTCCGGCCTGGGACCCGAGCTTCCCGCCCATGGGAATTTCCTATCTGGCAGCAGCGCTCCGGGCCGAAGGCATCGAAGCCTCCGTGCACGATTTCAATATCGCCGCCTGGCACGTGCTGCGCAATCTTCGCATCGGGGGCGAGGATATATGGTCGCACACCAATGCCCGCTACTTTCGCGAGGCGGAGCTCTTCGAGGCCGAAATCCTGCCCCAGCTCCGCGAAGCCATAGAGAACCTCGCCAACCAGATCTGCTCCGCACAGCCGGCCGTGCTCGGCTTCACCGCCTTCTACACCTCCCTGCCCTGCCTGAATGCCGTGGCCCGTGCCTGCCGCGCCCGCCTGCCGAATCTGAAGATCGTATGCGGCGGCCCCGAGATGGCAGCCTCAAACCTCCCTTACATTCTTGAACGCCTTCCGGAATCGGAAATCAACGTGGTGGCCATCGGGGAAGGAGAAGGCACCCTCCTTGAGCTCCTGAAACGCTGGAATCATGGCTACGGGCCCGATGGCTGCGCCGGAACGGTACATAAACGCCACGACAGCACTCTGGTGACGGAAGCTCCGAGAGCCTCTCTTCCATTCCAGGCGGTTCCAGACCCCGATTTCAGCGACTTCGATCTCAGCCTCTACAAAGAACCCAAAACGCTCCCCGTGATGCTCTCCCGAGGCTGCGTGGCGAGATGCGCGTTCTGCTCCGAATCGCGATTCTGGCAGAAGTTCCGCTCGGGCCCTGCCGATCGCGCTTTCCGCCAGATCCTCAAACTCATCGACACCTTCGGCGTGGAGCACATCTGCTTCAACGACTCCCTGGTGAACGGCAACTTCGACGTGCTCTCCGAGCTCACGAACCTGATCCTGGCCTCCGGCCGAAAGCTCACCTGGCGGGGCCAAGCCCGCGTAGACAAACGGATGACCCAGGAGCTCCTCGAGAGAATGGCCCGCTCGGGCTGCCAGTACCTCTCTTACGGGTTCGAATCGGGATCGCAAAAAGTGGTGGACCGGATGGAAAAGCGGACCACCGTGGATATCGCCCGCGAAGTGATTCGAAACACCCATGAGGCCGGGATCAAAGTGAACCTGAACGTGATCGTGGGCTTCCCCGGTGAGGAAGAGGAAGATTTCCAGCAGACCCTCGAGTTCCTCCGGGAGAACCTCCCCTACGTATGGCAGGTGGGGATCAACGAAATGAACATCTTTCACGGTATTCCCGTGGGCGACAATCCGGCCCGCTACGCTTTGGCCACCCATGTGCCTCATACCGGCTCGTTATGGGAAACAGCCGACGGGCGAAATACACCTGCGGTGAGAAAGGATCGCCTCACAAGGATCCGCTCCTTTACCTCGGCACAGGGAATACAGCAGGGCCTCGGCTCTTCCTCGATGTAGCGGATGAGCCTCAGCCAGCGGGTTCCGCCCCGCGGTTGATTTTCCCCGCTGAACTGATCTCTTAAACTCACCTTTACTCTGGAACCTTTCACAGCAGCCCAGAATGGCCCGCCCGCACCCTGCCCTGGGATAAGCCCACCATTCGTCAACAGTTCCCTTTCGTGCTCAAAGGCAGCTGTACCTGTTCCGCGATTTCTACGGGCCCACGATGAATGCTTTCGCCGCCGCGAAAAAAAACGGAAAGCGCACGCAGCTTCAGCCGGCCAGCAGGCCAAGGGCAAGGATCAGGGGGCTGATTGCCTTCGTCATGGGTGAATCTCCGGCGGAATTCGTTAAAGCTGAGCCAGGCCTCTCTCAAGGATCTGGAAGATTTCCTGGGCCTGGCCGGAGCTTCCGGCGCCTTCTCGCACCAGCTGCATCAGCTGGCCGAAATACCCCATAAGCTTTCTGAGCTCCGCCCGGCTGCGAGGGGAGAGATCTTCACTCTCGAGCAGAGAGGAAAGCTCCGCATGCGCCAGCTGCAACTGCTTCATCGCCATCTGATTCCGTCTCGGATCCGGGCGCTCCACCCTCACCAGCTGCCGTGCGGCAGCGATCTTTTTTCGGGCCTCTTTCGCACCCGCCTTCGCGCAGGGCACGCAATCGAGCCTCACCATCACTCTGTAGGTATTGGGATCCGCGTAGTTCAGGCGGAACTGGAACTGAAAGTTCTCACGGCCCGGCTTTTTGCAGCTCGCCACCACATTGGCTTCGTCCACATCCAGCTTCAAGCTCGCAAAGCGCCCGGGATAATAGAAAGTGCTGAGATTGCTGGTGCGGCCGTTCACGAACCAACGCTTCACCTGCACCCGGTTCTGCAGAATGTTTTGAGTTTTCCCCACGCATACTCTCGAAACCCTGCTTGGCAGGTTTACGTCTCTCGCATAAGCGGTAGCGGATGCAGTGGTGGCCAGGGCAGCGAACAGAACCAAGAGTTTCATTTCTTCCTCCGAAAAAAATTTGATGAACACGAACGATAACGAAGCGCGCCCTGCTGCCAACGCAAACAGCGTTCCAACTCTGCTGGCCTAATTTCGAGAGTAGAAGCCTGGAGAACGGAGAAAATGGTGTCACTCGCACTGCGTTCCGGAATCAAAACGACACCGTTTTATCGACGACAAAACATAATGCGCAGCGCAATCTCTAAAGAAGAAGCGAATGCTCGCTCGAGATTCCCTGCGCCACCAGCACCGGAGAGGCAAAGGCCGGGGCCGGAAACCGCCATATCTCACCTGTACCGGTGCCACAGAGAAAATCTCCGTTCGGCAATCCGGAAATCGCCAAGGGAGAGCCTTCAGGGATCTTACTGAACGAAATCAGGGTTTGGTCCGAGATACGATAGAACGCAACTCCCTGGGTGGGACCATGCGTAACTGCAGCCACCCCGCCCTCCGTACACACGCTGAAACCGGAAATAGAATCGCGAAAATGATCGCCAACGTTCAAACGACTCAAAGATCCGTCCACGCCCGCCACATACGTAAACGAGGGTTCCGGCCTCTGAAGCTTGTCCATTTCCATATGCAATCGGACGAGCCTCTCATAATCCTTGGTTTTCCTTGCTTTCTTTCTGAGTCTTTCCAATTTTCTCTGATGGGTGATTTTCTTCTTTTGGGTGCTCGCCACGAGCTGCGCCGGGCCGGCCGGAGAAAAATGACCAAACAAAGCGTATTTATCTTCCGCTTCGATCGAATGCAAAAGCTTGCCCGATTCCAGCTCTACAATCGCGATATTGGAAACACCGTTCTCCATCGACCTACCGTTGCACACCATGATCAGCCCCAGGGAATCGAAGATGGCAAGATCGTGCGGGTCACGCCCATGCGAGGAAATCGACCGCAACGGTTTCAATGTTGCGGGATCACGAATCACCAGCATCCCCTCCACGCCACCGGCCGCTTCAGAGGTGACCACAGCGCCATATCGGTGGCTAAAGGCTGCATGGCCATAAAAGTTCATTCCCGGCTTATACGGACTCACTGTTCGGCGGATCACGGGAGTATCGGTTTTTACTTCCAGATCCGCGAGGTGAGGCACATGCTTACCCACTACCAGCGCCCTAGCGCCCCGATCCAAGGATAAAAAACCATGCGCACCCGCCCAGCCCAAAGAGATGGTGGAAATGCTTTGCTTTTTGCTTTCGAAGATACCTACATTCCCATCGGGCGAAGCCAGCAGTAGCCGAAAATCTTTTCCCTCTTCCAAGCCGGTGACTTTTCGAAGCCTGGTGCAGCCGGGCAGTAGAGCCAACTCAAGGGCCAGGAGACCAAGCCACTTGTGGAAATCCCGCCGGGTGCATTTGTAGGCCATCCTCGTATGATCCCTCCCTGGCCACCGCGTGTCAATTTAGCGAGAATCACCTCTTCAGATCTCCCCCACCATTTTTCTCAGAAAAAAATAGCCGCCAAAAGGCACCAGGAAGAGAAAGAGAGCTGGTGGATTCCGAAAGAGCCCAAACACCAGGGCAGGCACCTGAATATGGAACACACTTTGGGCCAGCATACCCAGCAAGAGGTAAAGGATCACCCCCTCAGTAAGGTACATCACCGGCCTTATCCAACGGGGAAGCAAATCGGCAAAATCGATCTGCGCTCGCAGCCAAATCCTCAGTTTAACCAGCAGCACCAAACCGACAATCTGTGCTCCCAAGGAAAGAAGAAAGGGCCCCGTGCCCCAAACTTTGCGGGATCTGTAGTCAAAGAGGCCAAATACAAAGAGCAACGCCAAAAGCGAAAGGAGCAGACCCAATGCAATGATGGCCCGCTCGAGATTTCGCTGCGCCTGAGGTGCAGACGCCTGATGCACGCGATACAGAATGCCGGCCACCGAAGCACTCAATGCCAACTGGAAGGCGAGCCTCACGAGGATTCCAGCCCCCTCCCGGAAGCTGATAGGGTCCAGCACAGCTTGAGAAAGAAAATACGCAAAACTCAGGGCCCCCAGAGCCAGGAATAGCTTCCACAACAGCTGAGGAAGTGAGAGACGGGTGGATTCGCGGTCGCTCTTCGATGCTTCAGAGAACTCTCTGCGATGGGTTTCCAACGCCTGAATATCTCTCTTAAACGCTTCCTTGCGATCCTGAACTATGGAAGATCGGGAGCCGCCTTCCGCTTCCTGGGCTGCTTCCCGAACCTCTGGAAGCTCCACCTCCAGGGATTCACCCGCATCGGAACCTTCCTTTGGCTCGCCCTTGGGCTTGGAATTTTGATCATTCATGCAGATAGAATAATCTTGTCCGGCCGGCAGAGCCCGGCAATAGTTCACCAGCAGGAATTTTCGAGTTACGTTGTTGCCCTACCCTCAACAGGAGCCCCATCATGATGAAAGCCAAAGGCATCGCCGCCTTCTCCGCGAAAGAGCCGCTCGCCCCTTACCAGTTCGAAAGGCGCGCCCCCAAAGACCACGATGTGGTGATCGACATCCACTTCTGCGGCATCTGCCATTCCGACATCCATACCGTGCGCAGCGAATGGGGGCAGGCCAACTATCCCCTGGTGCCAGGCCACGAGATCGCCGGCACGGTTCGCGCCGTGGGCCCCAAAGTTACAAAATACAAAGCAGGCGATCATGTGGGCGTAGGTTGTTTCGTGGACTCCTGCCGAGAGTGCGAGCACTGCAAGAACGATCTCGACAACTACTGCCTGAAAGGAATGAACCCCACCTATGGTGGCTTCGAGAAAGACGGCGCCACCCCCACGCAGGGAGGTTACTCCAACGTGATCGTGGTGGACGAAAACTATGTGCTGAAGATCCCGGCCTCTCTTCCCCTCGATAAAGCCGCCCCTCTATTGTGCGCGGGCATCACCCTCTATTCCCCCTTGAGCCACTGGAAAGCCGGGCCGGGAAAAAAAGTGGCCATCATGGGCCTCGGCGGCCTGGGCCATATGGGAGTGAAGATCGCGCAGGCGATGGGCGCAGAAGTCACCGTACTGAGCCATTCAGAGAAGAAGCGGGAAGACGCGCTGAAAATGGGCGCTCATCACTTCGTGAGCACGCACGATAAGAGCGTTTTCACAAAATACGCCGGCACCTTTGATCTCATTATCAATACGGTTTCCTCGGCGGATCTCGATCTGGCCTCCTACTTCGGGCTCCTGAAGCTCGACGCCACCCTCGTATCGGTGGGCGCGCCCGACAAGCCCTACTCCCTCCACCCCTTCCCCCTCATCATGAAGAGAAGGAATTTCGCCGGCTCCTTGATCGGCTCGATCAAGGAAACCCAGGAGATGCTCGATTTCTGCGCGAAGCATGATATCACGCCCGAGATCGAGCTCATCCAGGCGGGCCAGGTAAACGAGGCCTATGAGAGGGTGCTGAAAAGCGATGTGCGCTATCGATTCGTGATCGACACCAAATCGATCTAGAGCCCAAAAAGCAAAAGTCCCCTGCCCTTTGTATGGGTAGGGGATTTTTTTTCAAAGCCGCTGGCTACTATTTCTCGTAGGCCCGGATGGCCCGCGCGCCGGGAATCTTGCCTCTCAAGGCTTCCAGCACCGGCTGCTCCTGAAGAAATCCGTGAATGAGAGCGGCTCCGCTCAGGTTCGGATGCTCGCGCAGATAGGCAGAAAGCTGCCCGGCCGCCACCGACATACCGAAAATATCGGAAAGAAAAGAAACCCTGCGCCCGTCTCTGTCCACCGGAGCGGCCAGCTCACGCCCCGGGGTGGCAAGGCGAACCAGAGGCCCATAGGTGGCGAACTCAGCCAGGCCGTTGAGCTCGGGGTTGAGTACCGTAACGAAAAGGATGTTCCGGGAAGCACAGCGCGTGTAGAGAGGGCTCAGCGTATAACCCTGCTCTCCCAGCGAAACCAGGAATGCGGTGTCGGTTTTTTCCGACATCTTTTCGCACATTTTTTCCTGGGAATCTCCGGCCAGAGGGGCCACCACGATCGAGGAGTCGCGGGCCGCGATATCGATCGCATCAAATACGTCTTTCAATAGGGCGTTGCCCCCATCCTGCACCACCTGAATGGTTTGCATCGCCTCCGTGCCGTTTCGGCTGGCGAAATAGACCACTCCCGTAGTGAGATCGGTCCAATTGCGAACCGGGGTGAGCGCCACCTCGTGTTTTACGGCCTCTCTTACCCAAGGCAGATCCATATTCGCGCTGCCCAGCAGAGTGCTCACCTCGTAGGGCTTGGCCTGTGCCACGCCGCTCGCGAGAAGCGCAAGCACCGGAAAAATTTTCATGCACGAAGAAAAACTCATAAAACCCCCGAAGCTGGTGATGGGCTCATTTCAACCATTAAGCATGGGCTGAGTGCAAGAGCCGAACCAGCCTGGAGGCATTTTTCCAGGGCGAGCAGCGGGCACGAAGGGCCAAATTCGCAGCTCGTAGGACAAGTTTTCCCAAGAGAGATCAATCGCAGAAGCAATCTTTGAGCTCGTAGCCAGAGATCTTCCCATTGCGGCAATAGATCACGCTATCCCGGTAACCATTGCAGTGGCCACCTTCGTTCACCTCGAAAGAGCCCGTGCCTACTTCTTCGCAGGCATTGGCTTCCACTTTCAGCGGTCCCCAACCTCCGCCCCCGCCATTGCAGGCAGCTTGGGGAAAGGTCACATAGCTCGTAGCGAAAGCCGAGCTAACGGGAAGGGCGAGTAAAGCAAAGAGAGCGATCATAGACTTCATATATAGGTCTCCATACAGGGGTTTCGGGTGGCACCTTTCTATCGCAAAAGCACAGCGGCTGTGTCAGGAAATGCTCAAGAGCCAGCATGCTCGAAATCATTCATGAATTCACACCACTAGGATCCGACACCTGGTTCCTCTATAATTTATAGAGGCATAATTCCCCTATTCTTCCCACAACTTAGCCGTGAGTTTTGGCTTCTCCCAGAATAAGCTGCGGACACCCAATGGCCAGGCGCTCGATCAACCTATCACTCCAATCCTACTTTACCGCCATCGTAGCCCTCGCCGTGCTGCCGGTGCTGATCTTTTCCGTGGCCGTGACCAACCGCCTCCTTCGAGACGAGCGCGAAACCAGTGAGCGCCTTCTTCGCAAAACCGCCGATGAACTGGCCCTCGCTTTCGATCAGGAAGTGGTTTCCACGATCCGCACCCTCGAAGCGATCAGCCGCTCGGTGCCTCTTCGGGAGCAGGAATGGCGCTCCTTCCACCGCCAGCTTTCCGAAATCCTCCGCTCTCAGCCCACCTGGAGCAGCATCCTCCTCCACTCGGCCAATGGGGATTGGCTCCTGAACGCCCGCCTCCCCTTCGGGCAAAGGCTCGGGCCCGCTCTCGAACCCGATAGCCTTCGCGAGCTTTCGCTGAACGCGAAACCCACCGTGAGCAAGCTGATCCGGTTGCCGCCGGAACTGAAAACCGATTTCACCCATGCCTTCGCCATCAGGGTTCCCGTATTGAACGGCAAAGGAAAAGTTGTTTACATCCTCTCCGCGGTGATTTCCACGAACGCGCTCCATACCCTGGTGCAGCGATTCTCCCAGGCCCCCGGAGAATCAGTGCGGGCCATCGTGGATCCGGAAGGAATCCTGGGCGCACGCTCCAGATCCCCAGAGAAATTCGTGGGGGCGCCCGCCTCCGAAACGCTCAGAAATCTCTTCAAAGAATCCGACCACGGCCTTCACTCCACCTTTACTCTCGAAGGAGAGCGCTCCTATTCCTCCTACCGCCGGGCCCCGGTATCAGGCTGGTATGCCGCGGTAGCCGTGCCCAGAGACTATCTGGACGCCACCGCCCGGCAAACCCACCTCACCGTGATCCTTGCCGGCGTCTTCATCCTCTTTCTCTCGGGCCTTACCGCGTTTTACTTTTCCCGCTGGCTGAAAAAATCTATCCGGGCCGGGGCCAACGGAGCTGCCACACTGGCCAGAGGCCGCACTCCGCAGATCCCGAATTCCAGGATCCGCGAGCTCGAAGAGCTTCGCTCCTCGCTGCTCACGGCCTCCGATCTGCTTCGCTCTAGAGACAAAGCCAAAGGAGAATTCCTCGCCAATATGAGCCACGAGCTTCGCACCCCTCTTGGCGTGGTGCTCGGGGTTACCGATCTTCTTTCGAAAGAAAAAGTTCCGCCCGCCGATCGTTCGCGCTCCTGGGAGATCGTGAAGAGAAACGGCCAGCAGCTCCTCCGGCTGATTGACGACATCCGCGACTTTTCCAAAATCGAGGCCAACCGTTTGGTGATCGAGAAAATCGACTTCTCCCTGCCCGATCTTGCCTCATCGATCGTGGAGGAGTTCAGCCCCCGCACCCTGGAAAAAGGCGTGGACCTCAGGCTCACCAAAGTGCACGGCAGCCCCACCATCATCAACAGCGACCCCGTGCGCGTGAGGCAGATCCTTTCGAACCTGATCAGCAACGCGGTGAAATTCACCCATGGAGGCTCGATCGAAGTGCGCCTCCTTCCCTACGACAATGATCTGGTGCGCATCACGGTTACCGATAGCGGGATCGGGTTGTCGGAAGAGCAGCAGAAGCAGTTGTTCAACGATTTCACCCAGGGCGACAACAGCCACACCAGAAAGTACGGCGGCACCGGCCTCGGCCTCTCTCTTTCCCGGAAAATCTCCCACCTTCTCGGGGGGGAAGTGAGGCTCATGCACAGCCATCCGGGCAAAGGCTCCGCTTTCGAAATCACCTTCCAGGCGAATGCGGCGGCTCCCCTCCACATTGAAGGAGCCTCTTTATCCGAGGGTTCCGCGCACGCCTCGGAAGCTCCTTGCCAGATCCCGCCCGGAACGAAGATCCTCCTGGCGGAAGATTCTCCCGACAATGTGGTGTGGATCGAAGCCTACCTCAAGGATTGCGGAGCCGACGTGTCCGTGGCGGAAAACGGGCTGGAAGCCCTCGACAAAGCCAGGGCAAAGGATTTCGACCTGATCCTGATGGACATCCAAATGCCCGAGATGGACGGATACGAAGCCACCCGGAGGCTCAGAGAGGAAGGAATGACCATGCCGATCATCGCCCTTACCGCTCATGCTCTCAATGAACACCGAACCAAGGCTTTGCAGATCGGTTTCACCGACTTCCTCACCAAGCCCGTACAACACGAGGCTCTTCTCAGAACCGTGGAGAAAAACCTGCACTAGGCGCATTAGCAGCATTAGGTACGGGAAGAGGTATGCGCCAACTCCAGCAGCGCCTCCAGCACATCGGCTCTCCTTTTGCTTTTTGACAAACGCCAAAGCGAGCAAATGATTCCCGCCAAACAAGCGGCTTCGCCGGGCCCGCCGCCCAAAATCAGGATCTCGCCCTCGTCCGAAGGAGCAACAGCCTGTGTGGCGCTGGATTCAAGGATGATACTCAGGGCTTCCGCCGCCCGAGCCGAGGATAAAAGGGCCCTGCACCTTGCCGAAGGTCCGGATACAACTACGACTGGGCGCTGGGAATTCAGGGTCTCGATTCCCACCAGAGCAACGCCCGGCGCAAGCTCCCCTAGAACTCGCGCCGCTTCCTCATTCTCCTCCAGGAGCCAAAGCACCTGGGGTTCTTCCCCCCCTAAGGGTGAATGAGGAGGCCGTAGTGACTGCAAAGCGCCCGCGTACCAGTGGGCGTTCGGCAAGGTACAGGTATGTCCACGTACGGAGAAAACTACCAGCCCCCCGGCGGTAGCTTCCTGGGTCCCCGTATCGTGGACATTCAGGGTCATGCACTGTGGATTAACTCAGCAAGTCATAAGTAGGCAAGAAAGGTAAAGGCTCCCCCCTTGTTTCCCTTCCGAAATTGCACACCCGTAAGCAATTTTGGTTAAAATAATTTCCAATGGCCGCGGCTAACTTACAGAAAATTCAGGCGGATCTCTTACGTACCCTTCGAGGGCGTTTGTCCTCTTCCGCCCTGAGCGCGAAGCTTGGCTATTCCTTCAATCAGGTGGCTCGCTGGGAGAAAAGCGAGAGGCGCCTGCTCTGGAGCGACTTTGTTTCGGTCTGTGAGGTGCGCAAGCTCCCGCTGCGCGAACAGGTGGAGCTCTACCTGGGCTATAAAGGCGATCTTCGGGCCACAGGGCCTCTCACAAAAACGCTGCTCGCCGGGAAACCCATCGGCCTGGTTTCCAAATCCACCCGCCTCGATCGCTCCAAGATCTCACGCTGGCTGAGCGGCAAGGCAGAGCCCACTTTTCTTGATGTGTATCTTCTCCTTCGCTCAGGCGTGAATCTTCTGAGCTTTCTGGAACCGTTGGTGGAGCTGTCGAAAGTGCCTTCGCTGGCCAAAGAATATTCGATCTTCAGGCATCAGCGGGAGCTCGCCTATTCCATGCCTTACCTCGACTCGCTTATGGAAGCGCTCCTGCTTCAGGAGTACCAGAGCAGCCCGAAACACGAAGTGGAGATACTCTCCCACGCCTCCGGGCTCAGCCCGAAAGCGGTGGCTTCGGCTCTATCCGAGCTCGAAGCTGCAGGCATGGTGGAGAAAAAGAACGGCAAATACCAATCGATCGAGATCGCCATCGACTACCGCGCCGACAAGCTCCGCATGCGGAACATGATCCTGCACTGGCTTTCCGAAACAGCGAAATCCGTGGAGCGGCTTCCGGAGAAACCTCTTCAGGGATCCCTGATCGGCTTCAGCGTTTTCAGCCTGAGCCGAGAAGGGCACGAAAGGGCGCTCACTCTTTTCCGGGAGTTCAACCGGGCGATCCATGCCCTGGGCTCGGAAGACAGCGGCCCGAAGGAAAAGGTGCTCGTGCTGGTGAACTCCCTGATCGACGCTGCGAACTTCAAGAAGGACTGATCAATCTCGCGGATCCTTCTCGGTCATCACTCGCCCCCGTCCCATTCCCCAGCCATGCTCCAGCGGAAACTCCATGGGAGAGTCCGTTTCGGCAATTTCAGCATATGCACTGCTCTTTAGTGTGTAGCGCAAGATGAGCGGCGGCAGCGTGGTTACCAGTAAAGTATAAACGGTGAGGCCCGCAATCAGCTCCTGCGGGATCTGATAAGAATCTTCGAGTATATCAATCAGTACCAGCCCGAAGACAAGCGTGGGAAGCAGGCTCGTGGAAACCGTAAAAGCTTCGGGCGAAGCCTCTTTCAAAATAAACTTCCGGTGAGCGAAGCTCACGAACAATCTAAAAGGCGCAATCACAAGAGCGAGCAATACGCCGATCAGAATTCCGCTTCCCGTGAATACGGAAAAACCGGTTTTGATCCCCGCATAGAAAAAATAGAAAGGCATGAAAAAAGCGGAAAAATAGCGCACGGCCGACATCAGCTCGTGCGAAGAACCCGATCGCTCGCTTCTCTGATAAAGACGAAGCGCAAACCCAACGATGAACGCGCCCACCAGATAGTAAGCACCCATTTTCTTCGTGATGGTGCCGAGAAGAACGGCGAGCAGCAAAAGGAAGGTGAAATCGGCTCCGCTCGATACCTTGCTGGCACCCGTGGCGAACAAACGAAAAACCTTGGGTAAAAACAATGCAATCACGAGAATTGCAGAGAGCGAGATTACACCTAAAAGCGGGCTCTTGGCCTGAGCCAGCACGAGGGCCCCTAGCGCAATCAGCTCGCTGGAAATCGCTGTAACCTTGATCAGATCTTTCTGTTCCGGCGCAATTTTCAATTCCTGCAGAGAATCGAGAATAAAGCCGGCGGATGGGGTTACCACCGCGAGCGCGAACAGAATCGAAGCCGCAGGGCCGATCTGAAGTATATTGCCCACCAACCACGCGGCACCAAGGATCAGCAAAAGCCGGAGCACCATGAGAGTGCCAAGCATTTTGGAGCGGGCTTTAAGCTCGTCAAGATCCACCTCCAGGCCAGCAAATGCAAAGAGAGACACGATACCAAGAAACGCGAATGTGGGAACCACCTGCTCGGCCTGAAAGTAGCTCGCCTCCAGGGAGAAAACCATTCCTATCGCGAAGGCACCCACAGCCAGAGGAATCCCAAAGCGATTCAAAATCCTGGGTACGAGGAAAAGGAGAAGAATCAATGAGGTGCTCGTTAGATCGTGTTGTTCGAGCCACTGAATGGCAACGGTGATTAGCTCTTTCATCTCATTCCTCTATAGAGCAAATCCAAACTATCCACTCCGGCGCCGGACCTCAATAAATTCAGCGCCGCTTGCGGCGCTTCTTCTTCTTCGGCTCCTGATGACGGATGATCCCATAGGCCTTATAGGCGGCCGAAGTCCAGCCGTAGTCGTGGGTGAGCTCCTCGTTAGGCGGAATGTCCTGGAGCGCGAAGAACCGGAGGGTGCGGCGCTTCTTCGAGAAATGATAGCTGCAGTTGGGTTTGTCGGAGTGGTTCATGATGGAACCCAGGCCGAGAGCGATCGCCCTCCCCTTGGTGCCGAACTCATACCAATAGGGTTCGAGCGAAGAGCCCGACATCAGCTTCGCTTCTTTTGCCGTGAGCACGAGAAGCGTGGTCACATCGAACACCGTGCCTTTAGGGATTTTTCTGGGACAAAACGCTCCCCAGCCCTTTCCCTTCACCTTTTGCACATAGGTGGGATAGTGCTCCGCCTTTTTCGATTTCTGCTTCGATTTGGATTTCGCCATTTTGCTCAGCTTAACGGCGCTTTCACTCGAAAAGCTCGATATCCCATTGCTTCAGGATCTCTCTATCCCGGCTATCGAGCATAGGACGCCTGGCTCCCTGCGAGCCCAGGTACTCGAGCGTTTGGGAATCGATGGTATCGTTGCGCCAGCCGGAAATGCCGGGGCCCACGAAACGCCGGATCACCTCACGCCCCTTAACGATATGATCGTTATGGTGGAAGGTGATTTCAAAGCTCTTCATTCCTTCCTTATCTCGAAAAATGCGGATCACTTCGGCTTCGCCTGGTTCGCCGGCCAGCTTCCAAAGAAGCTCGTGGTCGCCATATTTCTTGCCCTTCAGGTAGCCGCCTACCACGAATTCGGGTTCAAGCTTCTCCACGAGAGCGCGCAAGCGGGTGAACTCCGCCTTAATCCGGAGCGGTATACGGTCAGCCCCGAAAGCGGAAGTGGAAGCAAGAAGAGCCATCACAAGAATCGAAGGAATTAGTTTCATCCGGTTTCGATACCATCAAACCGGAGCGAGCGGAACGAAAGAAGGGGAAAGATTCCGTCAAATATCCTTAAGAAGACAATTTTCCGGATTGAACCCTTTTGCAGCCGCGTTATCCTGAGAGCATGAGATTTCTAATTGCCGCTTTGCTTCTTTCCTCTCCCTCTTTCGCTGCGGAAACCACGATCATGGTTACCAAGACGAAATTTCTGGAAGCCTTCAAGGCTGGCTTGCCCGCCTCTTTCTGCGGAGAGAAAGCCTATTTTCGAAAGTGCTTTCAAGGCACAGAAGAGAGCTGCAAAAAGGCCGCCACCGCCGCGCTAAGCACCTGCATTACGGATCTGGATAAAGAGATGCCGGAGAAATTCAAACAACCCGCCGACGGCCAATCCTGGGGAGAGAAGCTCGGCAACTGCGCCGGCGGAAGATTCGAGGCAGAGCAAACCAAGGGAAAATTGGCGACCGCGGACTGCAAAGACGCTTCGAAGTGGAAATAGCCTATTGGAGCTGCGGCGTTAGGATGCGGTAACGCTTGGTAACGATCCGGAAAATCGTCTCTTCGTCTCTGGCCTCGCCCATCGCCGCCCGCACCACGCTTCCCAGCACGGGATCGCCGGTTTCCCGCCCGTAGCTGCGGGCCATTTGGTCGGAAGTGAGATTCACCCTGGGCGCGATCTCCAGCTCCTCGTCCTTTGCTTCTTTTTCTTCTTTCTCCTCTGGCGCGGCCTCCGGGGCTGCCGCAACTCCCGCGGGCGCTCTCACCTCTTCCACCTTTTTCTCCGCCGGAGGGCCCACTCGCACGTTTTCGGCCAGCTGAAGATCCGAGGCGGAAGGCATGGTTTTCGAAGCGATCTGTACGGCCTTCTGCACGGCCTGCATCAGAAGCTGGCTCTTGGTGAGATCAGGGATCAGAGCTACGGCGCTTTTCACCTTCGCCTTGAACTCCGCATTCGGGATTTTTTCCACGAAGGAATTGAAATCCGAGCTCACCTTTTCCGCGAGCTTGGGATCGCTGACAAAAAGCTTCGCCTCGGAAACCCCGGCCAGTTGATCGAGAAAATCCTTGCGCTTGATGCCTGTTTTCTTCTCGAATTCATCGGCGATTTTGGAAGCCTCCCCTTGGGCGAGGAAGGAAGCGTCCACCCTTCGATAGGAAGTGCGGGAGGCGAGAAAGGCCGCGTCTTCCTCGCTTACGCTCACGGAGCCATCCGAGCCCATCCCCGCCTTGGTGAGGATATTCCGTTTGCGAACCCTGTCGAGATCTTCCGCGGTCTTGAATGAGCCATAGGCATGGTAAGCGCTCTTCACCGCGCCGGTGAGATCGGAATCACTGAATTGGATGAGGGCCTGCATCGCTTTCGTGGTGGAGGCCTGGAGGCTCTGATCGGCGCCCATGGCATTCGCTTTTGCCGCCACTTCTTGCGCTTCCACCTGATTAAGATCGAGAGCGGGAGCCGCGCCCGCGAAGGACACAGAAAGGCCCGCCTGCATCCACGTGAGGCATATCAGCGATACTATGGCTGCTCCAGGGCGCAAAATCCCCCTCCTCTTCCTCTTAGATATCGCCATGCTTCTCTGAAATCTGGAGGGATTTCCGGGGTGTATCTCCCAGGAGACATCTTGTTGCGGCCTCTTCCCCTGATAAAATAGGGAATGCGGCTCGGGAGGCTGCTTTCAGGAGAATAAATGAAGAATATAAGCCGTTTTTTAGCGCTCTCTCTCATCACTGGCAGCCTCCTGTTCACCAGCGGATGCGCCGATGACAAGCTGGCAAAAGGGCTGATGGTGATCGGTGGCGCCGGCATCGGAGCTTACCTCGGCCACACGCTCTCCAGCAGAGGCGATCGAGCCATGGGAGCCACGATTGGCGCGATTGCCGGTGGCGGTATGGGTTACCTGCTCGGCGGCGTGATCAAATAGGCGTAATCCGGCAACTCAGGCGAAAATTGATTTGCAGGCAGGGATGGTTCAAAATCCCTGCCTATGAGCTTTTCTTCCATTCTCTTATCCGTACTCTTATCTGCGTCCACCTATGCTGCCGCTCCTCCAGCCCAATGGGGAAAAGAGATGGCATCCGGCTTCGTGGAGCTTTCTCTTCACTGCGTGGATACCGTGCTCCCCAACTATTGGGAGCGCTTTGAGGGCAAAATCGATCCCAAGGAAAGGCATCCCGCTTTTTACGGCTGCTACGATTGGCACTCCGCTGTGCACGGCCATTGGGCCATGCTGCGTGTGTGGAAAACCTTCCCCGGGATGGAACTCGCGGGCAAGATTGAAGAAACCCTTTCGCGCCACCTGACCAAAGAAAACATCGAGGGCGAGCTGAAGTTTCTCCGCACCAAGGAAGGATTCGAAAATCCCTATGGCTACGGTTGGTTCTTCCGCCTCCTGGAAGAGCTCGATTCCTTCCAGCATCCCAAAGCCATGGAATGGAGAGCCACCCTTCAGCCGATCGCCGATCTTTTCGTGGAGCGATACCTTGCCAGCCTCGACCGCTTGAACCGCCCCAACCGGGTGGGCACCCACGACAATACCGCCTATGCCATGATGCATTTGCTCGATTACGCGGACAGCTCAGGGCACCAGGCCCTGAAGGAGAAAATCCGGGCCCGCGCGAAAGATTTTTTTCTGAATGATAAGCACTGCCCGGTGGAATTCGAACCAGGCCCCTACGATTTCATCTCTCCCTGCTTCATCGAAGCGGATCTCATGCGCCGTGTGCTCGATGCCAAGGCCTATGGCAAATGGGAGGCGGCCATGCTCGGCCATATCAAAAAGGGAAATCCGATCCTCACGCCCGTGGTGCCCAACGACATCAAGGATCCGTTCCTCGGCCACCAGATCGGCCTGATGTTCCAGAAGGCAGCCTCGATGAAAGCCGTGGCGCTTACCTTGGCGAAAAACTCCCCGCGGAGAAAACTACTCCTCGAAAGCGCGGAGGCCCATGCCCAAAAGGGGATCACGCTGATGTTTGATTCCGGCTATGGAGGCACGCACTGGCTGGCCTCGTTCGCGATCTTTCATTTCAGCGACGCGAACCGGGCCGAAAAAACCAGCACACGGTAGCGGGTGATCGCCTGAGAAATTCTTACCAACGCTGACGCCTTTCTCCACTCTCTATCGCCCTCTCTTGTTTCGTGAAACGATTTCCTCACGCGAAACACGCAAGGAGGCGATATGCGCGCTACTCTCTCGTTCTGTATTCTGTTTCTTTCTTTGCACCCGGCCCAGGCGGCCGAAAATCCCGCCCACCGAAACGCAGGCATCTTCTTCGGCGCGCCACAAGCCTCCGCCAGGGAGTGGCGCGAAGAAACCTTCGCCACACCTCCGGAATTCGCGCCAGCCACCGAGCTCCAGATGACAGCGGAAACCTTCCGCCGCATGCAAAGCGAACTGGTGGGCACCGTGGAGAATGGCGCCGATCTCGTGGTGCTCGTGCGCTCCTCATCGGAAGCGAGATCCTTGCTCAACTCCTGGAAACAAAAAGGCGGATCAGAATCCCGCTTCAAGCCAATGGTGATCAGCCACGACTCCTTCTGGTACCAGGACTACGGCCCCTTCTACTCCCTCGACGGCAGCGGAGCGCTCGTGAGCAACGATTTCACCTATAACCGCTACAACCGGCGCAACGATGATCTCGTGCCGGAGCGCCTCGCCTCCGCCCAAGGCCTGCGCAACCGGAAAGTTTCCATGGCCTACGAAGGCGGCAACTTCATCTCCGACGGAAAAGGCCGCTGTTTCGCCACCAGCCGAATCTACCAGCAGAACCCCCAGCTCTCCAAAGAAGAGGTGAACCGCCTGATGGAAGCCAATCTTGGCTGCCGCGATCTCGTGGTGCTCGCCTCAATGGTAGACGACATCACCTTCCACATCGATCTGTTCGCAAAGATGGTTAACGACCACACCTTCATCGTGGGCGATTTCGTGGATCATCCCCGCAATCGAGAGATCGTGAACCGGAACGCCGCCACCCTCCAGGCCCTGGGCTACCAGGTGCACCGGATTCCGGTTCGCAGCCCCGGCAGCATGGATTACCGCACGCACGCGAACGCGTTCCTTCTCAATGGCTATGTGCTGCTCCCGAACTACGGCATACCGGAGGACCGGGAAGCCGCCGCTCTCTATGAGAAACTTGGGTTCCGCGTGGTGAATATCGACGTAAGCGATCTGACCGGATCAGGCGGAGCCGTGCACTGCATTCTACGCTCGAAGCCGAGGCCCTGAGTCAGAAGCGAGGAATTTTTGCTATAAAGCAGGTGTGGCCTCCCTCATCTCGAAGCTCGAGGGTACCTCCATGTGCCTCTAGTATTCCCTTCGAAATGGAAAGGCCCAGCCCCATTCCTTTTCCCACAGGCTTGGTGGTGAAGAAGGGATGAAATAATTTTTGCTTCAGGTGCTCCGGAACGCCGGGCCCACTATCAGTTACTGATATGAAAATATTTTTATCGTCACCCGCCAGACGCAATCGAACCCAAGCATCGGCCGAGCCGTCTACCGCATCGAAGGTATTGTTCAGGAGATTGAGCAGCACCTGCCCCAGCTCCACGGGCCGGCCCCTGATCTTGGCATCCCTTTCTTCCAGTGAAAGCTCGAGCTCCACTCCGGCCGCGGAATAACGGGCACGGCAGAAGGAAAGCGCATCGTTGATCACATCGAGCACCCGGCATTCCACCATGGGATCCCGCCTGCCGTCCCGGGCCAGATTCCTCAATCCCGCGATGATCTTCGTAATCCGATTGGTGGAATTGCGGATACTGGCCAGCATCTCTTCCACGGCTTCGTGATCGAAAGACGGTTTGGACAGCATTTCCGATAGCTGGCTGGCATAACCTGAAATCACGGCCAAAGGATTGTTGATTTCATGGGCCACGCCACCGGCCATTTCTCCCAGAGCCACGAATTTGGAGGCGAAAAACAATTTCGATCTCTGCTCATCCGCATCGCGGGAGCGAGCCACAACCTCTTCCTCGAGCCACTGGTTCATCCGGCTGAGCTTCTCGCGGTTCTCTCTCATTTCGGTGATATCGTAGCCTACGGAAATGGCGCTTCCATCGGGAAGAGCGAAATTAGCCCACATCTGATAAACATATTTTCCGTCTTTGCGCAGAACCTTATACTCGCGAAATTTTCCATCCTTCTCGAAGATGGTTTCCATCACCCTTTGGCGGACCTCAGGTTCAGGGTAAAAGAGGCCCAAAGAATCGGGGGCCTCATTTACTTCCGCCATGGAATATCCGAGCTGCTCCTCACAGGCCCTGTTCCACAATGCGAGCTTTCCATCCTGGCGAAAGGAATTGATCATGAACGGGGCGTTTTCGTAGATCGCCCTGAACCGGGCTTCGGATTTCTGCGAGTCGCTCAGCGGGGGGCTCTGGGGATTCGGCATAAGCTCAGATCATTTTACATTCAGGAGTATATGTAAAATGCAATTTCCTGGCTGAACGAAGTCTTAATCCTGCACTGGAGCTGGGAGAAAGAGAAAGCTAAATGAAAACGAGGCTATATGCCCCCATGGAGAAATCTCGATCTAGCGCATTTGCTCCAGCGCGGAGCGCAGCTGGTGAAGCTGGTCTACCAGCTCCAGGATGAGATCCACACCCGCGTCATTCACACCAAAATCCTCCTGAAGCTGCCATATCAGGCGTGAACGAGAAAGATCGCACTCATCCAAAAGGCCTCGCTCCGAATCACTGGGCTGCACCCAGGCGAATGCGATAAAGCGCTCGATCATCTCTTCCGGAATACCACAATGCTCCGCCGCCTCCCGAAGCTCCATCAATTCTTTCCGCTTCACGACTGCCCTCCCGGATCATAGGAGAATTTTTTCTTCCACTCCCTGGCTTCCGACTGCAAATCGGCCGAAGGATTTTTCGGCATCGCAATTTTGAGGCGTACATACAAATCGCCTCGCTCGCCCCGGGCTGATGCCACTCCATGCCCTTTCACTCTCAGCCGGCTGCCGGTGGAAACGCCCGGAGGAACCTGAAGCGCCACCCTGCCCTCGATCGTGGGAACAGCGATCTCCGCTCCGCTGAGGGCATCATAGAAAGCAATGGGCACCTCGGTTTCGAGATCCTGGCCGTTTCTAGTGAAGAGAGGATGCGGCCTCACCCGCACTTCCACATAGGCATCACCGGCAGGGCCTTTCCCATGCCCCGGGCCGCCCTGGCCGCGGAAACGCAACCGGGTACCGCTCTCCAAGCCCGCAGGAATTTTCACGCTGAGCTTTTTCGCCCCGGGCAGGGTGATCTCCCGTTCCGCTCCCAGCACGGCATCGCGGAAATCCACTTCCATCTGAAAAAGCTGGTCCTCGCCCGGCCAGTCCTGGGCCTGGCCCCTTCCGCGTGCGCCAGCCCGGCCTCCCCCACGAAAGAGATTCTCGAAAATATCCTCGTCGAACCCCTGGCCGAAATCGTAAGAATAGCGCCCACCAGGCCCGCCTGCCTGCCCGCCAGTCTGATAGTAAAATGGACCGCTGCGCGCCCCGCTGCCTCCGGCGCCCTGAAATGCCTCCTCCGTTTCGCCTCTGTCGAACTTGGCGCGGGCTTCGGGAGTGCCGATCTGCTCATAGGCATGGGCGGCCTCTTTGAACTTGGCTTCTTTTTCCTTGTTTCCAGGATTCAGATCAGGATGATTTTTCTTGGCGATGGCGCGATAGGCATTCTTGATTTCATCCTGGCTTGCGCTTTTTGATACACCAAGAACGGAATACGGGTCTTTCATAGGGTTCCGTCTGTTTAAGATTCACATCCGCAAGGAAAGGGCCAGGAGCCCCGGCCCGCCTTGCCACACCAATTCACTGCATTCGGGCTAATCCGCCCAGCGGCAGGTTACTCCCACCGACAAGCCATTGGCCATATAAAAGCGGAGGTACTGATCCTTGCCATTGGAAAGATCTACGAAAGAGAACATTCCATTCGGATAGCGCTCCGACTTATCACGCACCCACAGTGACATGATTTTTTCGTTTCCAGCACTGGTGGAGATCAGAACCGCCGGATTCGCACCATCGCTGATCGAACCAATATATACGTCTTCTTCCCACTCGGTGGTGGCCAGCACTTCATTCACTTCGTTATTCATCTCCGCACGGCAGTGCGGAAACTCTCCGGCTTCCGCCACAAAGGGAAACAAGAGCATCAGATACAAGGCTTTCACGGGAACCTCCTCAGTTGTCCAGGGCCGCCCCTATTCTAAGGGAAAAAATCCCCGGATTTCAAAGCAAAGGATCTTTCGCAATGCTCCACTGCAAGAGGATGACGGAAATTGTGAGACAAAAAACCTAAGCCGCAGGACTCAAAGAGTCCCGGGCCCGGCGAGAACGGCGGTCCCATACGCGGAAGTCTTCCACGAAATCCTTGATCCATTCCCAAGCCGTTTTTTTCTTCCGTGCAGTTTTCCGCATAGACAAACCTCGATGGCGACAGGCCATGCGAGGAAATGCAGGAAACATTCCAGCCCTCAGGCTTCGGCGCTCACCCTCTCGCCTGTGGCATAGGGCACCACCTCTCCCACCACCGCGGCATAGGGGAATCGAGCGCGGAGCTTGCCAGCGATGGAATCGGCTTTTCCCCCAGGCACAGAAAGGAGCAGGCCGCCCGAAGTTTGAGGATCCATCAGAAGCCAGCGGGCCGCATCGGAGAGCGAGCTGAAATCCACCTCATCTTTTACATAATCAAGATTTGTTTTGTGGGCGCGGTTGAGCACGCCCTTCTCGATATACGCGAGAGCACCCGGCAATACCGGGAGGGCCGAAGAGCTGATCTTCAATGCCACGCCGCTGGCGCGGGCCATCTGCAGAGCATGGCCCGCGAAACCAAAGCCCGTGATATCCGTGGCTGCGTGGATCAAACCGAGGCGGCTCTCTTCCTCCAGCAGCTCGGGCGCCCTATTCAGCTGTTTCATGCTTTCAATCGCCGCGGCCAGATGCGCCTCCTCATGCTCCCGCCTCTTCAGCGCCGAGGTAATGGTGCCTGTTCCCAGCGCTTTGGTGAGCACGAGCTTGTCGCCGGGCTTGGCGCCGGAATTGGCCCAAGCCTGGGCGGTAGGTACGAAGCCGGTTACCGAAAGGCCGAACTTGAGAGTGTCGTCGTCGATGGTGTGGCCACCGGCCAGGCATGCGCCCGCTTCGTGAATCTTGTCCACAGCGCCCTGAAGGAGGGGTTCAAGGAGCTCGATTGGCTGGCTCATCGAAGGAAACGCGAGTATCGAAAGCGCGATCTTGGGCAAACCACCCATGGCGTAAACGTCCGAAAGAGCATTGGCGGCGGCGATCGCGCCGAAATCGTAGGCGTCGTCCACGATGGGCGTGAAAAAATCCAGGGTTTGAACGAGGCTCTGCCCGCCTCCGAGGCTCCAGAGGCAGGCGTCGTCCATATGCTCGGTTCCCACCGAAAGCTCTTTCGGGCGCTGGAGCTGAAGCTTCTGGAGGATGGAGCGAAGCTGCCCGGCGGGAAGCTTGGCGGCGCAACCGCCCTTTTGCACGGTTTCAGTCAGGCGAATCGTTCTTGGATCCACTGTTTGCATTCTTTCCATTCTCCTTCGAATACGGTTTCCCTGGGCAATTTCCTGAATGAGTACTCGTAAGCCTTGTCATAGTAAAGAGCGAGAAGATCCGCGATCCATTCCCGGTGAGCCTCTTCGGAAGAAAGATGGAAGGCTTCGCTCATCTTCTTCGCTGTTTCGGCGGTGGCCAATCCACCGAGCCTTCGCTCGATCCGGCGGAGGGCCTGCTGGTAATGAGAGGCAAGCTGTTCCGGATGCACCCCCTGGGCGATCGGGCCGAGCAGGTATTCGCGATAGATCCGCCCGGCACGTTCGCCGGCTTCCATCCGGATCCGGACCACCTTGCCGGAAGAGATGCGCTGGCGGAGAGAAAGAGGCACGCAGAGCTGACCGATCATGGCGCTTTCGTCTTCCACGAGGGAAGGCGTTCGCTTCATCAGCGCCATTCCAATGCTGTTTTCGAAAGTGGCTTGGGCAGGCTGGGGGCCAAGCAGAGAGCCACCAAAGGCCGAGCCCTTGTGATTCGCCAAAGCCTCCAGATCCAGAGAAGGAGCAGTTAGACCACGCAGCAACTCGCTCTTCCCGGAGCCGGTGGGTCCCGAAAGCACGACCAATTCGGGGGCGCGGTCTACCTGGCCCTTCAGCTCCCCCCGCATCGCTTTATAACCGCCGTCCACACGAAGGGTGTTCTGACCCGCTTCTTCGATCCAGGAGCACGCAAGTTGTGACCGCAGCCCTCCCCGGAAACAAGTTACGAGGGGAATCTCGGCTTCTTCGAGGGCGCGCCTCCATCCCTCGGTGCGTTCGCTTCTATGGGGGCCTGTTAGCCTGTGGCCGAGCTCAATGGCCGCTTCCTGCCCTTGCTGTTTGTAACAGGTGCCCACCTCGTGGCGTTCGGGATCCGTGAGAATGGGAAGATTGCAAAAACCCGGCACGGCGGCCTCTGCGAACTCCCCCTCGGAGCGAACATCTATCGCACTCACGCGCCCGGGCTGCTCCATCAGCGCACGCAGAGCTTCCAATGCGGAAATCGTAGACGACGACATTTCCCCTCTTTACTCCTTCTGCCAGACTCCAAGCAGGCTTTTTCCAAACTGAAAGGCGGAAAGAGGGTCAAGAACACGGGAAACGGGCACCATAAAACGGTCCCATACTTTGACTTGAGCCATCGAAGGCATTTTCTGCTTCAAGAACCCCCTCTGAGCGAGGGAGGCGAAAAACCCGAAGGAATCAAGGTAACGAAGATCGAGATGCCGCACCACCCGCTGCAACTCTCCAGCCTCATCCTCGATATGTTCCAGAACATCGATGTAAAGAATGGTGTGAAAGCGCTCTTCAGCAGAGAGATCGCCTGTAGTGCCGGTTCTTACCGAGATCTCTCCCCCACCGGGAAAAGAAAGCGCTCGGGACCGAATCTCTCCCGCCAAACGAGGATCCGGCCCGAGGCAGGTCCAAGCTTTGATTCCGGGAAAGCGAGGCAGGAGGGTGGCGGTGTTGGCCCCATTTCCCGCCTCCACTTCCGGACCGTGTCCCTTTAAGTGGGAAGCCAGGCGCTTTCCGAGATAGCGCTTCCAGTTTCCTGCCTGGGAAAAAAGATCGAGCTCGGTGCCTACATACTCCAGATTCACGTAGCTTTCTCCGGTGCCTGCAGGCGCGCCATCGCAACCCCCTGCACGTTCGCGAAGATGGTGATCAGGATGGCGAAGTTGCATACGGAAAGGAAACTCATCATGAAGGCGAAAACGGCACTGAGGATCAGCCAGTTGGGAACGGGATACGTTCCGCCGATCCGGGCCACTGCGAGTGCCACACACAGCAGGGCGGAGATCAGCGAGAGAAGCGCGAACCCCAGCACGCCCCGGATCGCGATCCGGTCCATGAACGGCATCAGCATCCTCACGCCGTGGATGGCAAGGCGGGAGAAGTTCATCCTCGACTGCCCCTTATACCGGCTGCCCCTCGGGCAAGGCACGAACACAAGACGCGATCCGAGCGCGAAAAGAGTGCTGGCATAAGACAGGTCAAAATAGGGATGCAGAAGGATCCTGGCCCCCACGGAGCTGTGATAAAGAGCGTAGTTTCCCGTCTGTATCACCGTGCCCGTGAGAAAACGGAAGACTCTTTTGTAAAGCGCATAGAAAGCCTTGAATACAAGAGTTTCCTTGCGCCTGGTTCGCTTGGCCAGAACCACGGCGTGAAGGTTTTTTTCTTTTTCCCAGGCTTCGAACAAAGCGGGCAGATCTTCCGGACGGTCTTCGCCGTCGCCATCCATCGTAACAATCAGGCAGGAAGGATCAGAGTCGGAGAGAAAATCACGAAGCCCATGCACGAGCGCGCGCTGGTGCCCGAGATTATAAGGCATGGTGACTACGGTAACATCAGGCAGTGCCCTGGCCGCGGAAAGGTCCGGGTCCTGGCCAGAGGAATCATCCAGAAGGTGAAAACGAGCCGTCCACGGAGAGGGGATCGCTGCCAGGATCCGCTCCCGAAGGATCAGGAAAGATTCCGTGTCCAGATAAACCGGAATGAAAAAGTGGGCTTCTTTCGGCGACATTGCACTTTTCTCCCATAAAAGGGCCTACGTTGCCAGCATGGCCGCCACGGCCTTGGCTTTCTCTTCCTTCTCTTCCGCCAGCTCCAGCCAGAGGCTTTCCAGCTCCGCGATCCTTTTGCCGTTTTCGCTCATGATATGCACGGCATCCATGCAGGGGCTCGAGCTGGATACCAGCTGGCCATTGAGCTCCTCGTTTTCCGCCAGAAGGCGGGCCATCTCCTTTTCACACTCCTGGAAGCGTTTTTCCGCGATCCGCAGCTCTCCCTGCAAACGCTTGATCTCGTCTTTCCAGTTGGCGGGTTTGGGCGCTTTTTCGGAGGCCGCTGGAGACGACTGCGCGGACCTAACCGGAGGCTCTTCTCCGGCCAGCTCCTGCTGCACGCTCCACACATACTCCTCATAAGTGCCGGGATAGAGACGCACCTCTCCCTTGGCCACTTCGAGGATCTTGGTGCCCACCCGCTTGATGAAACCCCGGTCGTGGCTCACCACGATTACGGTGCCTTCATACCCCCGAAGCGCATTGGTGAGAGCCTCCACCGTGGCGAAATCGAGGTGGTTGGTGGGTTCGTCGAGCACGAGGCAGGGAGCTTTCTTCAGCAGAACCCGCCCGAGAGCCACCCGCGATTTCTCGCCTCCGCTCAGTACGGAAATGGGTTTCCGCACGTCATCCCCGGAGAAGAGCAGGGAGCCTGCGAGATCCAGGATCTCCTGTGGCTTAAGATCACGGTGCGCGGCCGCTTCGAGAGATTGATAAACCGTTTGCTCAGGCACCAGCGCCTCGATCACGTGCTGGGCGAAGAAAGCCATTTCCACGCCGAGCCCCAGCTCGAAGCTTCCTTTCTGAGGAGGAAGAGCGCCCGATATCCCTTTGAGCAGGGTGGATTTGCCGGCGCCGTTCAATCCCACCACCGCCACGTGATCCCCGCGCAGGATCTGCAGGTTCACGTTTTTGATCACGGTGCGCTCGCCATAGCCGAAGGAGGCGGTGTTCACCGCCACGGCCAATTTGCCGGTTTTCGCGGGCGGCGGAATGCGGATCACGGAGCTCACAGGCAGAGGCTTCACCTCGATCGACTCCATCTTGGAAAGCTGCTTCAATCGCGACTGCGCCTGCTTCGCTTTGGTGGCCTTGGCGCCGAAGCGTGCCACGAAATCGAGGATCTCAGCCCGCTTCTTCTGCTGGCTGGCGGCGCTGGCCTCGAGCTGGGAGCGCAGGAGATCTTTCTGCTCGAAATAATCGTCGATATTTCCGTTGAACTTGGTCATCTCCCCGCCTTCGATCTCGAGAATATGATCGGTGGTGCGGCGGAGGAACTCGCGGTCGTGCGAGATCAGCAGGAAGGCTCCGGAATAGCCCTGGAGAAATCGCTCGAGCAAAAGGGTGGTCTCAAGATCGAGATAGTTGGTGGGCTCGTCGAGGAGCATGAGGTTCGGAGCCTGGCCGAGAAGCCCGAGCAGCTTGATCCTCATGCGATAGCCGCCGCTCAGGGAGATCACCGGCTTGCTCAGCAGCTCTTCATTGAGCTGAAGCTGGCGGCCAAGGCTCTTCACCTCCCAAACAGGGAGAGTGGAAACCCGCTCCAGAAAGGAATTTCCGGTTTCGTCTTTCTCCCAGGAATCGTGCTGGCTGAGGTAGCCCAGGCGCAAGGATCGCGAGCGTATGATCTCTCCGGAGTCGAGCTCTTCGCGGCCGGTGAGAAGATGAAACATCGTGCTCTTGCCGGCCCCGTTGGGGCCGATCACGCCCACATGCTCGCCTTCGTTCACGGAGAACGTGGCGTCCTGGAAAAGAGAGCGGGCCCCGAAAGACTTCGCGCCCCGCAGCAATTGAAGGAGATTGTCGGCCATGGATGCCTTTTCTATAACAAAAGCCCTTGCATGACCAGTTGCGCAATATGGTACTCCGGGATCGTATTTCAAATCCGACTAGGGGATCTCATGCTGAAAGAGTTTGTAGCGTTTCTGAAGAACTATGGAGTGATCGGGCTGGCGATCGCGGTGATCATCGGCGGCAAGATGAACGAGTTGGTTTCTTCCGTGGTGAACGATCTTTTGATGCCGCTCCTGTTCCAGCCGGCACTCAGGGCTGCCAACGTGGAAGACATCCGCAAGCTCAGCGCTGGTGGCATCCTCTACGGCAAAGTGATCGGCTCCCTGATTGATTTCCTGATCGTGGCCGTGATCGTGTTCCTGTTTGCGAAAATGGTTCTGAAAGAAGAAACGGTGGCCAAAAAATGAAAAGACTCCTGATTCTCCCCCTGTTCCTGGCAGTTTTCTCCGCTCAGGCCGCCGAGCTTAAAAATGAGAGCGAAGCGGGCCTCGTGGTGACCAACGGTAACACCCAAACCCGGTCGTACTCGGTCAAAAACAAATCGATTCTTACGCAGGACAAGAACAACTATATCTTCTCCGGCAACTGGCTATATGCCACCAGCCAGGGCGTGCAGAGCGCAGAGAGCTGGATCCTCGCCCTCCGCTATGAGCGGGAACTCTCGGAAAAGCTCAGCGTATTCCTCCAGCAATCGGTGGAGGGGGATAAGTTCGCAGGCATCCTGCAGCGCTACAACACTGACGTGGGCGCCAAGCACTTCTTTTATAAAACCGAGAAAGACTTTATCTGGTTCGCGGAACTTGGTTATCGCTTCACCAGCGAGCATACCACCAAAGGCACGAACGAAAGCTTCCATAAGGCCCGTCTGTATACGGAAGCGGAGAAGTATTTCAATGAAACCGTTTCCTCCAAGCTCTGGATCGAATACATCCCGAACTTTACCGAAACCCGAGCCTGGCTGTTGAACTCCGAGCTCTCCCTGAGCGCGGCTATGAACTCCGTTTTCTCGGTGAAATCGGCCCTCTTGCTCCGCTACAACAACCAGCCTCCGGTGGCCACGGCCAAGGAAGCGGATACTGTTTTCACCACGGCTCTTACGGCGAAGTTCTAGCCCACCGGCAGGCGATTCCGCCCGATCACGATCCGACGCCTGTTGCGGATCAAGGGCGGATTTTTCTCCAGCTGTGGCAGATAAGTTTCATAAGCCGGAAGAAATTTTTCCACATAGGCGCGAATCTCCGAATCGCTCATTCCGGGCTTCCCCTGAGCTCGCATTTTTTGCTCGGCCTCCACTCGCCAATCGAGCACGAAGCGATAGTCTTCAGGCGCGAGCTGCAGAAAGCCGTCCAATTGCCGGTGCCAGCTCCGGTAGGGCAGGAGCAGGCGATTCACATCGGTGAAATGGCCGCCGGGCAACTGCTCTTCCGCAACGGGGCTGAACCCCAGCATCCAGCCTTCCAAGAGAATCACATCCACTGAACCGTCTATTTGTGTCCACTCGCTCTCCGGCAGGCGATCGCCCTGCCCGGCATGCAGGGACTTATCGTAACGAGGTACGCTTACTTTCATACCTCCATGCTTCAGCGACCGAAGGGTGCGCGCCCCCAGCTCGACATCATGCGTGCCGGGGTATCCGCGCTGCTGCAGATAGGGATTCTGCGCATGATCCTGGGCCAGCTTCAGCTGTTCCGCCCTGGTCAGGTAAAAATCATCGATGGAAATGGAAAGGGCTCTTTTGCCACTTTCAGCGAACCTTTCGCAAAGTGCTTTGGTGAGCGTGGTTTTTCCGCAGCCCTGAGGGCCATTGATTCCGAGAATGAATCCCTGCTCCTCCTTGGACAAGCAGGCGGAAAGCCAGGCAAAGAGTGTATCGTAGAACTCGCGGATTTCCATTGAGGCACTCACGCCTCCATCATAACCGGGTTTGCCGAGGAAAGGACAATAGGGCTGCTATCTTTCCTCTATCTTGACTTAATAATTCGGCCTCCATACTCTCGCACTCATGCAGTCCCCTTACCCTTGGTTCGCCTCCTTCGCCTTTCTTCTTCTGCTCCTCGGCTTTTTCGTGCGGCGCAGCCGGCGCGATCTTCACGTGGGTTTGATGTGTGGAGGCATGGGGCTAGACCTCATCATAGTGCTCCTCCTGGAATTCGGCCGGGACGCTGTAGGCACAGCTTTGGCAAACGGGCTAACCACCTGGCAACAAATCCACGTGGGCGCCTCCACACTCGCCGTACTCTTTTATGTTCCCGTATTCGCCCTGGGTTTACTGAGATGGCGGAATCCGGCCGCCCCCGCCCATTTTCGAAAATGGCATCTGCGCCTGGGCTACTGCGCCCTGGCCTGCCGATCGGTGGGATTTCTCTTCATGTTTTCGATCGTGGGCCGGAACGCCTGACGCTGGCCCAGAACTTTCAACAGCTCCGAGGTAGGCACCGGACCGGCCACGGTGCTGGAGGCGTTTCTCATCAGTACGGGCACCAGGCTTTCGGCCGCCGTAGGGCCACCGTGATTTCCTGCGGCTCCTCTGCTGAAAGAAACGCCAGGCTTCGCGATCACGAGTGCATCGGCACTGCCGGCGGCACCGAAGTAACGGGCCAGCTGCGAAACGAGAAAGGGATACGTACCCTGCCCGTCATCAAAGGAAGAGGCACATCGAAAAGGCCCGCCTTCGAGCGAGAGAGAAAAAGGCAATCCGCAGGCAGCCGGCCCCAGCGCAAAGCGGAATAGCTTTCCCCGCCCTTCCACCTCAAGCACGCCAGCGCGCCTCCAGGCGGTGAGCTCCACGCCGGAAGTGTCTCTCGCCAATTTCAGGGCTTCGCCCAATCGATCGGCCTTCTTACGGTCGGTGAGATAAAGGCCCAGGAAACGGCTTTCGTTCGTAACCACCAGATCGAGATCAGCACCTATCATTTTCTTCCGCAGGCTCACAAAACGGCGGGTTTGCTCCATTCCATGGTCGGAGGTGAGGAGCGATACCACCTTGCGGCCCCTCTCTCCCTTTCGGAGCCGGGAGAATACCGGAGCCAACTGCCGGTCCAGCCAGCGGAGGTAATCGAGAGATTCTGGAGAGAGCGGGCCGAACCGATGAGCCAGAGCGTCCACGCCCACCAGGTGCACATAGATAAAATCCGGCCACTCACGGGAAACGCGGGATTGCAGCAGATCCCCCATTTCCGCGAGCAGGCGCCCGTCGAGGCCCCGATAGTCGTGCCTTTCGTATTCGAGGCCCTCGTTGATTCCCACTCGCATATGGTGGGAAGCGCTCTTCCCGAGCACATAAGAAAAACTGGCGCTCTCACGGCCTTCGGCTTCCAGGCGGGCAAAAACGCTCAGGGGCTCCACCAAGGCACGGAGAGCGTCGTGCTCCTTCGCGTTCTCGTAATCGGCGAGCTTGCCGTTTGGCAGCACCACGTGATTAGCCACCACGGGCTGCTCACCGATCGGGCTCGTGGTGAGGATGCTGGCGAGATTGGGGTAGGTTTGCGTGGGAAAGGCGGCCTGGCCCAGCGAGAAAGTTTTCTTTCCCCGGAGAAAATGCCGGCGGAGGTTCGGCATCAGGCCGCGATTCAAGGCCGATTGCAGGGCCTGCACGGAAAAACCGTCCACGAGGAAGAGCACCACGGTTCGTTCGGAACGGCGTAGGGGCTCCCTCCGGGTTTCCCGCAAACCGCTGGCGCAACCCGCGAAGGTGAGCAGGGCCGTGAGCAAAGCAATGAAGAAAAGGATTCTGGAAGGCATGGGCGGGCTCTGCCTATCACGGAGGCCGCGGGTGATGCCAGTTTATAGACGAATTTTATCGAGGAAGGGGCGCTTCGCAGGCCAAGCGGAAGGTACCGTCGAGATAGGTGTCTTTTTTGTCCTCACCCTTCTCGTCTTTCGACCAAAGTTCGGTGATCTGCATGAGCATACCGGGGAGCTGATAGTGATTTTCGTAAGAGCGGCGCTTTCCGATCACAAAAATCACGCGGTGGCCGTATTTTCCTTCGCGCTCATAGCGGCCAATCTTGGTGCCGGTGTGATCGTCCTCCAGGATGTTTCCTACCCAGGCGCTCTGCTCGCCTTCCACTTTTCCATCGGTGATTACGTGCACATGGATCTCGTCACTGTCGCCACGCTCTACGAGAAAACCGAAGCGATTATCGCGCATCTGCAGGCAGCGCATGCGGGAGTTCTTCTGGAGGATATCGTAGAAGTGGGGATCCCGAAGCACGATGCCGCCGGCGGCAGTGGCTGGCGCGGAAGGAGCCAGGAAAGTAAAAGCTAGAAATGCGAGGATCACAGGAGTGCGCATGGGCAGGGTTTTACAATAGTGAACCTATTTAATCAAGAATAAATGGGCATTCCTTCGCCCAGCGATCCTCCTGAATCAAAAGCCTCCCTTCAGCTCCCTGCAGGCATCGAGAATCATTCCGTAATAGGCCTTCCGGGCCGTATCGCTCATTTCCACCAGCCGTATCCCCAGGCTCCGTTTCACTTTTCCAGGAGACACAACTTCATCATAAATCCTGGCCACCTTCCCTGTGCATGCTTCCAGCACCGTGCCCCGGCTGGTCATCAGCTTGAAGCGCACTCTCTGGCCCACGGTTTCTCCCACGGAATGGCTGGCACAGCTCAGTTCCAGGCAAAGCCCGTGATAGGAGAAATTCCTCACTTCGGCCGTTGCCGTTCCTGAAAAGCGTTCGAGCACGGCTCCCACGGGCACCTCGGTTTGAGCGAATACATTGCTTATGGGAATCCGGGCGAACCCTCTCCGCCAGGGGCTTTCGAAGCCGAACTTGCCCAGCAGAGCCTGGATTCGATCTCCTCTTCCCTCACCGGCATCAAATAAATTCAGATTATAGTGAGTGCTGGCGGGACCACTCTCCCGCACCAGGCGGGCGCTGTATTCCAACCCGTCGAGACGCACCCTGAAGATCCGGCCCTCCAGGAAAGTGCGGCGGATCTCCTCACTCTCCTCGAATACCTTATACACACCGTTTCTTGATACCAGCGCCCGGTGCAGGGCCACCTTGAGTTTATCGCCTTCATAGACCGTCACAGAGGACAGAAAGTAATGTGATTTGTTCATGCTCCCTGTAATCGCAAGCGCAGTGCCCGTGCGTTTCAGCGTGGGAACCCGGTTCCCGGGCCGTTCAGCCCTGCGGGCGGAAACACTGTATCCCTGTGGAATGTCTCGGTTTACAGAATGTTGCATTCAGCGATCACAAGCTGTAAATTGCCCCACCCCTGTAATCTCCCCCTCGGAGGCCCCAAATGCAGCTCCTTCTCTCCCTCATCCTCTCACTTCAGGCCTTGGCCGCCGACACCGCCACCTGCAAAACTACCGAAATAGCTCCCGACGGCAAAACGATCGTGAGCGAAACTTTTATTCACTACAAAGAGCAGTACATCCTCCGGAACGGCTATCGCGCTCCATTTTTAGCCACGCATACCGGATCCCTCGAAGACATTCCTGCCCTTGCAGCGAAGTGGCGGGCCTGCAACTCCCTCAGCGATAAAGCCACCCCGGGAGAAATCTTCAGCCCCCGCATGAAGTGCACCAATCAGGTGATGGAAAGCGAGCTCGTTCCCTCAAACGATCCTATGGGAATGGCGAAGCTCGGCATCGTATTCCTGCTGATCCGCGAAAGCTCGGGCGAAGCTCCCGCTTCCATGAACCTCCTTGCAGTGGCCTCGGCCCGATCCATCGAGCTCGATAAAGGCAATAAGTTCGGCACGCCCGGCCTTTATGAATACTTCAATGCGGAAGGCAATCTGATCGGCCGCTTCCTGATCAATACGCCTCTCGTGCTGGAGTGTAACTAGCCGTTCCCGCCGGAGCCGCCAAGCTTCTGCACATAGTCCTTCAGCACGGCGGAAAACTCGCCGCGATCGGTGACTACCTTCGTGGCATGCGCCTTGGAGGGCTCCACGAACAGATCGTGCATGGGCTTCACCTGGTGGAGAAACTGGTTTTTCACTCCCTCGGGCTTCCTCCCGCGCTCTTTCACGTCGCGCTCCATGCGCCTCTGAAAGCGGATCTCTTCAGGAGTATCGAAAAACACCAATTCATCGAAAACCGCCCGCACCTCGGGTGAGTGAAAGATCAGGATGCCATCCACGATCAGGATGGATCGCGGCTCCACCCGCAAGGTTTCGGGAGCCCGGGTATGGGTGACAAAATCGTAAACGGGGATCTCACAGGGATTTCCCTCTTTCAGCCGCGCCAGGCAAGACGCCAGCATGGGAAAGTCGATGCTGTCGGGATGATCGAAGTTTACGGAACCGCCGTCTCCATCGAATCTGGCGCTCTGATCGATGTAAAAATTGTCCTGGTAGATAATCTCGCAAAGCTCGGCACCCAAAGCCTGGCGGAGCGCCCTGGCGAAGAACGTTTTTCCTGAGCCGGATCCACCAGCCACACCCAGCACGAAAGGACGGCTGCTCATCTCTCCCACCTCCCTTTCGTTCTACTTGGTCTGATAAAGCCGGTCACCAGCATCCCCCAGACCGGGCACGAGGTAGCCCTGATCGTTCACTTCCTCTTCCACGTTCAGAGCGAGGATCTCCACATCCGGATGGAAATGGTGGATCCTCTGCACCGCGAACCGGGAGATCAGAATGCACAGAACCTTGATCCTCTTCACTTCATAGCTCTTGAGACGATCGATGGCGGCCAGCATGGTATCAGCAGTGGCTATGAGCGGATCACAAAGGATGGCGAGACGGCCCTTGGTATCAGCGGGCATCTTGAAATAATACTCCACCGTATCGTGGATGAATTTGTCGCGGTAGATGCCGATGAAACCCGCGCTCGCAAAAGGGATCATGGAAAGCACGGGGTCCAGCATCCCGTTCCCAGCCCGCATCACGCTTACAATCACGGGTGGATTCTGGATGCGCTCCACTTCCGCCTGCGCCATCGGGGTTTCGATGCGCACCCGGCTCACTTCCTTCCAATCCCGCATGGCCTCGTAGGCCAAGGAGCGCGAGATCTCCTTCACCAGATCGCGGAAGCCGGCGCTCGGGGTGTTCTTGTCCCGCAGATAGCCGAGCTTGTGGCGCAGAAGGGGATGATCGATGATCGTGATTTTTCCGGAGCTCATTAGAATACCGTCCCGTCGCTGATGATTTTGAAAGGAGGGCCGCCATCGGGCCTTTTTTCCTGGGCGATCTTGCGCCCTGCCCACCAGGTGCCGCCCTCGAGAACTTTGGCGAGCGGAAATTCCGCCGGGCTTTTTCCGAGAGCCTTCTGCACTTCCGCGCCGATCAGATCGAGCAGATGAATGGTGAGAGCCCTCCACTCGATGATGAGATCGCTATCGGGTTTCCATTCGCGCTGCAGATCGCTGGGATCCTTGAGGGAAATCAGACCAGAATCGAGAATCAGGCCGCCATTGCGGTACTCGGCCAAGCCCGTGAGCTCTTCCACTCCGGTCACCGGCACCCCCGCTTCCTGGATCGGCTCGATGAGAGAATAGGTGAGCCACTGGGAAAGCTTGTGGAAGGGCACCAGGGATTTCGCGAGATCGAGAGGATTCAGGGTAGAATGCCGCCAAACGTCTCCGAGGTTGATTCCCTTGCAAACAAGGCGGCCCGGCCAGATCGGGCCGAGGCCCTCCAGCACGGCCTTCAGGATACCTAAAGCCGGCACGCTGGTACCATGGCGCTTGCGCAAGCAATCGAAGATCGAGCCCGGGCGTTCGGCCGGAAAAACCTCGGTATTCTTCAGGGCGGAGGCCAGATTTTTCAACAGTAGATAGCGGCCCTCTAGGCCGGCCAGGGGATTGCGGTCGGAAGCCTGGAAGTGATCCATGAGATCGCCCATGGGCATATGCTGAAGCCCCTTGGCGTCCGTGCGCAGGGAACGGCGATCATCGCTCATGCAACCGGCCATGAAAAGGCGGAAGGAGGCAACTGCCAGGCCCTCAGAGCGAAATAACATCTGGCCGCCATCGCGGTATTTCCAGGCGGCGCCGGCTCCCGCATCCAGGAGCACACTCGGGATCACAAGATCGATCTTGGAGCGGGCAACCTCGAAGGGATCCTGGCCTTTGAGCTTTTCCTGCAGCTCCTTCAATCGATCCACGCCCCCCACCTGGAAATGACTCCAGCGGGAATGAAAAGGGATATTCAGATCAGGGTACTTTTCGCGGATCACGGCAAGCACGTACTGCACCGTGGGTTCGAGCTTCTCGGGATGGTAAACGAAGAGGCCTTTTCGCGGGCCCTTTACTTCGCTATCAGGCGCGCCCTGGCAGCGATCGAAGATCGCTTTGGCTTGCTCGCGGATGGCGCGGGGAGAAAGAAGATATTCCACCTGCGGCACGGTGAGCGCCACTTCCACATTCCCTTTGGGGCTACTCATCGATCTTTCTCCCCTTTACCTTCTTGAGCTCTTCGCGGCTCTTGGGCTTCTCGGTATTGAAATATCCGGCGGCCTTTTTCGCCTCCATCTCCACGTGGGCATCCGTGGGGATGAGCTCATCAGGTATCGAGATGCGGTTTTCCACCTCGATCCCACCAGATACGATGGCATCGTATTTCATATTGCTCATCGAGTGCAGGTTGTGGATTTTTTTTATGCCTAAAAAGTGCAGCACATCGGGCATGAACTCCTGGAAGCGCGCGTCTTCCACGCCGGCCACGCATTCGGTTCGCTTGAAGTATGTTTCAGCCGAATCCCCGCCTTCCTGCCGCTTGCGGGCGTTGTATACGAGGAATTTCGTAACCTCACCCAGAGCGCGGCCTTCTTTGCGGTAATAAACGATAATGCCCACGCCCCCTTCCTGGGCCGTGCGGGCGGCGTCTTCGATCCCATACATGAGATAAGGGCGGCAGGTGCAGATATCGGAACCGAATACATCGGAGCCGTTGCACTCATCGTGCACTCGGCAGGTGAGCTCCACCGAGGGCTTCGCCAGATCCTCCGGGTTGCCGAAGATATAGGCCGTGGAGGATCCGATCGGCGGCAGCCACACTTTGAGATCGGGACGGGTGATCAGCTCCGGATACATGCCGCCCGTTTCCTGGAACAGCAGGCGGCGGAGGGATCCCTCGTCCACCTTGAGCTTGGTGGCGATGCCGGGCAGGTACCAAACGGGATCGAGAGCCACCTTGGTCACGCAGATATCGCCGCGGTCTCGCACGATGGTACCGTCTTTTTTCAGGCGGCCTTTGGCGATGGCATCATGGATCTCCGGAATCTCGAGATGCGCCTGGGTTACGGCGATCGTAGGGCGAATATCGTAGCCCTTCTCATAGAGCGGTTTGAAGTGCACCTGGGGATCGAGGCCCCAGGGATCAAGGCTCACGATCTTGGTGGGATCAAACCACTGCTCATAAGGGCCGATCTTGGCTGGGCTATGGGTGTTGTGCAAATCCGGGCGGTGAGAAGGCTTGTATTTGCCAATCGCGATCGAGAGCGCGCGATATACGGTATAGGAACCGGAATGGGTGCCGATCGCGTTTCTCATGCGCGGATTGGTGAGGGTGGCCACCACGGGACCCCGTTCGAGAGGATCCTTGGCTCCCCAATGCAAGGGAATGGAATCGGGATAGGTGAGGCTCGAGTGCGTGGCGAGAATCACATGGTTGGCGCGCTTGTTCGGATCCAGTTTCATAAAACCTTCCTGCGTTCTAAATCGTTATCCCATCCAGCTGGTATTCTGCTGAGCTTCCCACTTCACTGTTACCTTCTTCACGTTCGACCAGAAATCCAGGCTGTGGTGGCCCGTGATATCGCCATGGCCGAACTTGGAGGCATTGATGCCGCCGAAAGAGAAGGGCTCCCGGGGTACGGGCACGCCCACGTTCACTCCCACCATTCCCGTGCTCGCCTCTCTCACCACTCTCTCCGCCAGAGAGCCGGAGCTCGTGAACACCGAGCAGGCGTTGCCGTAATCGGAGCCTCGCTCGATGGCCATCGCCTCGCTGATATCCTTGCAGCGGATGATCGAAAGCACGGGGCCGAAGAGCTCGTTCGTGGCCGCTTCGCTTCCGGCTGCCACCAGATCGAGCACCGTGGGGCCGATCCAGTTGCCCTTCTCCATTCCCTTGGGGGGCTCTGCTTTGCGGCCGTCGAGCAGCACCTTCGCGCCCGCCTTTTCCGCACGGCCGATCGCTTCCCGCAAAAAAGCGGCCTGCTCTTTGGTGATGATCGCGCCCATGGTTTTTCCCAGCACCAGGGAAGAAGCGCGCTTCACGATCGCATCGATATGCTTCTGCACATCGCCCACGGCGAGAAGAACAGAGGCGGCCATGCAGCGCTGGCCGGCGCAGCCGGTGAAGGAATCGGAAATGCCCGGGCCCGCCAACTCGGGGGCAGCATCAGGGAGAAGCACGATATGGTTCTTGGCCCCGCCGAGCGCCAGCACCCGTTTCCCTTGCTGGGTGCCGCGCTGGTAAACGAGCTTCGCCACCTTGGTGCTGCCCACGAAGCCCACCGCCTTTACCAGCGGATGGTCGATGATGGCATTCACCGTATCCGCCCCTCCATGAAGCACGGTGAGCACTCCCTTGGGCAGGCCGGCTTCCGTGAGAGCATCGGCGATCAGTCTGGCAGTGAGAGGGGTTTTGTCGGAAGGCTTCCACACATAGGCGTTGCCCAGGGCCAGCGCGATGGGAATGGTCCACATGGGCACCATCGCGGGGAAGTTGAAGGGGGTGATATTCGCCACCACTCCGAGGGGCTCCCGGCGGTATTCGCACCATACGCCCTTGCTCACCTCCACCTTGCCACCAAGATCAAGATTCTGGATCGCCAGCGCGAACTCGAGCACCTCGATCCCTTTCATGAGCCCGGCTTTGGCCTCATCGAAAGTTTTTCCGGCTTCCGCGCCTTTCAGGGAAGAAATGGCATCGGCCTCGCGGAGTAGAATCGAGCGGAAATCGAAGAGCACCTTGGCGCGTTCTTTGGGAGGGAGTGCTCCCCAGGCTTTCTGTGCCTCCGAGGCCGAAACGATCGCCGCCTGCACCTGAGCGGCGGAAGGCAGAGAAACGGAGCCGAGCTTATGCCCATCGATCGGAGAAATCTGCTCGGCCGAGCCAGCTTCGCCCTTCACCCAAGCGCCTGCGATGAAGTTATCGCAAATGATTTCCTGCGCTCTTTTCATGGAGCCCCTCCTCACGAAAAATCGTTAGAGATTAACGATAATGCAGCCTTCTCCGCTTGGGAAGCCCTCGAACAATGCGGCGCATGAACCCAAGAAACCTGAGCAGATCCGTGGTATGGCTGCTGGGATGAGTTCCCCCCAAAAACTCCTGGCCCTGCAGCGCCGTATCGAAAGTTGCGAGCTCTGCCCTCGCTTGCGCCGCCATTGCCAGAAAGTGGCGAAAGAAAAACGCGCCTCTTTTGCTCATGAAACCTACTGGGGCAAACCCGTGCCGAGCTTTGGTGATCCGAAGGCCCGCCTTTTTCTCCTGGGCCTCGCCCCGGCTGCCCACGGGGCAAACCGCACGGGGAGAATGTTCACGGGCGATCGCTCGGGCGATTGGCTCTACCGCGCCCTCCATAAAGCAGGATTCGCCAACCAGCCAGGCTCCGTGCACGCCAAAGATGGGCTGGACCTTCAGAGTGCCTGGATCAGCGCCAGCGCTCACTGCGCGCCCCCTGATAACAAACCACTGCCCGCCGAACTCAAGAAATGTGAGCCGTATCTGCGCGAGGAACTTGCTCTGATGGATCAGGTGAAAATTTACCTCGTGCTCGGAGGCATCGCGCTGAATTCCCTCTGGCCACTGCTCGAGGAAAAACAGAAGAAACCGAAGTTCGGTCACGGAGCCGAGTTGCTTCTCTCCAGCGGGCGCACCCTCCTGATGAGTTATCATCCGAGCCAGCAGAACACTTTTACGGGCCGCCTGACAGAGCCCATGTTCGACTCCATTTTCCGTCGCTCCAGGGAAATTCTCGGCTGAAAAGCCCTTTCTTTTCCGATACAGCGCCGAAGCTCTTTACAGCTGTCTAAAAGATCTACAATTTTGCGCTTTCCGCCCCTTGTGATTCCGCACCCTTAGGGGGCAGGAACCACTTTTGCAGCAAACCCCTCAGGGGAAACTATGGGAAGTGGGAGCAAAACTCCGAAAACTCGGGGAAATTTCTGGCAGATCGGATGGGCGCTGGCTCTTTCCGTTTCTCTTGCCACGCCCGCGACCGCCCAGCCCACCCGCGACTACAATTACAACGGCAAAGAGATCAATCAGACCGATGCCCAGGGCTACGGCTCCAACAACTACTACAACGGCTCTCACGACTCCGAAGACGAGGGCTACCGAAACGGCATGCGGGCGATGAGCCGCCTCGCCTCGCTCGATATCGGGGGCGCGATTCACTACGGCTATAAAGGCTACGGGAACTACATCAATTCCGAAAACATGGACGACCTCGATGCCATGACCAACAACCGCCGCGGCAAGATGGGTTCCGCCGGGCTCACCTCCGTGAGTGGCGGGGGCGGAAACGGCAGCGGAGCCGTGGCGAACGGAGACTATGTGAATCCTACCGGCCCCGAAAGAGAAGGCGCGAGGCTGCCCGACGGCTATTCCGGGAAAAGCACCAATAGCGAAAGCAGCATCACCAAACGGCGCTGGAGCGAGCGCGACAAGGGCTTCCTCTATCGCGGTGAAACCGGCGAGGTGGCCGCCGAGTTCGAAAAGAAAACCGGCATGAGCCGTGAAACTTTCGCCAATCACGTAGCCAGTATCGTGGATGCCCGGCTGAGCTTTGATGATCCCGACCTGATGAACAAGCTCGAGCGCCGTTTTCTGGCGTTCAAGGCCGAGAAAATGAACTCCGACTTCAAGAGCAAGCTGGAGAAAGTGCATTCCATGTTCTCGTTCGCGAAGAAAACCGAGATGCTCCAGGAGGCGGCGGACTTCTTCAATCAGCACCGCTCCAAAGGCGGCCAGGGCGGCGAGATGCTGGCGAACTCGCCTACTCCGGCGGAGGAAGGCAAAACACCTGCTACCGGTGAAAACGGAAGCGTGGATCGCGCCCCGGCTTCCGCGGAAGAGGGTGCAGCCATTGCGCTGGCGCCTCAGAGCGCCGATCCCAACAAAGCCGAAGTTTCACGGGACCAGATGAAGCTTTACCTCGGCCTCGACGGCTCTAAAGGCGACGAGCTGAAAGACATCCTGAACGGAAGCGAAGACACCATCTTCAAGCTGGTGCACAAGCGATACCGGAAGCTAACACCTGGCCTCCTCGGCCGGGCTATGTGATACTTGGATCGAAAGTTCAGGACAAAAGGGGAAATGAAAGGGAAAGGGTGGGAACAATGAAGAACCTACTGAAACTGGCAAGCCTCGCGGGGTTCTGCCTTGCGATGATCGTGTTCGGAGCCTGCGGCGGCGGCGGCGGCGGAAGCGGCGCCTATACCGTGACAGTGAACGGAACGGCGTATACGGCCTCGGGCACCGGCTCAGCGAACTTTACGGTGACCAACGGCTTCACTTACGTGCAGACCGGCACCGACACCAACTGGTACCTCTACAGCGGTACCTCCACGAACACGGCTCACTAACATTGATTTGAGCGCAGCGGGAAGCTCCGGACACTCCGGGCTTCGCCGCGCGCTCCGTTTGCATGCAGCCCGTTCTCTTCTCCATCTTCGGATTTTCCGTTAAATCCTATGGATTCTTTCTGGCCCTGGCTCACGCTCTGGGCTTCGTGGCCGTTGTGCTTCTCGCCAGAAAGAGGAAACTGGCCCTCGCCCCCCTCATCGATCTCTTCTTTCTTTCCATCGTGGCCGGACTGATCGGAGCGCGAGCCCTCTACGCCGCAGCTCACTGGGAAGAGTTCGCTCCATCGCCCCTCCTGCTTCTCTCACTGAATCAGGGTGGCCTTTCGCTCTTTGGCGGCTTCGTTCCGGCCTGGATCGTGTTCATGCTGGGGCTGCGCTGGAAAAGGCTCGATGTGCTCGAATATGCCGATACTCTATGCCCTGCCCTGCCCCTTTCCGTGGCCATCATCCGGATCGGCTGTTTTCTGCAAGGCTGCTGCTACGGAGCCCCTTACCAGGGCTTCACCGGATGGGTATTCTCCCACGAGCACAACCAGGTGCCCGTGCCGCTCAGATCTCTGCCGCTGCACCCCACGCAGCTATACGAAGCGTTCTTCCTGCTCGCCCTAACCGCGGCTCTTCTGCTCGCTCGAAAAAGGCTCCGCCTACCAGCCGGATGGCTGGGCACCTTCACCGTGGCGAGCTATTGCATTTACCGCTTTCTGATGGATTTCCACCGCGGCGATCTGGAGCGGGGCATGCTGGGCGTGGAATGGCTTACTCTCACCCAGATAGGCTCGTTGGCTGGGCTTGCCGCTACGCCCTTCGTGCTCTACTTCTGCCGGAGAAGCCGGAAAGCTTAGATTGTGCGCGGTTAATGGTTGTCGCGCATTTGGACGGCCACCTAAGGCAAGTTGCCCTTCGAGGGCTCATTTTTGTCCGTTTTCAAGAGTTTAGAATCCCGGACTTTGGTGTTTATTTGCACCTAGTAGCGGATGATTCATTCCACTGACGCTCCCTTTGAACTTTTTGAATCTCCTCCTTATTGCCCTAACCCTCGATGTTCCTGGCACTCGTTGGAATCTGGCGAACACGGTAGACGGTTCGTTCGCTACGGGTCGCGCAAAGTGACACGCTATCCCTATAGAACACACCGATTTTCCTGCTGTAACTGCGGAAAGGTGTTCTCGGACTCCATTTTCTACCTCTTCTATCGAGACAGAACCGAGCCCACCTACAAGGAAATCTTCCATCGTCAGGGCCACGGGCAGTCGAGGCGCAGTCTGGCCAGGGACTTAAAATGCTCTCTCGATACCGTGCAGAGACGTTTTCAGGAACTCGCCCGCCAGGGCCTATTGCTTCAGGCACATAAGGCGAAAGATGTGACGGTGCGCGAGTCCGTTGCTTACGACGGACTTGAGAACTTCTCCGCCTCTCAGTTTGAGCCCAACAACATCAATCATGTGGTAGGCCGAGAGTCCTACTTTCTATACGATTTCAACTTTTCTCCCCTGAATCGCAAAGGACGCATGAGTCCCGGCCAGCGCCAGCAAGATCAGGAGCTCGCAAAAATGCATGGTAGATTTCCGAGAAACACCATCCAACTCGCTTCCTATTCCATACTGAAGCGCATGCTCGCCAGATCTGAGGGGGAGCTCATTTTTCATAGCGACAATCATTATGCGTACCGGGCAGCGATCGAGCTCCTGCCAAGGGGCACGAAGATTGAGCACGTCATCACGTCTGCGAAAAAAGCCAGGAACTATAGGAATAAACTATTCGCCATTAACCATTTGGACCGGTTGACCCGCCAACAGCTCCCTACCTTTACGCGAGAAACGATAGCCTTTGCCAAGCATTCGATTGGAATGATCGAAAGCTTCACTCTTTTGATGGTCTGGAAGAATTTTATGAGAACGATCTTTATCAAGAAGAGCAAAGAGGACCCGCGCAGGCATCTGGATTCGCCGGCAATGCGGGTAGGGATCGCGGAAAAGGTGCTTAAGTTCCACGAATTTTACAAAATGCGGATTATGTTGAGTCAGGTAAATCTAAGCGATGATTGGATGAAATTCGTGGCTAGAAGCGATCCTACCTCTAGGAGGCGGATCGCTTTCAACCATTAGCCGCGCACAATAAAAGCTTAAAGCTCTCAGTGCTGCTGGGAGCTAGTGGCTTCCTGCCGATCGGTAGCCGCCACTTTTCCATCTTTTATCGCCCGCATATGGGCACCGCGGATTCGATCGAACAAAGGAGCGGTAGCTTCTTCAGAGAGCGTTACCGTTTCCTCGGTACGGGGAGTGGTGGGAGCTTCATCGGCCATGGCAATCGTAGCAAATAGTAAAATCCACATGCAAAAAGGCTACTTCAGGCCTCGCGGCCGGTCAAAATGAAAGCTCAGTAGGTATAGGAAAACGGGCCGGAGGGGCCAACCGCCCCCAGCGGGTAGGCCTTATCCAATAACTCCCAGTGGCGAGGGGTAAGCCTTCCTTTTTCCGAGTTCGACATAATATCCGCCAGGCGGCTCTCCTGGGAGTAATAGCAATTCCGGGCGTTCCAAACATTGTAGTAATGGTCGTCGAATCCGAGAATATGACCGAGCTCGTGTGCCACTGTTTTGGTCCACGCGAGATTCGCTATCTCCATGGTTTTCTTTCTGTGATTCACGAAGGAACGGCTGGAATTGGAATGAGCCAGCATCCGATAGGAGGCCGAAGGGCTCCAAACGATTTTCACTTTCCAACCATTCCCCTGCCATTCATCCTGGAGGAGTTTCTGCAGCGTGCCCTCGTGGCCGGCGAAATCCCCGGGCTGCAGGCGCACCGTGAACTCCCTGGCACCCGTTCTTCGCACCTCCGGATTGGGGCGGAAACTGTGCTCGGTGGCCTCCGGCGGAAGATACTTTCTTCCCTGCACCTGGCGGCCGATATCTTTCTCCATAAGGTAGCGAACCATGGAATCAATATCCCGCCATCGTTGCTGATTGTCGGGATGGTTGGGGTTTTGTTGGGTGCGCAAAATAAGAGAATAAGCTTCATCCCAGCTCCACGCCGATCGGTCAAATCCGCTCTGGGGTGCCACCTTGGGATTCACCCGGAGTTTTATCTTGCCTAAATCCAGAAGCGAAAAGGCAGGCTCATTTCCGGACCCTCTTTCGTTCCACAGTGCCCGGATCTCTGAGCGGAAGCGATCCACGATGGTGGAAGTGAGCTCCCTCCGCACTGCCAGCTCGAGATCGCATTCCTCTCGTGAACGATAAGTGTTCAGAAATCGCGCCATACGCGTATAGGGGCGCTCCCGCCATTCCAGCTGGAAACGATGCTGGGCACGCACTCCGAGAAATACGAAGGCAGAGAGAAAAGCCGCCGTTGAAACGGCCAGGAGATGTTCTGGAGCGATCCGCATCAGCGAAGCTGTTTCAGTTCACGAACCAATCCGTGGATGCCGGCGAAAATCTCGTGAAGAGGGGCGCTATCGTACATATAGGCGGGGGTAGTTACGATCTTGTTATGGCGATCGCAGTGCCATTCATTCGCCTTCTTCTCCACATGCTTATGGCCCAGTTTTTCAATCTCACCGGAGGCTTCGCCTTTGGCTCCTACCGTAAGCTCCAATCCTTTTCCGGAAAAGGCGAGAGCGAGAACCGCGGGAGCGATGCATACGGCACCGATGGGCTTGCCCGCATTGCGGAAGCTTTCGAGCGCTTTTCTCACTTCAGGATGCGCCTTCCCGCCTGATCCTTTGGAGGCGAAGTCACAAAGATTCTTCGCTGCACCGAATCCGCCGGGAAGCACGAGGAAATCGTATTCGAAAGCATTCATGCGCGGAAGGGGCTGAACCTTTCCCCGGGCGATCCGAGCCGCCTCCACGAGCTGATTCCTGGTTTCTCCCGCCACAGCCTGCATGGTAAGGCAGTTCACCACATCGGCTTGCGGTTCATCGAGAGCGAAGCAGGAAGCGTCCACTCCTTCCTGGGAAAGCGCCCAAAGCACTCCTACCGCTTCGCGGATTTCGCTTCCGTCTTTGAAACCTGAGCCACAGAGAATCACTGCTGCTTTCATTGTTTGTCCCCTTCGCTGGTGCATTCACCCATATTGGATCCGTCCGTGGCCTTCCATCCCTTGCCCTGGTCGCGGCACTGTTCTTTCGTGAAATGAATTTCCTGTGGACCTATTCCATCCTCGCCAGGCACCACGCCGTAGGCCTTGGCCAGGGCAGCAAGATCGCCTTTGGATCCGTGCAGAACCACCTTGCCCTCGGGGCCCATCTCGGCGTGTTGGCCGGCCCTTACTTCCTTGTAACTTCCCGGAGGAAACTCTACGTTCTTGCCCCACCATACCACGCCCTCGATCACGTCGAGACTGGAGAGAGATTCGTTTCCGCTCACCAGATATTCCGTACCTCTTATTCCCATGGAGGAATACCTGGTTTTCACTTTCAGGCGGAAGCCATCCTTTTCCTTGGCGTCTTTGGTCACCTTCCCCCACATGCCTCCCTGAAGAAGGTTCATGGTCCAGTAGAAGAGGGATTTCCGGTCGGGCTTGCGCGATTCGATCTTCAGGCGGCTGAGAGGGGCGATCTTCCACGCGCTTTTGTCCCAGGCGGAAAGCTCCACGATCTGCCCGGCCGCGGATTGAATCTCATCGCCCACGAATACGGAATCACCTTGGGAAAGAAACTGCTCGCGAGCCCCGGCCGCCCGGATCACTTTCACTTCTTTTGGCCCGTGGATTTTTTCCAGTTGCAGGCGATCGCTGAAATCGGGAGCGGCCCTGGCTGAAACGGCAGGCAGAAGAGCCACCAGCAAAACGAGAAGGTATTGAATTCCCATCAGTTAAAAAGCTTAAACCATTTCTCCCCTCTACTACACCGGTAAGAGCTTTCAGGAGGGTGTCCCTTGGCCTAAAAAGGCTAGTTCCCTGCTCTTTGCTAAGATCTCGAATTCCGTTCCAGCCCCCTTCATGTTATTTCCGGACTAAAGAAAACAGGTGGCGCCATACGGGCGCCGGGAGATCGGAAATGCAGGAATCTTACGAAATACGATTGGGAGACGCCTTAAAGGAAGCTTGGGCCATCTTCATGAAAGGCCCCGAGGTGTTTGTTTCACTCACCTTTCTCTATTTCGCCCTGGTTTTCGTGCTAGGCCACCTGCCGGTTCTCGGCCAACTGCTCACCTTCCTGTTTTCCTCCTTCCTTCCGGCGGCCTTCATACTCGCCGCGGAGAGCGGAACCGGAAGAGACCGGCTTTCTTTTGAGAGCCTTCAGAAACTGCTGCCCATCGCCCCCCAGCTTCTGGCCCTCAGTGTGGCAAAATCGATTCTGATCTCGCTCGGATTCATGCTCCTCTTCCTGCCTGGTATTTACGCGGTGGTAGTGCTGATCTTCGCAGAACTTTATCTGATCCTGAAAAACGTACCCTTCGTGGACGCCATGAAAGCGAGCCAGAAGCTGGCTCACGAGAACTTCCTCGGGGTGCTCGGGATGGTGATCTTTTGCGGCCTTCTGGCCTTTTCGGGAGCCTTGATGGTGTTCGTGGGGCTTTTGCTTACGATTCCGCTGGCGATTCTCATCCCCTACTCCATCTTCCGCCGCGTGGCCGCTGATCGCCCTGTTGTGATCACACCCGAGGTGGTGAGCACCTGAGCCCGCCCTTGGAACACTGGCTCGATTCCGGCTTCCGGCAGCAACTCGAGCCAATGAAGGCCCACGAGAATCTTCTGGCTGTGGAATGGGGAACGGAAAGCCACGAAGCCTGGCTGCGCCAGTTCCTCCGGCTGGGCTCCTTTGAGTTCTATTCGCCGGCAAGCCATGACCCTGCTTTACCGTTGCGGCTTCCCGATGCTTCCCGTGACCTCGCTCTTACTTTGAATTTCCTCGAGCGCATCCGCATGGACCAGCTCTATATGGTGGCTTCGGAAGCCCGCCGCGTTTTGCGCCCAGGCGGGCTGTGGTTGCTTAGCGGCAAAGGGCGCGCGGAAGCTGGATGGAAAAAGCTCCTGGGACCGCTTTTCTCGAATCGCCAGGCGGGCAAACCGCTTGAGCTCACCCACTACATCTCTCCGGAAGACTGGGAGATCGTCGCTGAAGATCGGCAACCGGCAGGCTTCTTCAGCCGGCAACGGCTTGTCTTGAAGAGGCTTTAGCGAGCACATAGGCGGCCTCAGACCGAAGATACCGAAGCTCGCTCGCATTCGGCTCGTCACGCCCGAACCGCAGCTCACTATAGAGCTTCAGCCACGCCCGGGCCTCAGGAATGGTGCGATAGGCGGTTTCGGGAAATACCCCCGCTCTGTGCACCAGATCGTCCTCAAACTGCAAGAAGAGCAGAGTCAGGGCCTTCCTTCCTCTCTCCCCCTGGCGGAACCGCTGCCAAGCCAGGTAAATGCCGCCCAGGAGAATCAACGCGCTCACAAAGCCGGCTAGCGGAACCAGCCAATCCATGGAAAAAACGAAATCGAATTCATATTCCAGAATGTAAAGAGCCCAGTAAGCATTCAGGGCATCGTAGATTTCGCCGAAGGCTTCCTCCGCCCATCCCCTCTCCACCACCACCGGCGTAGGATCCATGGTGATCCAGCCGCGCCGGTTCGTATACACTTCCACCCAGGCATGAGCATCGGAGCTGTGTACCGTAAGCACATCTCCCCGGGAGGGAGGGCGCACGCGGAATCCCACCACCAGGCGTGAGGGCAATCCCATCCCACGCGCCAGAAGCGCAAGGGAGCTGGCGAAAAGCTCGCAGTGGCCTTTTTTGGTTTCAAAAAGAAACTGCTCCACGGGGTGCCGGCCCGTTTCCGCGCCTTGCATGCTCGAAAGCTGGTATTGGAAGCCCGCCTGCTGGAACCAGGAACGCAGCCGCTCCAGCTTTTCCTCGTCCGAGGAAGCGCCTTGAGAGATTCGGCTGGCAAGCTGCTTCAGCTCACGAAGGGATCTTCCCGGAAGATGGAGGCTGGGCGAATTCCCTGACTCGGGGCCGTTCCCGAGACTCCGCCGCGAGAACGAATCGATCTCCACTTCATATCTCACTCTCCGGGAGCGGCTTCCATCGGCATGCCACTCTCCCCCTTCGTAGCGTACAGCACCAAGGCTCCTTTCCCCTCTCAGCTGGCCGGCTCCGTAAGGAACAGGAAGCACATCGGCAGGGAGCGGCTGCCTCAATATCTCCACCGTTTCTTTGCCGGCGCGCTGGATCGCAGAGGGAAATTTCTCCTCGGAACGCCAAACATCGCGCCTGAACCCTTCGAGCACTTGTCCGCGCAGAAGGAAAAACGGAACCACTTTCTCCCAATCCTGCCCCGGCTTGCGGAAAATCCAGGCCACGGGCCTTGAGCTTTGGTTGGTCCAGTAAAGAATGCTCTGACGAAGGTTCACGGTATCGCCATATCCCGTGGTGGCGCCCGCACCCTGCCCTCCCCACTTGGAGCGGGGAAGAATAGGGAAAATCACCAGGCTCGAAAGGAAGATGAGAAAGCTCACCGTGAGCACCGCGCTCAGAAAAGAGAGGCGCACAGGGCGGGAGAGAGAAGCGGGATCCCGGGCCCGGAAATTTCTCTCCAGGAAGGCCACGGAAAGCGATAACGAGCTGAGCACCACGAAGAAAAAGATAAGCACGAACATATAGGCTTCCGGAGCGAGAATCGCCGCCAGGATGAGCTCAATCAGGCCGAGACCTATGCGCCAATAGCGGTAAAGCGATTCGTCGAGCGCGAGCCAGAGCAGAGCGTGAGCAGGGATGATGGCTCTCGCAAGCAAGGTTCCGGTAGGCTCGGCTCCAGCAACCGCGTACCCGCCCACCACGATAGCAGCGAGAAGCGGGAGCAGGAAAAAATCACGAAGACGGAAGCCGAACCCGAGCGCAAGCAGGCCCGCCAATACAGGCGCCAGAAAGAGGGCCTTCTCCACATCGGGAGCGAGCCAAAGCGCGGAGAATCCAATGAACTCACACGCGAGTGCCGTAACAGAGCCAGTGCGCGAAATAGACAGCTTCAGCTTCACGCACTCTCCTTGGGAAGAAGGGCCAGCGCATCGAGGCCCCGCCTCGCGCCTCGGATCACCTGCGGCTCACCTTTGTTCAGGAGCACCAGGGTATCGGCGCGCTGGGTGAGAGCACCGGCGGCCATGCTGATCTGGCGCTCCATCTCAGGGCCGGGATCCCGCAGCTGAAGCTTCACCTCGTCTCTAGGCTCTATCCAGCGAAGTGGCCGAGCCATGAGCTCTCCCAGGCGAACGGAAGAAGGCCAATGAACCCGGCTTGCGTCCTGCCAGGGCTCCACCTGGCTGAGCTCTCCGGTGGAAACCTCGATTTCGCCCCGCTTGGCAGCGTATTCCCGTGGGCGCGCATTCTTTTCTTCCAGGCGGGCCGGCCATACGATGCGGCTGCCTGAGTGAGGAATGAAGCGGATCTTTCGCGCAAAGCCGAAGGGAAAGCTGGTGGCTGCCAGCAGTCCGCTCCACCGGTGCCGCCCTCTGGTGCGGATCAACTGGCGGGACCGAACCCGCACGCGGGATCTCCCCGGAAGCATGAGAAGGAAGGCGGTGAACTCGCGCTCGTTTTCCCGGTACTCGCCGAGCTCGATGCAGTAGAGCGGAAAACTCCCGAGATTTTCCACGATGAAAACGTCTTCGCCCGGGCTGCCGGCATGGATATAATCTTCCACTCTGCGCACCGACAGGCGGGAAAGGGTGATCTCCGAAAGGGTGCCGGAGAGCAGAAGGGCGCTCAGCAAAAGGCTCTCAAGCAGATAGATAACGTTGTTTCCGGAGTAAATGGCCATCACGCCGAGCGAAACGGTGAAGGCGAGATACCAGCGCCCGCCCACGGACAGCTCGAGGAGGCGGTTCTTACTTCGGAGCGTCCACCCGATCGATCGCATGCCGAACGATCTCCTTCCGCTGCAATGAAGAAAATTCACCGGCGCGGAAACAGAGGCGGTGAGCCAGCACTCCGGGAGCCAGGCCGGCCACGTCGGCGGGCAACACAAAATCCCGGCCTTCCAGGAAGGCCTTCGCCTTGGATGCATCTATCAGCTGGAGCACGGAGCGCACGGAAGCCCCGTGCACCACATCTTCCACCTTGCGCAGTTCCTGGGCGATCTCCTGCACATAGCGGAGCACGCTTTCTTCCACGAAAACAGATTTAGCCTGAGAGCGGAATTCAAGAAGCTCTTCGGGGCTCAGGGGATTGGCCATCACCTGCACCGCTTTTTCGGAGGCGGCGTATTGCTGGTAAACTTTGAGTTCCGCGGCGGGCTCCGGCAAGCCCAGTGTTACCTGCAGCATGAACCGATCGAGCTGGCTCTCGGCCAGCGGATAAACACCGTGGTACTCCTGGGGGTTTTGCGTGGCTACCACGAGAAAAGGATCGGGAAGATCGTAGGTGGTGCCATCCACGGTTACCCGGCCTTCGGCCATCGCTTCGAGCAAGGCCGCTTGGGTTTTCGCGCTGGTGCGGTTGAGCTCGTCGGCCAGGAGCACGTGGCAGAAAATCGGGCCGGGGCGGAATTCAAATTCCGAAGTGGAAGGGCGGGGACGAAGGGTGCCCACCACATCACTGGGAAGAAGATCGCTGGTCATCTGGATGCGGCGGAAGCTTCCTTGAAAAAGAGAGGCAATGCTCTGGGCGAGCGAGGTTTTGCCCACGCCGGGAGGGCCTTCCAGGAGAAGATGGCCGTTGGCGAGAAGAGCCAGCAGGGCGCTCTCCACGGCCTCCTCTTGCCCGAGCACTCTTCCGCGCAGCCAAGTGCGCAAAGCGATCAGGCGCTCACGCGAGGGAGCGGGAGAAGAAATTTTGTTCGCGGCGGAACTCATTCCTATGTTTATCGGTGGGGAACCGGCATCTCTGAATGGAAATAGTGCCTTGGCGCTACCAGGTATATAGCTGAAACCGGATAACGAACTGTTTCAGTCTTCCTGCGGCTGCTCCACCAGTACGTGGCTCAGAAAGGGATCGATCTCGCTCTCCCTCGCTCCCACCGGAATATTGTGGGCATCTTCGGGGTAGACAACGGCCCTGGCCTCCACGCCCTTCGCCTTGAGCTTATCGGCAAGATTTACGGCTTGAGAAGCGGAGGTGATCCAATCACGCCCCCCTTGAAAAATCAGTGTGGGAGCTCGGATCTGAGGATCTGGAAGCACCGATCGCTCCCGTACCACCTGCGCGTTCAAGCCGGCAGCGCTTACATTGGTTTCAAGCTCCAGCTTCTCCACCAGGGCTCGGTACTCCGGCCCCTTCTCGCCTTTCCAGCGAAGATACATCTCCCCAAGATCGTAAATCCCGGAAATCAATACAACGCCCGCCAATCCAGCCACCTGTTCCCCCACCTTCGCAGCAAGTGAAGCTCCGTGGCTGATTCCTACGAGAGCCACTTTGTCCTGCTTCACTTCCGGTTTGCGGCGAAGGTAGCGAATCGCATCCGCCACCGCCTCCTGGGAATCGGGCCCCATGAAATCGCGCGGGCCGCTGCTTCCTCCGTAGCCCGGCAAGGAAACAGCCGAGGCGAGGTAGCCCTGGGCTGCGGCTTTCTGCAAGGCCCCCCAGGCATGGAACACCCTTCCGCCCTGCACTTCCCCCTCGGTGATCCCGTGGAGATAAAGCACAGCCGGCCAGGGTTTGGAGATTTTCGGTTCCACCCAGTAAAGCTCGAGTTGCCGGGAGGAGTCGTGGGAGCGATGGATCAGAACGCGTTTCAGGCCGGCCGGGAGCTTCTCCTTAGCCTCCCGTTTCACGGAAGCGCAGCTGGTGGCGAGGAGGAGTACACTGAGAAAAATCGATGCCTTCATCTTCTGTTTCCTATCTGATGAGCGAACGGCTGCCCTTGCGCCATGCCTCGTTCGCGCCCTCCGGTGCGCCAACCCCGTTTCTGCACCAGCGCTTCGCCACCTCGATGCTGCGGGCATCACCCGCTTGAGCCCGCTCGATCAGGAGCGAAGCCACACAGGTGCGGGCAAGGGAATAGGCGAACTGCCGGGCCGAAGCCTGCACGAATTCCGGCCCCTCTCCCATCGCCTTCTGGAGAAAGGCCTGCAGGGCGGAGCACGCTGCCTTCACCTGAACCACTTCACCCTGAAGAGCAGCGTTTTTCGAATCCGCAAGGCGCTTGAGAATCCCTTCCACAAAGGGCTTGAACGCCCCCTCTTTCTCGATCGCGCGAATCACATCGAGGGAAAGCACATTGGTGGTTCCTTCCCAGATGGAAAACACCTGAGCGTTCCGGTGAAGAGCTGGTATTCCCGTATCCTCGATATAACCGGCGCCCCCGATCGCTTCCACGCACTCGCTGGTGATCGCCATGCAGCTCTTCGCCGTATAAAGCTTGGCAATGGGAGTGAGCATCCGAAGCATGGCACCCTCTTCCGGAGAGGCTTGGCCCAGCTCATCTCGGCCCAGAAGCTCGGCGAGATGAAAGGTGAGCACGAAATTGCCTTCGAACTCCACCACGAGTTCCGCGAGAGTTTCGGCATGAAGGGGTTGCTCCGAAATCATCCGGCCAAAGGCACTGCGTTTGCCCGCATAATCCAAAGCCAGCGCCAAAGCCCTGCGGGAGGCGCCGAGTGCACAAACAGCGTTATACATCCGGGTGATGTTGAAGAGAGAGGCGATCTTCTTCACTCCATGCCCCTCGCCCCCTACCAGCTTGGCGGGCGTGCCGTTCAGCCTGAGCTCTGCGGTAGGCATGGCACGGGTGCCGAGCTTGTCCTTCAGGCGCATCACTTCGATCTTCTGCAGCTGGCCGTTTTCGCCGCGCACGGGGATGTAAAACAGGCTGAGGCCGCGTGAGCCTTCGGCGTGCCCTTCGATGCGCGCGAGAGCCATGCTCATCTGAGAGGTGGTGGCGGAGGTGAACCACTTCACGCCGCTCAGCTCATACCATCCCTCTCGATCGCTCTTGCGTGCCACGGTCGAAGTTCCGCTCACATCCGAGCCACCCGTTTTTTCCGTCATCCACTGGCCGCTGGTCCAGAAACCATGAGGATCCCGGGAGATGAGTTTCTGAAAGGGGCCTTTCTTCATCTCTTCGTCGCCATAGAGCTCGATCGCACGGGCGGCGCCATCGCTCATCGCCAGCGGGCAAGAAACAAAAGCGGAGGAGGGATGAAATAAATATAGTTTAGCAAACTGCACCAGCCGGGAGTGGATGCCGAACTTTCGCTCGTAGCCGGTGGCCACCACTCCCTCTTCGGCGGCCACGCGGGCGATATGGTTCCAGCCCGGGCTCATGGTGATTTCATCGATGCGGCGGCCCCAGGGATCAAAGGGGGTGTGCACGGGGTCCACGTTTTCCGCGTTCACGCTGGCGGCGAGAAGGTCGGTTGCGGCGCGCTCCCCCATCCGGTCCAGCTCCGGTTCCGCCTGGCGACAATAATCAGCAGGTAACCTCTGCTGGAGGTATTGCTGCAGAGTAGCGTCGGACTGGTACTGGTTGGTGAGTTCCGGGCCATTTTGGAAAAAGTCGGTTTGCATTCCAGGATCTTACCCATTGACGCTACATTTTCCCCTGTAAAAACTTCTGTGTGATCCGGTGGCCTGTGATGCGTCTCCCTATGGAAACGCCCAATTTTTGCTATAGTATAGCGCAGCGCAGTGGTATACGATTTATCTTGGTGTGAGAGATTTGAGAGGGGGAGAAATCCTCACTCGATTTTCCCCCACATCGAATTGAAACGTAAGCAATGTAAGTAATTGGTTAAGAGATACCGTTCGCAATGAGACTTCTGAGACTACAGCTCGTCCTGATACTCCTGCGAAGGGACCTTCGCCTCTAGGAGACAATCGTGGGCAAGAAACTGTATGTAGGTAACCTCCCGTATTCGGCAACGGACAGCGCGCTTCAGGCGCACTTTTCCCAGTGTGGAACCGTTGAATCCGCAAAGGTGATCATGGATCGCGATTCCGGCCGCAGCAAAGGCTTTGGATTCGTGGAAATGAGCACTGATGCTGAAGCCGAAGCAGCAATCGAAAAGCTGAACAACCAGGTGATGGACGGTCGTCCCCTCAATGTAAGCGAAGCTCGCCCTCAGGCTCCTCGTGAGTCCCGCGGCGGTGGCGGCGGCTACGGCGGCGGTGGCGGTGGTTACGGCGGCGGTGGCGGCCGTGGTGATCGCGGCGGCCGTGGCGGCGGTGGTAGGGAGCGCTGGTAAGCGCGACCAACCAGCAGCACGCTGGTAAGCGCGACCAACCAGCAGCACGCTGGTAAGCGCGCCCAACCAGCAGCACGCTGGTAAGCGCGACCGCTTAATAAACCAAAAACCCGAGCGCGAAAGCCCTCGGGTTTTTGTTTTGCCAAAACCCAGGAAAACCTAACCCAACAAACATTGACCATTTAAATCAACCAAGCTATACCTCTCCCACCTAAACTAACCCTGTTTTAAAGGAGAGACCCTATGCTTCCCGTGATCCTTGCGAGCCTGCTCGCTTCCCCCACTATCGCCGACGCCCGCCCCCTGCAGTGGACCCTCGACTGCAAATGGGACATGAGCAGCCCTCAGCCCATCGGCGCACCCCGATTCCAAGTGCAGAAGACTGCCTTCAAGAACCGAAGCGGAAAATGGGACTCGAAATACGCCATTATCGTTCGCCCTCTCAATCCGATGGCGGAGCCCATCACTCTTGAGCTCAAAACCGCAGGATCCGGCGACGAGGACTATAACGAGTACAATGTGGTGGCACAGAATGCTCCCGTTCAAGGTGCCTACATCCAGAATAAATTCGAATGGGCCACCGTTGTAGATAACGAGGGCTACGGATCTTATCGCTGCGAGTAATTCCTTCAGCAGCAGCTATCTTGAAAATGCCGGGTATGTTCGCCCGGCTTTTTCATTTCAGCGCCGACGAATGCCCTTCTCCCGCCTCACCGCCTCCGCCTCCTCACGGCCCAGCTTCACATACTGCCGCAGGCGATTCTTATCCCCGAAGCCCCACTTCACGAGGGCGTTGTTAGGATCGCGCAGGCCCTGATGGCCGGCGAAGAAATCGAAACGATGAGGGCCCTTGATCGCCCCTCCCTTATCGTGCACCACCAGAAAACCATCGTGGCGCCCCAGGTAGGGCACGCTTCTACCGTCGAGCTCCGGCACATAGATCACGTCGCCCGACTGGTGGAAGGCCGGATCAGCCGCCACGCTCACATAAGGCGAAAGGCAGGCATAGGCACCAGCGCCAAAGCGGCAGCGGAGGCCCCTCCGCTCCACGAGTTTGCGCTCGGCCCTGGCCCGGGCAAAATAGCGCCAGCCATTGCCCAGCCCCACAAAGCAGGAGCCCTGAAGCAGGCAGTCTTCAAAAGCGGAACCGCAAATGCTCCAGCCGTCTCCAAGATCCTGGAGCGGGCATCCTGACGCGCGGGCGGCCCCCGCATCGATCTTGGGCACGTAGTAAACCGTAGGGGACAGCTGGGCCGCGCCCTCTACCGCAGGCCGCGGATGGGCACTAAAAACAGGTTTTATTTGCTCGGGAGCTCCGGGAACCGCGTGGCTCTCCCACTCCCCTCCATTTCCAGCGTAGGAATAGGGAGTGCGTTGCACGGGTTCACGCTCACCGCCACAGGCAACAAGAAGAAGAGCAGCTAGGGAAACCAGGGCGAGACGCATGATTAACTACCAGTAATTACTCAGGTAAATGGGCCAACAAAATTCCCGAGCAATTTACTACAGATAAAGGATTTCCGCAAGCCCTAGCCCTGCACCACCAGGCGCTGCTCCCCGAGATCGATCTCTCCGCCCGGCGTACGGATTCTGGCCTCGATCCGGTCCCAATCCTTGAGATAACGCCCGGACTCAGCCTGCTCCTCCACAAAGCGCGCGAACTTTTCCTTGTCCGTTTTCCGGAGGTCCAGCAATTCCTGCCAGAAGCTCTTGGGCTTCACTCGCATCGAAACCCCGCCGGGCGTGCCGGTGAGAAGAAGATCGCCCGGGCGCAGATCGAAGGAGCGCGAAATCAACGAGAGCGTTTCGGGAGGCCGGTGCATCAGCTGGGAGGTAGAGGCCTTCTGCCTCACGGCGCCCCCAACCGAGAGCGTAAGCTGAAAATCATAGAGGCGGGCGAAATCTTCTTTGGCCATCAGGTAGAAAAACGGGCCCACCGGGCAGAAACCGCGGAAGCTTTTCCCCCGGAACCACTGCCGCTCGGGAATCTGCACGTCGCGAGCGGAGATATCGTTGGCCATCACGAGGCCGGCCACGTATTCATGCAAATTATAATCATTTATATCCAAAGGCCCGGTGATCGCCTTCCTGATCACGAGCCCCAGCTCAAGCTCATAGTCGAGCAGGCGCACGCCTTCGGGGCGCCACAGAGTACCAACCGCCGGCGCGAGAGAGGAATCGCTCTTCGTGAAGAGGAGATTGTAATCTTTGTTCTTGGGCTTCACGCCGGTTTCGATCAGGTGATCGAGATAATTCTTTCCCTGGCAGATGATCTGGCAGGGCGCCGTTACTGGAGAGAGGAGTTCGAGCCCACCAAGAGGAGTACCCTCTCCTGAGGAAAGCGCCTTCTCGCATAGGCCCGGCAGGTCCATTGCCAAAAGATCCGGCAAGCTGTCAGCGGAAGTGCTGAGAGGGAAAACCGAAGCGTCTTTTGCACAACCCCAGGTATCTGAACCGCTTTTTCCTTTGAACCGAACAATCGCCCAACCCATAGCTTCCCGTGACTCCTTGCGCCAGCTTCCAAGCCGCGGTATTTCTGCGGCACCCGTTACCTTAACCCCTGGCCCCCGGAACCCCAATATGAACGCCTCCACTTTGCTGAAACTTTTCGCGCTCGCCACGCTCTCTCTTTCTCCCACTCTTTTCTCCCAAGCTCTCGCCAGCGAGGCTTTTCTCGACGCACCTTATAAGCAGCTGGCTCACCCACGCGTGGATCTGGAAGGCCGATCGCGCAGCAATCTTCCCAAGAAAAGCGATGTGCTGCCGGTAATAGCCCAGCAGAGCGAAGTGAAAACCCAGGCCGCACGCGGTTCCTGCTCCATCTTTTCCGCCATTGCCCTGCTCGAAAGCATGCTGGTGGTGGAAGAGAAGTTGGAAAGTGCGCCGGACCTTTCCGAAGAATACCTGCAATACCTCATCGCGCAGCACGCCACCGACGACGGCTCCACCTCGCCCGCGAACTTCCGCGCCCTGCACGACTACGGCGCTCCCGCCGAAGAGAAGATGCCCTATATCGGAGCCACCTGGAAATCCCTCTCCGACGGTATCGCCCGCGAGCGCTGCGGCCACATCCAAGACCGCAAGCTGGCCAACTGCCTCACCGGCCACCGCGATCCGGCCCTCCTTTTGATGAAAGACGAAGAGCTCTCCACCCTGGATGCCGACTTCCTTTCCGCCAGACGGGAAGCCCAGGAAAACCGCGCCCGCTTTTTCAGCGATCGTGGCCGCTTCGAAAGCGGCATCGTCTGGGGCACCAACGAGATCAAAGAAACGCTGAGCTATGGAGTTCCCCTCACCCTCGATATCGAATTCTACTATGGCGCCTGGAACCACCGGCTCGCCGACGAGCTCACGATCGGCAGAGATCTCGGCCTGTGGGAAAAAGGAACCGTGACCTATCCGGAGCGCGGCTCCCTCGATCGCAGCAAGAGCCGAAGTAAGCCGGCCGGGCATTCCGTGGTGATCGTGGGCTATGATGACGACCTCGAAATCGAATACAGCCTGAAGATGGACGACGGCTCCACCAAGACCTTCCAGCGGAAGGGCGTCTACTTCTTCAAAAACTCCTGGGGCACCACCGGCTTCGGAGCAGAAGCCGTGATTGAAGGGAAAACCCTCCCCGGATATGGGATGATCTCGCAGGACTACGCCAACGAGTACGGGCAGTTCTTTCGGCTCTCGCTATAGGTCTTGGGATCTACCCGAATCGCTTTTTCACCCAGGCTGCGTCCACGCCTTCATAGTCGCGGATTTTTTCCGCGGCGAGGCTTTGGTCGTGGCCGAAGTGATTGGTGCTGGTGATGGCCACGGAACGGATGCCAGCGGCGTGGGCGCTCATCAGCCCAGGCACCGAATCCTCGAACACGACAGTGTCTTCGGCGAGCACTTCCAGGTTTCCGAGCGCCTTGAGATAGCCGTCCGGAGCAGGCTTGGACCGGGGATAGTCCTCTGCCCCGTAAACCAGCTCAAACAGATGATCCACGCCCAGTTTTTGGAGAGCCCAGAGCACATCGGCCCTGTGCGAGCCGGAAACCAGGGCCAGGCGGAAATGCTGAGAAAAATCCAGGATGGCTTCTTTCACCTTGGGCACGAAGAGCACTTCTTTGCGCACGATATCCTGAAAATGGGCGATCACCTGCGCCGTAGCCTCTTCCCGGCTTACCGGGATTTGATGCCGGGCGAAGAGGATTTCGAAGGCTTCGTCCCACTTGCGACCCACTACTGTACCCGCTTCTTCTTTGGTAACCGGCACCCCCCAGCGGGCCGCACAATCCAAAATCGCCTTAAAACTCAATGACTCAGAGTCGATTATGGTGCCATCCAAGTCGAAAATTATTGCCTTGATCATTGAGTCACCTTTAGGGCAGAATGCCCTCCGCTTTCAGTCGGTTTTGTGGATCTTTGTCCCGACAAAACAAAACACTGACGGCTTGGTTCCGATTCGTATGAGACCCTGTGCTTGTTAAGGAGACTATCATATGAAGTCAGCCCTGCGTGCTAAGAAACTCGGCCCAATGAGCCGGCTGAACGCCGCCCGCTCCCCTCTTTCGGCCCTCCGGAACTTCAGCGCCTCCCGCGCCCTCCGCAAAAGCAAATTCCCCCTCGAGAACTTTCAGCCCAAAGTGCATGTGCACCAGCAAACCGACAGCTTCGTGCTGAAAACCGCTGAGAGCCCGTTCGAGCTCCGCCAAGTGCTCAAGCTCCGCCACGAGATCTTTTACCGCGAGCTCCAGGATCGCCAGCACGAAACTCTCCTCGATTTCGACGAGTTCGATTCCATCTGCGACCACCTCATCATCATCGATCGCAAGAGCGCCCGCATCGTGGGCACCTACCGGATGATCTGCTCTACCTTCTCCGATCGTTTTTACTCCCAGGGTGAATTCGACCTCACCGGCGTGCTGGCCCAGCCAGGGGTGAAACTCGAGCTCGGCCGCGCCTGCATCCATGCCGAATTCCGCACGGGCGCCATTATCAACCTGCTGTGGAAGGGAATCGCGGAATACATTCGCAAAACCGATACCGCCTACCTTTTCGGATGCGCCTCGGTGCATACCGTAGACGCCGTGGTGGCCTCCCGCCTGCTGGCCCTCCTTCGGGCCAAGAGCCTGGCCGTGGACGAGCTCGACGTGATGCCCACGGAAAAATACCGCTGCATCCTTCCCCGCGTACAACCTGATGAAAGCATGGAGAAAGAAATCCCAGCTCTCATCCAGAGCTATATCCTCGCGGGAGCGAAATTCTACGGAGAGCCCGCTCTCGACGTGGACTTCCACTGCTTCGATTTCTTCATGATGCTCAAGATTGCTGAGATGAGCCGGCTATTCCGCCGCCGCTATAAGCTCGACGAAACCGGCGATAGCTCGAAATAAAACGCCACTCAATCCATGATGGTCTGGCACTGGCTGCCCGGTTCGCACTCCAACGCGCTTTCCTGGAGGCCATCAGCACGCAGGCTGGTTTCCCCGCCCTCACAGTGCCGCTCGCGGCATTCCGGCCAGGTACCTTGCTTGCCTTTCACGCATTGGAGAAAGGCGGGGTAGTCGCGGCAGGTGGGATCGGCATGGGCCCCTGCGGAGAACGCAGCAGAAATAAATAGGCCAAGGAAAAGAACAGTGTGTTTCACGTGTTTGCTCACTTTCTCGGGGTTGCACTAAACAAAGGGATTTTAGGGCCGCCCCGCTTTTCTTGGGAGTTTCAGATTGCGAAAGTGGAGGCCCGAAAATTGGGTTCCCGTGAACGAATGAAGATATTTTGGGCAGGCGGGTGGTCAGGGTTTCACAAGAAATTCCAGAGACCCTTTCACCAAACGGTCAAACTCCGGCTTTCCGAGAGCCCCGGAATCCACGATCAGGTGCTTGTAGCAGGAGGATAAACCGCACCCCTCAATGGAAAGCTCGCGGAAATCCCACTTTCTCTTCGTTGCTATTTCCTGGAGGCCGGAGGCGCTCACGAGCTCATCGCCCGGATGGGCCCACACCAGCACGGGGCTATCATCGGGCTCGCTTTCGTTTTTCTGCCACTGAAGCAGGAAGTGGTTCATCGCGAGCACGGAGCGGAAGCCGGAATACTCCTGGGCGTAGTAGCCCGCGGGAATCTGGGTGCGGAAGGTGAAGGAAGGAACGAAGTCGATGAGGAAAATGGCGAACGGATACCAGAACTTCGTTTCCAGCGCCGGCGCGAGATAAACGCGCTTTTTGAATGGAAGCTCTTTTCTCATCGAATGATAGACGAGGCCGCTGAAGGAATAGGCGGTTAGATAAAGCGGCACCTTGAGCTGCTCCGCTTTTTTCTGCGCCAAGGAGTAAAACTCGCGGGCGTCTTTTTCCCAAGCGGAGGGACGCACCTCTTTCAGTTCGTCGGGCTCACGACAGTGGCCGGTGAAGCTCGGGCGCAGCACTTCATAGCCAGCTTCGGAATAGCGCTGGGCCAGCTCTTCCATCTTGGAGGGACGCAGATTCAAACCGTGCGTTACGAGCATTACGCCGATGGGCTTTCCCTGGGCGGGAAACCAGTGCAGACACGCATAGTCTTTCTTGGCGTCTCCCGAGGAGCACGCCGCAGCGCAGCACAAAAAGATAAGTAAAATCAATGCGTTAATACTTCGTGGCATGCCTTGCTCGCTCTTTCTGCATGGTGCTAAGATGTTCACAGGACCTAGACGGTTCTAGAAAGGGGGTGGTCACCAACATGAGTAATCCAAGTAGTAGTAAGGTTGTGGTGGCCCTCCTCTTAAAGGTGGAATTGTAATCCTTTAAGAGGAACGGTCATCTGATCTTTCCGGCTGCAGGATCAGTGCGGTTTACCACCCCCTGTGAATGCAGCCTCTTTTTTTTATTGTGCACGGTTAATGGTTGGCAGGGTTAGCTCCATTTCCTTTTCCCCCTTATAATCAGACACTTTGCATTAGATTGCATCAGAAGCCCTCTGGCGGCGATATCGCTCAGGTGCCCTTCATTTAGAGCTCTCTGAGCCATCAACCATTAGCCGCGCACCATACGTTTTAACGCTCTGCTCGCCTCCCAGGCCGCCAATCCCCTCGCTATGGCTCCTTCTCCCCTTCTGGCCTATACCGCCCTTTAAAGCCTACAATCCCAAGATGACCTTTCTTACTTCGCATTGGATCGCCGGCGCCCTAGGCCAACCGGAACAAGGGCCCCTCCTTCCGATCTCCCTTATTTCCTCCGACACCCGCGAGCTCACCAAAGGCTCTCTCTTCGTGGCCCTGAAAGGCGAAACCAGCGATGGCCACGATCATGTGGAGAAAGCCAAAGCCGCGGGCGCTACAGCACTGGTGCACCGGAAGGATTTCACCTGCCCGGAAGGCATGCTTTCCTTTCCGGTACACGACACCCTCGCCGCCTGGAGATCTCTCGCCGGCGCCTGGAGGCGCGAGTTTGCTCTTCCGGTGGTGGCGGTGGCCGGAAGCGCGGGCAAAACCACGAGCAAGGAATTCCTCGCCGCGATCTTCCGCGGGAAATACAAAAACGTGCTGCACACCCAGGCTTCGCAAAACGGATTCCAGGGCGTGCCCACCACTCTCCTCCGCCTGCGCCCCACTCACGACGCCGCAGTGATCGAAGTGGGGATCGACGAGCCAGGATCGATGATCCAGCACCTGGAGCTGGTGAGCCCCGATGCGGGCCTCCTCACGTCGATCGGTCCAGAGCACCTCGAGAAGCTGATCGACGAAGACAATGTGGAAAAGGAAGAGGGCCTGCTCTTCGAAGTGCTCGCCAAGCGCGCAGGCCTCGCCGCCGTGAATCTCGATGATGCGCGTATCGCCCGCCAGGCCGGCCTCCACCTTCAGCCCTCGCAGCGGGTTGCTTACGGAATCAAGAATCAGGCGGATGTGCATGCCAGGATCGTGGTGGAAGGCGAGGAGCTCTTCATCGAAGTGGAAGGGCTGGGAGAAACCAAAGAAAAATTCGGCGTACCACTTGAGGGCGCACACAACGCCATGAACCTTCTCGGCGCAATCACCCTCGCTCACGCCCTCGGGTTGAGCGTGGCTGAGATGCGAAAAGGCCTCGCCACGTTCACTCCCCCTCCAGGCCGGAGTGAAGTGCACCAGTGGAAGGGCTGCAAGGTTCTGGCAGACACCTACAACGCCAACCCCGCCTCGGTAGAGGCCGCGCTGGATACGCTCTTTGCGGGAAAGAGCGCGGGCGATACCTGGGTGTGCCTGGGCGATATGCTCGAACTCGGAAAGCTCGAAGAAAAGCTGCACCGGGGGCTCGCCGATCCGATCCTGCGCCACGGAGTGAAGCACGTGCTCCTCTTCGGGCCAAGAATGAAAATGCTGGAAGAAGAGCTGCGCGGGCGCGCCTTCAGCGGCTCCGTGAAACATTTCGCCTCCCAGGAAGAGCTGGCTTCTGATCTTCGCACCAGCGCCAAGCCCGGCGATCGCATCTTGATCAAAGGATCCCGCGGCATGCGGATGGAAAATATCTGGAAGGCCTTGCGCGAGTGAAAAGCAATTGGCAATTCGTTGTTCTGCTTTGCGCGGGAGTTTTGCTGCTCACGCTCGGCCTGCTCGAACTTGGATCCCGGGCCTATTTTTCCGCTTTCGGCCACAGCTATCAGGTGCGCCAGAGCTTTTTCGAGCAGAGAGTGCTGGATCCGTTTCTGGGATGGTCGAAGAACCCGAGCTTCACGGAATACTCTTTCGGGCAGGGGCGCCCACTCAGCCTGATAGCGCTCGGAGGATCCACCACCGATTCCCTCTACATGCCGGAAAACTGGGTGCGGCAGCTGGGCCGGCTTTGCGGAGCAAACAGCAGGCGGGCCTGCCAGGTCAGGAATGGCGGCGTGTCCGGTTACAACTCCACCCAGGAGCTGATCAAACTCCAGCGCGATGTGGTTCCGCTCCGGCCCGATATCGTGATCGTGCTCGATGGAATCAACGATGGCGTGCTGAATGCTCCGGGAAACAATACTTTTTCCTATACTCAATCAGCGGAACGAATGGGCGCCCTCCGCGGCATTACCAGCGAGCTCTTTTCCCCCATGCACGCCCAGCACGCGGAAGGCTCGTTGCTGCCCGGCCTTTTCCGAATGTTTTACGCACTCCGGGCCAGCGTTGGCCCCAACAACTCTCTCTTCAGCGTGGACTTCGGCTATCCCGATCATTTCTCGGCCGCCGAGCGCTGGGAGCACAATGTGCGCATGATGCAGGCCACGGCCCGGGAATTCGGCCTCAAGTTTCTCGTAGTGCTCCAGCCGTTTTCCGGCACCATACCCGAAAGTTTCGTGGCGGCTCGGGCCAAAGTGGGTCTCGACAGCAATGAGCCATGGGTGCGTGAGGACCAGCAACGATGGGCCCGCTATTACACGGATCTTCGAGCCGCCTGCCGCCGCCTGAACTACTGCCTCGACATCAGCCACGCCTTCGACGATCCCGCCCTCCGGAAGCACTGGACAGACCCTGCTCACGTGGATCAGGAAGGCCACCGGAAAGAGGCAGAGCAGATTTTCTCGGAGCTAAAACGGCGCCGCTGGCTTTGAGCGCCGCAGCAACGCAGAGAGCAAGCCTTCTCTTTGGCCGCTCCCTTTGCTAAAACCATAAGCTATGGGTGCACAATGGAAAGCCGCTAGTAAGAGTCTCAAAAGCGCCGCGCAAGGCGCCATCTTCTCCAAGCTCGCCAAGGAAATTTCCGTGGCCGCGAAGCTCGGAGGCCCTGACCCCGGCTCCAACCCACGCTTGCGTGCCGCGATCGAAGCCGCCAAAAAGCAATCCATGCCGCGCGATACGATCGAGCGCAATATTAAAAAAGGCGCAGGCTTGCTTGATGAAAAAGTTACTTACGAAACCCTCACCTTTGAAGGCTTTGCGCCCCACAAGGTGCCGGTGATCATCGATTGCCTCACGGACAATAAAAACCGCACCACTTCCGATATCCGCGTGCTCTTCCGTAAAGCTCAGCTCGGCAATGCTGGGGCCGTGGCCTGGATGTTCGATCGCGTGGGGATCGTGGAAGCCTCCCACACCGAAGAGAAAGATATCGAAGAAGCCGCGATCGAGGCCGGAGCCCAGAACGTGGAGCCCATGCCCAAAGACGATCTCGAGAAGGACGCCAAAGCGGGCGCGGTTTTCTATACCGAGATCACCGATCTCAATACTGTTTCCAACGCCCTCTCCTCGGCCGGCTGGAAGGTGACCACTTCCGAGCTGGGCTATAAGGCCAAGAATCCGGTGGAGCTATCCGAAGAACAGCAGAAGGAAGTGGGAGAGTTTCTTCAGAGCATCGACGATAACGACGACGTTCACCGCGTATATGCGGCCCTGGGCTGATATGAGAAAACTGCTTCCGCTCCTCCTCCTGCTTCCAGCTTGCGCTTCCCAAAAGAAGGCTTATGAGCCAGTTTACCAGCAGGCGCCGCCTCCCGCTCCGGCC
>CAZTCD010000005.1:32058-85020 GCA_964612065.1 uncultured Bdellovibrionales bacterium | reverse complement strand
ACCCCGTCGTCTCTCCTTCAGCTCAAGCTAAGCAGGTGCCGTATTTCACGGTCCAGGCGGGTCTGGTAGCATGAGATATAGGAAGCGTGGTAGAGGCTAGGTGATTTTATCTGGTGAAAACTTGAAGCAGCCGGCAGCCCGCAGGGCGCGTGGGGGTTTGTTTGCCTCAGGTAAATTCCTTACGAGATGGATCTTTGGGCTTGGGGGCTAGGTTTTTCTTAGCCTTGACGGGGCGCTTCTTCATAGCTGTCTCCTGGAGGTGAAAATGAGGAGACCCTCTTTTATAGAGGGCCTTTACCTGTCTTTTACCCAGGAACAGGGCGAATTTCGGCTCGGTCACATAGGTTAGCCCGGAGTTGTCATTTTGGCAACTTTTTGCTATATTGGAATTCGGATGTCCGGAAAGCTCATTGATCTAAAACGCGAGCCAAAGAAGAGAATCGATCACTTCAGGAAGAGGTGCATGGATCTTGCGAAGAGCAGGAAGCAATTTTATCGAAGCTTCTTGATTGATCAGGATCATATCGTTGTTCGCGGAGCGGATTAGAACAGCTCGCTGCGTACATCGATTCAGCCTGTTCATGTTGCCGCGGTGATCTTGCAGGGTAGGACGTTTTATCCCACCTGCAATGCGGAGAATCCGATAGAAGTCGCCATCGATGGCGCATTCACGAACTTCCGGTACGTGGAGTTCATGTCTACCCAGGGAATTACTGAGATCGAGATCCCTCGACTTCAGATCAGGGTCGTTTTGAGAGACGGAAGAGTACGGATAGCCGTTGTTACGGTCTATCCCATTCAGGATCCGGTCGATTTAGAGATTCCAGAGGTTGATGATGAAATCTGGTAACAAAGTTACGAAAGTAAAAAAGGTATCGTTTAAGCTGGCTGATTTCGATGGAATGCATCGTGACCGGAATTGCCATGGCAAGTTTCAGCTTACGTTCACCACGAATAGGCGGTTTACCATCGACTCCCTTGGGGCGGTGGCGGTCCCTATTATCCCTCTGGTCACCTGCCACGAGTGCCAAACTTCGTTTGAGCCGCCTATGTTTCGCGAGTTCATCGAAACCGAGATTGCTAAGCATCTGGTTACCAGCAGAGGAATGCTGTCGAAGAAACAGATCAAGTTCCTTCGTCTGTTCTTTGATCGAACGCAGGAGGACTTTGCGAAGTCCATAGGCGTAGCAAACAAGCACGATATGTCGAAAATCGAGTCCGAGAAGTCGGAGAGATCGCTTCATGCGGATGGCCAGGTTCGCCTTAAGCTCTACTGTGCCCGGCTCCTGCAAATTCGAGACGCGGAACAACTCTACGCGATCGCCGATGTTGAAGATAGGAAGGTAGACATTCCGCCTTCGATCTTCCCTCTCAAGAAAGAGGATCTACCCTTCAGTGCCGTTGGTTGATCGCAAGATGAATTTACCTGGTGAAAACGCGAGCCCATGAATCACCAGCTATTTCTGCCCCGATTTTAGAAGGCCTTATTACTTTCGCTGAGAATCTATCGTGCCGCGCTCAACTCGGCGTACCTGGCGTTCCGCTTCCCCGCTTTTGTTCGTCGATCGAGGAAGTGCTCGTAGGGGGATCTTCCGCGGGAGCTCGCATCCGTGAGCCGTTGAACCCGAGCCCTGTCGTCTCTCCTCCCGCTGAGCTGCGGGTGCTTTTTTTCACGGTCCAGGAGGGAGCTCTTTAACACTTGTGCACAGCATGAGGTAAGAGTGGGGGCGGAGAAAAGTGAGTACGGGCGCCGTGGGTTCAGAGCCCTTTGAGTTCGCTCGTCCGCTCAGGTAAAATTCCTCTCAAGGGAGTTCTTTGGTCAAAGCACGGGTAGGCTTCCTTCTTGAGCATCGGGATCGTCTGGCTGGGCACGCCGAGCCTGCTGCTGCCCCGGGGGATCATAGGTCTTTCCGCCTTTTACTTTTCCCGGCCAGCTTCCCGGTCAGCCTCCAGGGATAGCTGCAGCTCCCAGTTATAGTAACCGAAGATCGGCACCTGAGCCGCGCTCCGAATTCCTCGCAAGATCCTGTTGGTGAAGATTTTCCGGCTACTGCAGCCAAATCTGCGCAGGAAGAAATCGACTACAGGAAACCAGAACAATGATTTCCGCATCGATTCCACGCGAAAACCGGCCTTCTCCAGCAAACCCAAAAGCTGATCATCCCGGCTATATTCCCGGAGGTGGGTGGGATCCAGAACCCACTTGCCGTTGCAGCGGTAGAAATACCAGCCGTACCACTTTTTAAAAACCGTGGAGAGATAAACCCGGCCCCCGGGAGCAAGGATTCTAGCCAGCTCTCCGATCATTTTCGCATCGTCTGGCACGTGCTCAATCACTTGAGTGCACAGCACCAGGCCGCATTCCTTTGCCTGAATTTCTGGAATTGCCGCGGCATCCGCAGAAATGCACTGAATCTCCGGATCGATGAGACGTACGGACCGTAGCCTTTGCTCCGAATGATCTACCGCGAGAACCCTTTTCCCTCGAAGGTAGCCCCCGGCCTTCGGGGCGTAAAGAAGCGCACCATCCCCGCATCCTATATCCACCAAGGTGAATGGCTTCGCGGATGGCGAGGGCACGCCCTTCAGCAGATCCGCAAGCATGGGGGGTACGTAATCGGAGTAGAAGTGGACGTATTGCTCGTATTCTTCCGGGCGCATCACTGATGATCTTAAATCTATGAGAGAAGTAGGGGCAATACCCTCGTGGCTCTCCGGATCCCGACCAATAGGAGCCCTAATTAAAATGCACCAGGGCTATATCATGAACGGGCGGAGCTTTTAATCAGCTTGTTCTCGCTCACTCGATCGGGAGCTTCGGAAGTTCGAGGATGTTTTGATCCACTTCATTGGCGTCGGTTCTTATGTCCTGACGCACGGGATGCATCGCTTGCCCGCAGATATTTCGGTCGGCGTGGTAGCCTACCTTTCGCTGATCCACGTATTTTTTGTAAAAGTTGCGGAGCTCGTTGTAGATCGGCGGCTTTTTGTCGCGCTCGGCTTTCGCCGCCATCATATTGTCCCGGGCCAGGCGCCAGGCCTGGAGCGTTGCGGCTCTGTCGTCCGTGCGGTCGGCTCGGTAATCTGCGTAGGCTTGGCGGTAGGTGGCCAAGGCGATCTTCACGTCTCGCTCTTTTTTCCACCAGGCGATGATCTTGTCGAGAATGCTGGCATTGGTCACCTGCTTTTCGTAAGCCAGGTAGGTTTTGCATTTCGTCTCGAACTCTTGAATATGCTTCTTCCGCTCTTCTTCCACTCTTCCCTGAAGGTATCCGCCTCCCACAGCTGGGGAAGGTAGGAACAATCCTGCCGAAGTGAGCGCAAAAAGAGAAAAAATCCACAGGCCTTTCAAACACATATAATCGATCTATCGTCAGTTTTTTTCCATCCCTTGAGCGCCGGAGGAAGAAGGCGATCGGGAAGGTGCGCTCCCGGCCCCGGAAACTTCTGTGTTCGGCGAGTTACCGTGTATTGGCGCCTGAGCGTTCTCCGCTTTCCGGATAATGGCTTAAGATTTAGCGAAAAGAAATTTTCCGAAAAACTATATAAAATGAAATTTATGTCCGACAAGGGGAGCAGTATGTGGCCGTTAACATCATTTGTCGCATTTTTGTTTTTCGCAGCCCTTCAGCTTGGCGCGCATGCGGGCCTTTTGAAGTACAAGGATGAGAACGGCAGGCTGCATGTGGTGCAGAGCGTGAACGACATCCCGTTGAAGTACCGTCCTCAGACGAACAGCCCTTTCTCGGATAAGGTTCTGGGCGTGGATCGTTGCATTGGAAAAAAGGCGTGCGGAATCTTCGTGGTGTATCCGAGCTATGATAGCGTGAACGTTTATCGCCCTTGGTACAAAAACGCCTTGGCTCACAACTCGCCGAAGAAAGAGTGCGGATTCAAGGTAGTGATTATGGCTAGTGGGCGTGAAACGAAGGAAAGCCTGGATCGTGCCCAGAAGATCTATGAAGAGATGGGCTCCGGGGCGATTCTCGATCTGAAAGGAAAAACACTTTCCGCCTACCAGATCCGGAGCAATATGTACCAGTTCGTGGTCGACGCCAAAGGCAAGGTGCTCGGGAAAGGCGCCCAGGCCCAAGCGTGGGTGAGCGAAAACTTCGGAGGGAAGAGCCCGATGGCTCCATCCCAACCCGCCACGGAAACGGCCTGTACGGATCCCCAGAAAACGGTGGTCGAGCTTCCCAAGGTTCTTCCCTCAGCGGATCCGGTAGGGGCGGTAGAGGCGTCGGAAGAACCGTAGGACTTTGGGTCTTAACGGTGGCCTAAACCGTAAGTATCTCTTTATGCGTGCCGAATACCGCCCTTAGGCTATCGCTCACTTCGCCCAGGGTGCATCCTGCCTTCACCGCGGCCACGATCTTCGGCATCAGATTTTCCGTGCCCCGGGCCGCGCTCTGCAGGCCCGCCAGAGCCTCCGCCACCTTGGCCTTGCTTCGGCCGGCCTTGAATTTCTTGAGCTTATGCACCTGCTTCTTCTCGATCGAGGCATCGATCTTGAGGAGCTCCACATCGCTCTCCTCTTCCACCTCGAAGCAGTTCACTCCCACGATCAGCTGTTCCTTGTGATCAATCTGCAGCTGCGTTCGGTAGGCGGCTTCCTGAATCTCTTTCTGGATATAACCGCTCTCGATGCAGGCGATCATCCCGCCTCTCGCCTGGATCTCGGAGAGATACCAGCGAGCCTTCTTCTCGAGCTCTCGCCCGAGTTCCTCCACGAGATAGGAGCCTCCGAGCGGATCCGCCACATCGGCCGCACCGCTCTCAAAGGCCACAATCTGCTGCGTGCGAAGCGCGAGCCGCGCACTCTCCTCGGTAGGCAGCGAGAGCGCCTCATCGAAGCCGTTCGTGTGCAAGCTCTGCGTGCCGCCGAGCACCGCCGCCAGGGCCTGCATCGCCACGCGAATCAGGTTGTTGTGCGGCTGCTGCGCCATCAGCATCGATCCCGCCGTTTGGGAGTGGAATCGCAACTTCATCGAATTCGGATTCTCCGCGCTGTATTTCTCGCGCATCGTTTCCGCCCAGATCTTCCGCGCCACGCGGAACTTGGCCACCTCTTCAAAGAGGTGGTTGTGGGCGTTGAAGAAGAACGAAAGCCGGGGCGCGAAATCATCCACGGCGAGGCCTGCGCTGATCGCGGCGTCTACATAGGCGAAACCGTTCGCCAGCGTGAAAGCCACCTCCTGCGCCGCCGTGCTGCCGGCCTCCCGGATGTGGTAGCCCGAAATCGAAATCGGATTCCATTTGGGCACTTCCGCTTTGCAGTAAGCGAAGATATCCGTGATCAGGCGCAAGCTCGCCTTGGGCGGGAAGATATAAGTGCCGCGGGCGATGTATTCCTTCAGCAGATCGTTCTGGATGGTGCCTGAGATCTTCTTGAGATCGGCTCCCTGCTCCTCCGCCACGGCCACATAGAGGGCCAGCAGGATGGAGGCGGTGGAATTGATGGTCATCGAAGTGGTTACATCGCTGAGCTTGATTCCTTTGAAGAGGGTGCGCATATCCTCAATGGAATCAATCGCCACACCCACGCGCCCCACCTCTCCGATCGCCATCGGATGATCGGAATCATAGCCCATCTGCGTGGGGAGATCGAAAGCGCAGGAAAGGCCAGTGGTGCCCTGGCTCAAGAGGTAGCGATAGCGTTTGTTGCTCTCTTCCGCGGTGCCGAAGCCCGCGTACTGCCGCATGGTCCAGAGGCGGCCGCGGTACATATCCTGGTGCACGCCGCGGGTGAAAGGGAAGGCGCCCGGGGCTTCGCCCTCGCCATAGTAGGTTTTCAACTCCAGGCCGCTAGGCGTGCGGCTATTGCTTTTCGAGAGGTCTTTCATCTCTGTTGATGTCTCCGGCTGTATAAGAGGTGAGCTTCCACCGGCCCTGAATTTTCGTGAACCTGGCCCGGTAATCGGCGGGTGAGCGTGTTTCGGAAGCTTTCATGAATCCCGTTTTCCCGTTCGGCAGCCGCACCGCTCTCCAGAGCAGGGGATCGGGCAATCGATCATAGCGCCCCACGATCTCAAAGCTCAGGGTGGCAAGAGCGCGGGATCTCTCGCTCGGCCTATCGCGCATGACGGATTTCTTTACTGTAACCGCCAGAAAATCGAGCTGAGGGTAGCGCTGCGGCCAGCGCGAAAACACATAGGGCGCCACGAACACGCCCTTCTCGAAGCTCCCGCCAAGCGCGAGCGTCTCTCGCAGGCTCTCCCAAACCTTGCTCTCTCGCGGCGCTTCGCCGTCCAGCTCCCAGCGCTTGGCGAAGCTCCTGCGCAGCTTCTCGTCTACCATCGAAAGCAATTCTTTGGGATCCTTGTGGCCCACGGCATCCAGAAAGGTTTTCCGGAAGGCCAGAAACTCGGGATCGCGATCGGCCTCATCCACGAATTGGAGGCGGAAGGTATCGAACTTCTCTCTTGCCTGCGAGGAGGAGGGCAGCGCCAGCACTAAGCCGAGAAGAAGGGTGAGCATCTCTTTATTCCACGCCCTCGAAGGTGATGAGCACGGCGCCGGAATCGAGGCGATCACCCTCTTTCACATGCACCTTGCTGATGCGGGCCTTGGCGTTTGCCATCAGCAGGTTTTCCATCTTCATGGCTTCCACGATCACGAGGCCTTGCCCGTTTTCCACGAGGTCGCCTTCCTTGACCTTCACCGCCACCACTTTGCCGGGCATGGTGAGCTTGAGCGGCTTGAGCTTTCCAGAAGAAGCGCCTGTGCCTTCGGCCAGATCCTGGGCCTCGAGCTCGATCGATCCGCCCGGCCAGGAAAGAACCCTCTTGCCTCGGCTCTCATAGGCCCAGAAGAGCATCCTTCGGTTTCCCAGAGTGCAAAGCACGCGCTGGGTTTGGTGATCGATACGCTCGGGAGAGGACTCGGCCTTCACCTGGCTTTTTCCTCCCCGGCCTTCCACGAGCAGCGATCCATCCGCCTGCCGCTTCACCGAAATCGTTTCGCCGGAGGCGGGAAGGTAATTTCTATCGGACATGGTTCATCCTCCACCAGGCAGAAGGCTCTGGCGCCAAAGCGTGCTTTGCCTCCGTGCTTGCGAGCAGGGCCAGCAGCTCCCGGAATTCTTCCTCGCTCGCGAGACCTGGGGGAAGCGCCTTCGGATCGGCAAGCGCCGCCTTTTCCTTCTCGATAAATCCCGTGGTGTAAACGCCGGAGCGGAAGATCGGATGAGCGAGTGCTCGCCGCAGGAATTCGAGGTTCGTAAGGCAGCCCGCCACCCCGGTTTCCGCCAGCGCCCGCTCCATGCGGTTCATGCACTCTTCCCGGGTGCGTGCCCAGGTGCAAAGCTTGGCGATCATCGGATCATACTCGAGCGGAATCACCTGGCCCGGCAGCATGGCGGCATCCACCCGCACGAAAGGGCCGCCCGGAAGCATCAGCTCTTTCACCGGCCCGGGGCTCGGCAGAAAGGTGTGCGGATTCTCCGCGTACAAACGGCACTCGATCGCCGCGCCTCTCGCTTCGAGCTCATCCTGCGTGAAGGAAAGCTTCTCTCCCGCCGCAATCAAAATCTGCTCCCGCACGATATCGATGCCGGTGATGAGCTCCGTAACCGGATGCTCCACCTGGATGCGCGTGTTCATCTCGAGGAAATAGAAATTCCTCTCGCCGTCCATCACGAATTCCATGGTGCCGGCGTTCACATAGCCGATGCGCTCGGCTCCCTTCACGGCCACTTCGAAGAGTTTTTTCCTGATGTCATCGTGCCCGATGAGGAAAGGGGCCGGAGCCTCCTCAATCACCTTCTGGTGGCGGCGCTGCACGGAGCACTCGCGCTCAAAGAGGTGGCATACATTGCCGTGGCTATCGGCCAGGATCTGCACCTCGATATGGTGAGGATTCTGCGCATAGCGCTCGAGAAAGACGTGGCCATCGTTGAAAAAGTTCAGGGCTTCGCGCTGCACGGTTTCGAAAAAGTTTTCGAGCTCTTTCTCGTTCTGTGCCACCCGCATTCCCTTGCCGCCGCCGCCGGCGGCCGCTTTGAGAATGATAGGGAATCCGATTTCCTTGGCCACCTTCTTGGCCTCGGCCAAATCCTTCAGCGCTCCCTCAGAGCCAGGCACGATAGGCACACCGGCCTTCTTCATCGCCTCTCTAGCACTGAGCTTATCGCCCATGAGCTCGATCGCTTCCGGGCTCGGCCCGATAAAAGTGATCCCCGCTTTATTACAGGCGCGGGCAAAATCAGCGTTCTCGGAAAGGAAACCAAAGCCCGGGTGCAAGGCATCGGCGCCCGTGGCTTTCGCGGCCGCGAGGATCTTCTCCGGCACCAGATACGATTTCTTCGCCTCGGCCTCACCGATATGCACGGCCTCATCGGCAAGCAGCACATGGGGCGAGCCCTTATCTGCTTCGGAGTATACTGCCACGGATTTCAGGCCGAGCTCGCGCGCGGCACGGATCACCCGCAGCGCGATCTCGCCTCTGTTGGCCACGAGGATTTTGCTGAAGGGCATCTTGGGCTTTTTCACAGCGGCACATTCCCGTGTTTGCGCGTGGGGCGGATCTCTCTCTTGCCCGCACAGGCTTCGAGCGCCGCCGCGATTTTGCGGCGGGTATCTTTGGGATGGATCACCTCATCGAGATAGCCCAGGCCGGCGGCTCTATAGGGATTGGCGAAGGTTTCGCGGTATTCCTCGGCGAGCTGCGCTCCGGCTTTCGGATCTTTGGCGAGTTTCTCGCGGTAAAGAATATTGATCGCGCCCTCCGGCCCCATCACGGCGATCTCGGCATTGGGGTAGGCGAAGTTGAAATCGGCGCGGATATGCTTGGAGCTCATTACGTCGTAAGCGCCGCCATAGGCATTGCGCGTTATCACGGTTATCTTGGGCACCGTAGCTTCCGAATAGGCATAGAGCAGCTTCGCTCCGTGCACGATAATGCCGTTGAACTCCTGATCGGTGCCGGGAAGGAAGCCGGGCACATCCACAAAGGTAACGAGCGGGATATTGAACGAATCGCAGAAGCGCACGAAGCGGCCGGCCTTGCGGCTCGCATCGATATTGAGGCAGCCCGCGAGGTGCATCGGCTGGTTGGCCACGATGCCCACGGATTTTCCCGCGATGCGGGCGAAGCCCACCACGATATTGGGCGCATAGGCGCTATGCACTTCATAGAAGGAATTCTCATCGATCACTTCTTCGATGAGCTGCTTGATATCGTAAGGGGCTTTCGGGGAATCGGGCAGGAGATCGGCGATACGAGGGCAATCGCGATCGGCGCTTTCAGCTTGCTGCACAGAAGGCGGCAGCTCTCCGTTATTGAGGGGCAAAAAGCTCACGAGCTTGCGCACGGATCTCAAGGCCGCTGCATCATCGGGGCTCACGAAATGGGCCACGCCGCTCGTTTCCGAATGCACGCCCGCGCCGCCGAGATCCTCCTTGGTAACTTCCTCGTGCGTAACGGTTTTGATCACATCGGGGCCGGTTACGAAGAGGAAGGAGGTTTTCTCCACCATATAGATGAAATCCGTCATGGCTGGCGAATACACCGCGCCGCCCGCACAAGGGCCCATGATCACCGAGATCTGAGGCACCACTCCGCTCGCCTGCACATTGCGCCAGAAGATTTCCGCATAGCCGCCGAGCGCTTCCACGCCTTCCTGAATGCGAGCGCCGCCCGAATCGTTGAGGCCGATCACGGGCGCGCCATTCTTGAGCGCGAGATCCATCAGCTTGCAGATCTTGGCGGCATGGGCGCCCGAGAGCGAGCCCCCGAAAACGGTGAAATCCTGCGAAAACACATACACGATGCGCCCATCGATTTTGCCGTAGCCGGTAACCACGCCATCACCGAGCGGCTGGCTCTTATCCATCGCGAAATCGCGGCAGCGGTGGGTAACAAAGCGATCCAGCTCGTGAAAACTACCTGGATCCAGAAGCAGCTCCACGCGCTCGCGGGCGGTGAGCTTGCCGGCTTTATGCTGCTTATCCGCACGCTCTTTTCCAGCCGGGTAAACGGATTTTTCCTGCTTCTCGGCGAGGGTGGCCATCGCCTGCTCTAATGTTTTCGACATGAGCGGTAATGTAGGCGAAAGGGCGGGGGAAAGGAAGTTTGGAGGCGCAATGCTGCGCCTGGTAGATAGAGGATTTTCTGCCAGGCGCGTTAGGTGGAGACGATTAGGCTAGCAGGCGATCTGGCCAGTATTGCTTTCGCACCCTCTGTCCAAGTGCTTTGCGGCCTCTCTTACGCTGCCGATATTTTCCACATGCTCGAAGCCGTGCTCTTGCATGATCTTCACGGCGCGGCCCGAACGGTTTCCGCTGCGGCAGTACACTTTGTAGGTGAGTGATTTATCGAGTACGGAGATGCGGGCCACGAAATCGGGAGCCAGCACATTGATGTTCTGCGCGCCCACCACATGGATCTCCGCGAACTCTTCAGGCGTGCGCACATCGAGCACCACGCTTTCGGTTTTGGCGAAGGACAGGGAGGAGGAAAATAGGGAAATTAGAGCAGTAGCGATCAAAGTTCTCATGGTGCGAGCCTCCTAAGAATGAAACGGGCGCCCACCAGTATAGAAAAGCTCCTTCCCCTTTGCCAAGCGCTACCGCAGTGCTCAATGGCTCGGCAAAGGGAGACCGAAAAATTTCAGGATGAATTAGCGGCCGAAAAAGCCCTTGGGGCAGCGCACGAGGGAAAGTTTTTCTTTCAGCTCGTTCGGTCCGTCTACCCAAGTATAGGCGATTTCATCGCGGCCTTTGAAGTGGGCGTCGGCCAGCCATTCTTCATCCCAGTTGAAGAGGTCGTTATTGATCATCGCGATCACCTCGGCTCGCTTGCCGGCAAAGCAGGCCGAACCTTCCATCAAAGCAGCAGCGCATTCGGCAGGCTCGTCTTTCTGGTAGGCGGTCATGACGCGACCATTCTCTTTACAGAAGATGCCGGAGGCGGCAAAGGCAGGGGTGGTTAGGGTAAGGAAAAGAATTCCGATCAGGGTGCGCATAAGAATCTCCACGGGTTTTTTTATTGCTGCGCAATATAAGCAAAAAGGCCTTCGAAGAAAAGGCCGAAGGAGATTTAGCTAATTATTGGAAATCAATTGTTTTTTAATCTTTTGCTGGAGCGATGCGCCGAAAGCCACGGTCGTGAAGATACACATGCAACGTGGTCATGATGTCTACCGGCTCGGAGAGATCATTCTGCACTTCTGAGATCAGAGCATACTCATGGCTCTGGAAAACAGGGATGCCTGTGGTGCTGGAGTATTCCTTGGTAGGCTGCGCTACGTGCATATGATGGCCTTTGTGCTTATGGGCGTGGCCGGAATGCGCTGCGGCGTTAGGGGCCGGCTTTTCCACTTCCGAAACAAAGATGTCTTTCCCGGCGGTGAGATCCCGCAAGATCACCTTTTTCACGCCCGGGTGGATGTGAATCCCGATCATGTGGATGGTGGTGTCGAAGGGGATCCGCAACATTTCCGTGACGAGTGTTACATTCGTGGTCTTGCCTGGATCGGCCCACCAATGGGCGGAGAAGGTTTTGCCGAATTTATCCTTCAGGTGCATGAACGGGAGCGTTTTGCCTTTCACGCATTCCCACTTCTTTTCCGGATCAAAGGTGGCGTGCTTGCTCCAGTGGCAGGCGTCTTGGTCTATGGGCACGGCGGAGAAGAGGCTTCGGCGGAAGAGGGCCTTGAAGTGGCGGGTATCTGGGCCGTCGGGGAGATAGCTAACGTGACCACGGAGAGTGCGCTTAAAGGGGCTTTTCGGTTTGAATGAGCTGGCCACCATGAAGTAATAGCTTAGCTCTCCGCTGCTTTCGATTGGCAGGCCGAAGCCTTTCGGCAAGCGCACCTTGGGCGCGTTCACGCTCAGAGTGAACAGGCGCCCCCTCGTGCTCGCCGTTTGCTTGAAGGTGGAATAGGTGAGCTCCGTGGGATAGCCCTTCGGTATATTCAGTTGGTGCACCCAGGCGTGGCACATATATTCGTCGGGCTGGGTTTCTTTGCGGTCGAAGCGGGTAACTTCCGCCTCCGTGATCCAGAATAGCTTCTTCTTTGCCGTTTTCGGAGCCAGCTGGAATTTGATCTCATCGCTAGGGCCGCGCATATGGGGCATTTCGCGGTCGATCAGAAAATCTCGGGAATGAACGCTCACATGCTTTTCCTCGTTGGCTCCCAGGCAAGGGGGGGCAGTGAAGAGGAAGGGGGCGGCCAAGTAAGCGAAGCGGCGGAATGCCATCATAGAAAACCCTTAGGTTAAGGTTCCAGCTGGTAAGGAATCGTGATCACCGGCTCTTTTCCGGCAGGAGGAGGGGCGAAGCGCAGGCCCTTCATCACCTTCACCACGCAATACGTATGCTTGCCCGAGCCGCCGAGCGGTTTCACGCTTTTCACGGTGCCATTGGAGTGCACGTGCAGCTGGAAATTCACCGTGCCCTTGGCCTTGGGGCTCGCTTTGCGGCAGCGGGAAAGAGCCGCGCTCTTTTCAAACAAGGTGTGCTTCACGTTGCAGTCGCCCCAGGTTTTCGAAAGCTCGGGATGATCGAGGCACTCATCGGTGTGCGCGGCCGCTTCTTCCGCCGTCATGGGCTCATCGGGAGACCGCTCGGAGGACGAACAAGCGGCGAGTGAGCCGAGGAGAAGGGCGAGAAAGAGATGGCGCATGCTTTTACTCCTTTATGGTTTGGGGCTCCATTAGGATAGCACGCACAGGGGAGGCGTCAGCATCTTTGATGGGAAGGGGAAGAGCCACGAGCGAGTAAGGGCCGGGCTTTACATGCTTCAGGATAAGGCCTTCGAGCACGGCCAGATTCCGCGCATAGAGCGCCTGGTGGCTTTCGAGGGCTTTGGAATCCACGGGATCCACGCTCGGAGTATCAATTCCCACAAGCACCACACCCTGATCGGCAAGGTGGTGGATCAACTCGGGCGACAGCGAATTGAAATCATCGTTCCAGGATTCGGGATCGGGAAAGGATTGGGTTTTGAATAAAACCCTCTTGGCTTCGATCTTGGTGGAGCCCAAATGCTTGGGAAAAATCCGCTCTCTGCGCGGCAAGGAAACCTCCATCACCTGGCAAGCGCCGATATAGCGCTCGAGTGGCCTCCGATCCACGCCCTTGCCTTCTTTGTGGTAGTGGCCCGAGCTATCGGCATGCGCCCCGAGATGCAGAGTGCTGCTCATGGAGGAAAGAGTGAGGTGATCCTTCGGAAAGCTCAGGCTCACCTGGCGGCGAAAAGGAACGTCTCCCGGAAACACCGCCAGCTTCTCGGAGATCAAGGGAGTGATATCGATGATCTTCATCTTTTTTCCCTCAAGGGCGCCATCGGAGACGCGCTCAAGGGCGCGCCACCACCTTGAACTCCACGGCGATCGGAGTGGGTAGTGCCCCTACCTCGATCGTGGTGCGTGTGGCCTGAATCTTGGAAAAATACTCTGCATAGACGCGGTTGAATACAGGGAAGTCCTCTTTCATATTCGTGAGGTAAACCTGCACATCGATCACCTTATCCAGCGAGGAGCCGCTCGCCTCAAGGATCGTTTTCACATTCTCGATCACGGAGCGGGTTTGCACTTCCACATCGTAGCTCGCAATCTCGCCATTCTCGCCGAGAGTAACGCCCGGGATCTCCTTCTTCCCGCGGGCGCGAGGGCCTACGCCGGAGAGGAAAAGCAGCTCGCCTTCTCTTCGGGCATGGGGATAGGCGCCCACGGGCTCGGGGGCCTTGGAGCTATCGATCACATTTTTGGCTGGGGCGGATGCGGACCCAGGCGAAACAACGGAGGACGCAACCGGCACACCTTCTCCCTGCGTGATCGTGATCCGGCTGCGCACGGGTTTGGTGGGAGTCATGGTAACCACGGCCCCGCCCGTGCCGTAAATCGCCTCGTACCCAAGAAGCTTGCCGGTGAACTCATTGCTCTCGCCGCAGAGGCCGTTCATCCACCAGATGCCTTTGAAGCCCATATCTCCATTGGCTTCGCGCCCGAAATCGCGAGCTACCTGCGCCACATCTTCCATGCGGCCGCCGGCGAGAAGCTCGCAGATCTTGCGGTTCCACTCGTCGTCTTTGGCGGAGGAGATGTGATCGTCTTTGGGCTCCACTTCCTTCACGAAAAAGCGGGAGGAGAGAGAGCTCACCAGCACCACGATCGCTTTTTTCCCACTCGCTTCCAGCGCACGCAGGCCCGCTCGGCCCACCTCGATGGTTTCGTTCTTCTCCGCATACATATTGCAGGAAACCATGGCCGCCGGCAGACGGTTGTTGGGATTTAAAATTTTCTGCGCCACGATGGTGCCCGTATCCACCGGGAACGCTTTGTAGTGCGCGAGCATGGTGTGGTGGCCATCCTTCTTCACTTCCTCGGCATAGGCGCGAGCAAAATCGGAATCGATCTTGAACTTGTAGTGCATGGTGCCCAGATCGTGGAAGTTGTGGTCCACGTGGTGCCACTCGGGCGCCGGATCGGTCTGAAAGGTATAGCCGAGCACGGAAAGCCACTGCGTAGAGCAATACAAAATGAGATCGGCCTGGGTAGCCTCGATCTCGGCCCTCGCAGCCTCCATGGCGGAACGAAGCTTGCCCCAGCCGGGATTCTTTTCCGGCGCGAGAAGCACCTGAGGAAGGCCGGGAACGATCACTGCCTTAACGATAGTCATATTGCCAGCCACCTTCGGTGTCATAGCTCCACTCCCTTCGTTTCTTCATTCCACTCCACCACGGCATTGCCGGTGCCTATCACCGTGCCATAACCGTGCACCACTGCAGGATACGTGGGGGTGTTCATCGCCGAAAGCATCCAGGCCAGCGCACCGGCCTTCACTTCCGCCGAGCTCATATCAATGAACTCCGGCAGCACGGCTAGCACCTCTTTGGCCTTCCCTTGCTTCATGAGCGAAAGCATCTTCATGTCCCAGAGATACTGGCCGTGGTGGTACACATGCTCGTGGCTCATATCCTCCGGGATCTCAGGCTCGGTGGTGAAGTGGCGGTGGCTCATGGAATTGGACGCCAGCAGCACAGCGCGCTTTCCGCTCGCCTCGATCGCTTCGCGCGTGGCCTTGCCCAGGCGCTCCATCTGCTCCTGCCCCACTTCGTTCGAGAAATAGTAGGGCGAGTTGTTGGACGAGATGCTCACTACCGGAATATCCCAGGCAGGGTTGATCAGGTGGAGCGAGCAGATGGTGCCGTAATCGATGCGGAAATCAGGGTTCTTCATCACCTTGGTGAGCAGGCCGTGCTTTTTGCCGGCCTCCGCGATCGCGAGGCTGAGCGGCACGTCCACCTTGAGATCGTAGTGATAACGGAAGAGGTGAGGGAAGATCGGATCCACCGAGATGCCTTTGAAATGGTCCACACCAAGCACATGGTGGCCTACCACCGTCATCCAATGAGGGGAGTGCACGAGCAGCACATCGGGCTTGAGCTTTTGGATAGAGCGGCGGCAGCGCTCATAGGCCCAGCGCAAATTCTCCCAACCACATTCGGAACGGGGCTCGTTCTGCGGAGGATTCTCTCCGTAAACCAGGTGGGGAGGGTGGGGTGCCAATACGCCTGCGACGATTCTGCCTTTGCCTGCCATATGGGAGAGTTTTAACTCGAATGCTGCGCGTTAGGTCAATGAAACTTAAACTGGCTCCCATGGGTGTTGATGGCCGAGGGATAAGCGCTCGCAAGCTGGCCTAAGGATTGCGAAATACGGCCGCTCATGCCGTCCAACTGCCCATATTGTCTAGATAGAGCTTCAAGCGGTTCAACTTTTTTACGCTTTGGGTTTTATTACCGAACCGGGGATTCCAAGTGGGTCCAGCGCTACATCTGCCGCATCTGCAGAAAAACCTGCTCTCGATCTACGTTTTCGCGCTGGTTTCGCCACAAAAAGCGTCTCAAAAACGAGCAGCTTCGCAAGCATTTCGCTAGCGCAGGCACGATGCGAAGAGCTGCTCGTAGTTTTCACCTCAATCGCAAAACCGTAGAGCGCAAACTAATGGCACTCGGCTTTGAAGCTGAAGCCAATCTGCGCATCAATAACTTCGGTAGAGAAAAAGTGCGTGTGCTGGAGTTTGATGACATGGAAACTTTCGAGCACACCAAGTGCAAACCCCTTTCGATCACTTTGGCCGTGCAGGCGAGAACAAGGCGGATCTTAGGAGTCGAAGTGTCATCGATGCCAGCTAAGGGATTGCTGGCAGAGAAATCGAGAAAAAAGTATGGATTTCGCTTTGACGGAAGAGCCATGGCCAGGGCAGAGCTCTTTCGCAGCCTGCAGCCGATTGTGCACGAGGAAGTCGTGATAAAGTCGGATCAGAACCCCCACTACATGGCGGATGTGGCAAGGTTCTTTCCCCAGGCCAGTCACAGAGCTTACCTAGGAAGAAAGCCAGCCTCGATTGGCCAGGGAGAAATCAAGAAGGGCGGATTTGATCCGCTCTTTGCGCTGAATCACACCTGCGCGAACTTCAGGGAGAATGTGAGCAGGCTAAAGCGAAAAACCTGGGTTACCACCAAGAGGGCGGATCGGCTCAGAGCTCATCTCTACATATACGCCGAATACCACAACCAACACTTAAAAGACTGAGCCTCAAGTTTCAGTTTGAGGCCCTCCGACCTTCCTCATCAACACGCATGGGGGCCAGTTTATATGGGGCGGGCAGCCGGTGCCGGATAAAGGGCCACTCCTTCGATACCGATAAGCCAGCGATGCTAAACCCGATGCTCCGCCTGGCTGAGCTGCTCTATCGGCAGCCTTCCGAAAGATCGCTGCAGAACGAAGAACGCCGCCGCGAATTGCAGGCCTATTACGGCCTCTTTTTCATCTTTCTCGTTCTGCCCTTCGGCTTGGCTACTTACCTCGCGATGGGGGCAGTGGGCGATCCGGAGCTCACGGACTTTCTTCCTTTGCCGCCTTTTTTGCTGGGGCTTCTTTTTTTCGTGCTCTGGATTCGGGCCAAGGAAAAAGTGGAGAGCTTTTACCTGAGCCTCTTCGCGATGGTTACCTGTGTGCTGCAGCTGCGGTTTACTGCCGCTTATCCCCGCGAATTCAACGCCGCCGACACCGCCAGCTTCGATGTGTTCATGCTGGCCGTGCAGGGGGGAGTCGGCCTGCTCCTGGCGATGGCGTTCGCGAGGGCCCGAGCCTTGGTGTTCCAGCTCGGCCTGCCCTTGCTCGTGGGGCTGCCCGTAATGGCTCAGCCCCTGCTTCGGTTTTTCGAGTTTAATCTTTCGCTGGCCGGATTCATGAGCACGTTCTACGTGCCTGCTTGCTTTCTGCTCGGCGGGCTTTCTTGTGTGCTACAGGCCATCGCTTTGAGGGTGCATATGCCGGAAGCGAAGGGGCGCCGGTTGCGCGTGAATTTGTTCGCGCTGGGAATGGGAGCGCTCTTCGTGGCCTCGCTCATCGAGGCGAAGTGGTGGGAATTCGGCCCGCAAACGGATCATCTGCGGCTCCTGGAAGGTGCGGTGTTGCTGTATCTCTCCGTACTTGGGCTGCTCGAATACGGCCCACCGCGAGCGGGGCAGAAAGGCTTCACCCTGATCGAGCTGATGATTGTGGTTGGCGTGATCGGGATGCTGGCGGCGCTGGCCTCTCCCATGTACGAACGCTATCAGGCAGCTTCGAGGCAGGCGGAGGCCAAGCTCGTGCTTTCCTCCATCTTCGTTTCCGAGAAAAGCTTCTACGCCGAATACACCGCCTATGTTTCCTCTTTCGACGCTCTTTCCTATCTGCCGGAAGGTCATAAGCGTTTTTATACCGTGGGCTGGAGCGCGCCTATGGCCGGCACGGTATCGAACTACCACGGCAGCTATGGCACTCCGGTTCACGCGCGCTTGAACGTGCCCGCCACCTTCGGCTGCGATATCGCCACTGCCACGGCGGCCCTGCCGCCTCCCGTGGGCACCGACCAGCATTCCTTTATGGCCGGAGCTGCCGGCGGAATCCGCATCGGCCTCGATTGCGATGTGTGGACGATCGATAGCGATAAGGTGCTTTCGAATTCGGTGCGCGCGCTTTAAAGCCTCAAAGCTTCACGCAAATTGTCTTGGTTTCGGTGAAGAACTCCAGCGAATGATCGCCTCCCTCGCGCCCGAGGCCAGAATGCTTGGTGCCGCCAAAAGGCATGGCAAGATCGCGCAGCATCCAGGTGTTCACCCAGGCGGTGCCCACCTCGAGGGCCTCGGCCACCCTGTGCGCACGGGCCAGATTGCCGGTCCAGATGGAGGCGGAGAGGCCGTATTCGGTGTTGTTGGCGCCAGCGATCGCTTCCTCTTCCGTTTTGAAGGGCGCGATCGTGACCACCGGGCCGAAGATCTCTTCCTGCATGCAGCGGCTCGAAGTGGAAAGGCCGGTGATCACGGTGGGGGAGAGGTAATAGCCCTGATCGAAGGGGGCCGGCATCTGGGGCACGGAGCCTCCGCCCATGATCTGCCCGCCTTCCTGGCCCGCGAGCTGGATATAACCCAGCACCTTCTCCCTGTGTTCCTTGCTCACGAGAGGGCCCATCTGCGTTTCCTTCTCGAGAGGATCGCCGAGGCGGATGAGGCTCGCGGCGCGCGCGAATTTCTCCACGAACTTTTCGTAAATGCTTTCCTCCACGAGGATGCGCGAATTGCAGAGGCAGATCTCGCCCTGGTTCTGGAAGGCGGAGCGCACGCTGGTGATCACGGCTTCGGAGAGATCGCAGTCGGCGAATACGAGGGCCGCGTTTTTGCCGCCGAGCTCGAGGCTGGTTTTTTTGAAACGCGGGATGGAGGCTTCCAGCACCTTGCGGCCCGTGGCCGTGCCTCCAGTGAAGGAGAGCAGGGGCACATCGGGATGCTGGGTGAGGGCGGCGCCCGCGGAGGCGCCCGTGCCGAAAATGATGTTCACTACGCCATGGGGCAGGCCGGCTTCGTTGAGCAGCTCGGCGAGGAGGTAGGCTGTCATCGGGGTGAGCTCGGAGGGCTTGCACACCACGGTATTGCCGGTGGCGATCGCGGGCGCGATCTTCCAGGTGAGGAGGTAGAGAGGCAGGTTCCAGGGGGAGATCAGGCCGGCCACGCCCACAGGGCGGCGGTGGGTATAGCTTAGGGCATTGAGAGCGGTATTCGGGCGCGCCATCTCCTCCACGTGCAGGATCTTGGTGGCGAAATAACGGAAGTTATAGATGGCGCGTGGGATCTCGATTTCGCGCGCGAGATGGTAGGGCTTTCCCTGATCGCGGCTTTCGGCGCGGGCGAGCTCGTCGAGGGCGCGTTCCATGCGGTCGGCGATGCTGAGGAGCACCTGGCTGCGCTGCTCGGGGGTGCGCTTGCTCCACCAGGGGAAGATCTGTTTGGCGGCGTCTACGGCCAGGTTTACGTCTTCCGCGCCTGAATCGGGCACGAGGCTGTAGACCTGGCCCGTGGCCGGCTCGAAATTATCGAGATATTTTCCGCTGCGGGGAGCGTGGGGGTGGCCGCCAATATAATTGGCAAGTTTTTGCGGTTGGCTCATGGGGGGAGACTAGCAAAAAAGGGCGGCCCTATCCATTGCCCTATCCAATAGCCAGATCAGAGGCCGTCGGAGCCCGGATCATCCGGATTATCAGGATCGCCAGGGCGCTGGGGATCGCCCGAGCCATCATCGATCGGTTCGCCGCAATCGTCTTCATAGGTTTCGCATTTATCGAAAATCACGGGGGTGGCTTTCGCATGCGCGAGGGGGAGGAGAAGGGTGATCAAAACCAGTATTTTTGCCATGGGGGGCTGTATAGCAGGAGAAGAGCCTTCCGCCAAGCCTCCATCATCGCTGCAAGGCCATGGGATTCCTGGGCAATTTTGGCTGTATCCAAGGGGATACGAAAACCGTGGTGAACCGCTCAATTTTTCCTGTCTTACCGACGATAAATCATCAGGTTTGGGCCGGTTTTGGCTGGTATCGGGGGAAAGCGAAAGTGAAATCCATTTCAAAAATTCTGGGCTTTTTGTTGCTGGCTCCCCTTTTTGCCGGAAGTGCCGCCGGAGCGAAGTTCGATTACGCAAATTCCAGCTGTGATCAAATCACCGCTCACACCCTCCGTGATTTGAACAAGCTTAGAATGGAAAACGAGCAGGTTAGCAAAGCGTGCCAGCAGAGCCATGGTATTCCGGCAAACAATGATCACAGTTACCGACATATCAATGGCGACTGCGCGCTCACCTATAGCGCGATCCGTTACTACATCAAGGGCGTGGAAAAAGAGGTGGACCGCAGCTGCGGGCTCACGAAGCAAGCCAAGGCCCTCGCGGCTGCCTGCCAGCAAAGCGGGCAGGCGGATTGCCAGAAGAAAACCGGGGCGAAATTCAAAGAGGCAGGCGATGCCAGCCGGAGCGCGGTGAATCTTCTCAAGCGCGCACAAGACAGGCTGATCGAGAGAATGGAGTGGAACGAGGAAACGGCCTATGAGTATGCCAAATACCTCAATCTCGCTGCCGAGGCTCTTCAACGCAATCAACCTCTTCCGGATGCAACAGAGGTATTTGGCATGAGCCCCGATCAGGTTCTGGCAAACGCTGGATTACCTCGAGATCCCCAGCGCCTCCGGCAGGCGGCGAGCACCATCACGGGAAAATTCAGGGAAGGTGATTCCACGCTTCAGCTCGATCCCTACTCCAAAGAGCAGCATAACGCTTTCCTTCAGGGAAAAAACTTCGTGAAGGAGAGCAGTGAGCTGCAGGGGAAAATGCAGCGCTTTAATGCCTATTTGAATAAGAACGCAAACCTTCAGCTTGATCGAGGCAATCAGTTGGGGGCCGGCCCTTCTTCTTCGATCACTGGAGGCAATTCGCCCTCCCTTCTCGGAGCAGCCGGAGCGGGTGCCGCGCTGGGGCAGATGGCGGGAGCGCAGAATCAAGCCTCCGGAAGTGCCGCCGCCAATTATCCAAATGCCGCTCAGGCAGGATCACAGGCAGCCTCTCTTCCTCCGGATCCCAATGATAGCGAGCTTGAAAGAACTTTGGCCGGAAAGCCGCTTAGCGCGAAGGAGCTGGAGAGGCGCGAAGGGCCGGAAGAGGAAGCCATCTTGGCTGAAGACGCTCAAAAGGGCGATGCTTTCGCTGGCGGCGATCTCGGGCAGTTCGCAGCGCTTTCGGCTTCCGGAGCCGGAAGCGAGGACAGCTCAAGTTTAGGTTCGGAAGCCGGAAGCAGCACGCCTAGAGGGTTGGCCTCAATTCAGGCGAATTCAAAAGGCGGATTGGGCGGTTTGAATTCCTCGGGTGCTTCCAGCCCGATGACCGGCTCTGCGGCTTCGAAAAAGGACGGCACTAAATCCGGAGATGAAGCTTTCGAGAACTACACCGAAGCTTCGGGTTCCGGCGTGAAGAAACCTCTCGATCGCTCCGGCCCCAGCCTGCGCGATCTTCTCCGCCAGAAAATGAACGGAGGGGGTGCGTCCACGCGGGTGATGCACGATGTGCTCGGCGATATGCAGGAGCAGGTGGACGAGGGAATGCAGCGTATTGACTCCATGAGTGGAGAGGAAGAGGAATACGCCGGCTCTGAAGACATCAAAGGCATGGATTCCGAGCCGCTCTTCGTGCGCATCCGTGCCGCGCACCTGCGCTACCAACAGGTGCAGGTGAGCGCCGCCTCTTACTAAGAGCTCTCCAGAAAACTATTTGATCAGGTCGGGGTGGTGTAGCGAGCCGTTCGGAGCCGCGGCGGGCACGAATTCTTTGTAGTCGAACTGCCAACGGTCGCGGTCGGGGTCCCAATCGTCCCAGGGCTGGATCGCTTCCATCTTCGGGCGGAGGTTGGGGGGAATGCAATCTTCCACGAGAAAGGCTTTCTGCCGCTCCAGAGGGTAAGGATTGCGGAACTGGAAACCGAGCACGCCGAGAACATAGCGGGCCACATACCAGGAGGCTCTCATATCCCAGCCGTGCGCGATCTTGATCACCACGCCGAGGCCGTTCGGATAATCGGGATGCTCGATAGCGAGGCCGAGCAAGCCATCGGCGCCTTCTTTAGCGATCACTTTGCCATCGCAGGATTTGAGGATGGTGGAATCGAGGCGGTTGAAGCCGCCCACGAGATCCGGGTGGCGCACCATCGCTTCCCAGATCCAATCATCGTGCTTCTTGGTTACGAGATCGGCGTAGAGGCGGGCGAGCTCGAGCACGCTCATGCTCATGGTGGGAAGGCCGCAGCCGTCTTTGGCGATCACCTTCGGCTCCCACTCCTGGCCGAGCACGCCGCGCACCTGCTCGAGATACGCGAGGAAGAACTCGTGGTGGGGCCAAACATAGCCCACGCGGCTCCATCCTTTTTTGCGGCAGCCCCGGAGGATCGCGGCATGCTCGCCTGAGCAGGAGTGATAAAGGCGGCGCGGCCGGCGGCGCTGCTGCCCGAATTGCATGAGCGGCAGGGCGAGAGGCGTTTGCATCAGGCCGAGTTCGGATTCGCTTAGGATGGTTCGGATCACTTCGATATGTTCGGTGTCGCCGTTATGCGAGGAAACCGCGATCGCCTTCTGCTCCCAGCTCATTTCTTCGAGCTCTTGGGCGAACACCTTCACCATATAGGGCTTCATCATGGAGCGGCCGTAGCAGGTAACATCGCCACCATAAGCGTGGATCAGCTCGGAGCCTGAAACCCAGGCCACCGAGCCGTGAATGGTGCATTCCGCGATGCCGTTGCGCCGATAATCTACGAGAGGAACCCATTGGTCCTGGGAATAGACATGAGCCATTCCCGGACTATAGGAGGCCTAGCGGGCCTTGGCAAGCTCGCCGCAGCGAAGCGCATTCTGCGCCAGGCCGGAGGAGCCGGAAGCCAGAGCAAGCTCCTGCTCTTTGAGGTAACGGGAAAGGTTCCCGTGGCTCACCACGAGGCGATCGTATTCATCGAGCGCGGTGTGGAAGTTGCGCACGGCCGTGGGATCTCCGCAATTGATGAGATACTCGATATTCGAACGGTCCTTGGGGTTTGCGAGGCTCTTCTGGGTTTTTAAGAGGCCGGTTTCGAGCGCTGCGAGTTTCTTTTTCGCGTTGGCCACGGAAGCTTCGCGCTGAGAGAGGGCGGCGGATCCGAGCATCGCGCTGCCGGCGCAGGAATCGGCGGAAGCTACGTCTACTTTGCCTCCGGTATCTTTGAAAAGCTGTTGGAAGGTGGACTGCACGGCCTGGCGGTTATCGCTCAGGGCCTGCCTCCCACTCTGGAACATGCCGAACACGCCGCGGGCGGAGATAATAGCCTGGTAGCCAGAGGGAAGATTTTTGTAGCAGGCTTTCGCGTTCCTCTCGATCTTGGCTACCCGGTGCTCCAGCGAGCGGGAGAGGCTTTCATAGGCTTTGAGCTCGCCCTCTACCGGGGATTCGGCCAGGGAGGAGATTGGGGCAAGGGGGGCAAGCAGGGTGGCGTAGAAAAAGGCCTTTGTGGCGTTCATGGCATACCTCTAGGGGGTGCAGGCGAGGGGTCGCCTGGCGGGATGCACGCGGGAAAGGCGCTGCATCAAGGGTGCCGACGGCTAAGTGGCTGAAATAGCAGGAGAGGAGGGGGAAAAGGGGTGGCTAAGGTTTAGCCATGTGTTTAGTAAGCCGGCACCTTTGCCTGTTGATGGCTCTCTATATTCCTTTTCGAAAAAGACGGGTTGTACCGGCGATCATGAAATCCGGCGGGCGAAGGCAGAAAACAGCAGGCCTCCTAAGCCCTTAGCTCAGGTTCATCAACAGGCAAGGGGGCCAGCTGGTAAACAAAAACCCGAGGCCGAGGCCCCGGGTTTCTGTGGGTATCAGGAATAGCCCTTATTCCACGATGTGATAGGGAGCCTGAACCATTTCTCTGGTGTAGAAGAACACCCGCTCGGCCACAGGGGTGCGGTCCTGGTTGCCGGGAGGGAGCACTTCCTTGGTGCGGAGGCTGCCCACATACGAGCGCTGTTCATTCTTGCCGATGCGTCGGCGGAAATCATAGGGGAGCTCCACTTTCGGATCGGCATACATGCCCGTGCCGTTCTCGATGGCGTTTTCCACATAGCGGGAGAACTCATCGCAATAGCGGAATTCCGGAGCCACGCAATAGTTCACGGCCAAGCCCATTTTCAGGATCTCGGCGTTCACATGGAGGTTGCCCTTGGTGCCTTTGAATATCTGGGCCAAGGCGCGGCCGTGGCTATCGCAGGGGGTTTGACCGAACTCTAGCTTCACTTTGGTGCCTACGGGCAACATGCGTTGCATGGCCTTGGAGGCCTTTTCCGCCCAAACGCCCTGGCTCTTGCCCATAAAGTGGGTTTCGGGGGTGTCGATGCCGAGGAGGCGCACCGAGTAAGTGCCGCTCCGCGTTTTCACATGAACGGTGTCTCCATCCACTCCGCCGGCCACCGTACCGGTTTTTTCAATCTCTTCTCCCTGCGCGCATTTATCGCGAGCGATGCCGGGATTTCCTGCCATGGCAGGTAGCGAAAAAAGAGCGGTAAGGATTACAGCCGTGGAAAGTTTCGTGGACCAAGAGCGAATCGAGTAGCGCAGTTCAGTCATTTCTATTTCCCCCCAAAGTTGATGCCATCGTGGCCAACGGAAGCGTGTTTGGAAAGCCCTTTTTTCATTGGGTTCTGTGAGGATTCTGTTGGTAACGCACCTGCGCCGAGTAATCTTTATCCAGAGTGAAGCATCATTCGCATTAGGAATAAAGATTCGCATATTAGTTATAACAATTTTAATGGGTGAAGAAGGCTCTGGAGCGGACAGTCTATTGTAGAAAGTTCAAAAACTGAGCTTGGCGAGCTGATTAAAATTACAAGATGGGGCTCGTAGCCCGTACCCATAGGGAAAGGTTGGTTGTAAGAAGAATTTTCCTACCTAGGTGCTTGGTAAGGGAGGGAAACCAGGGTTCAAGGACTCCGTTCAGGGCCTTAAAGCCGGGGCGCCACTTCTTCGAAGAAGGCACGCATGGAGCGGCAAACGTCGGCGTTGTCGTGGTTGTTGAAATCGAACCAGAGCATGAGGCGGTCGTCCTGGTGGAAGCGCTTCTTGGCCTCTTCCGCGATCTGGGTGGAATCACCCACGAGAGCGTTGTCCACGGCGTTTCTTACCTTCTCGGGATCGAGAGTGCCCTCGATCGCTTTCCAGTAGTTCTCCATCGCGTACTGGGCTTTTTCGCGCGCTTTGGCGGCGTTCTGATCGTGGAACACAAGCACGGTGCGAGGCATGTGATTGCGGGTCCAGGGGCCGCCATCCTTATGGAAGGCCTTCTGCATGGCCTCGTGGGTTTTTTCGATCTGAGCGCTCGGAGTGATGGAGAGATTGAAAACTCCACACGGCATAAATCGATTGGCGAGGATCTGGGAATCGAGATCGTGCGCGCCGATGGTGAGGCGCAGGTGGCGAAGGTCCACTTCGGTGGGCACTAAGCCCACGGGATCAAACTTCCAGAATGGTGGAATCTCGATAGCGTCTTTTTCCTCGCCGAGAAGTTTAAGAACTTTTTTCCAGTCGTCTTCGGAGCGGAAGCTGGTTTTCGAGATCAGGATCGGCGCCACATCCTTGCTGCCGATCACTTCGCCCTTGAGCAGGCGAAGAAAGATCTCCGTGCACTGCTGGAAGATCTTTCCTTTCAGCACAGGCCAGGCGGCTTTCTCGAGCTCGTTTCGAGGGTGGATGCCATAGGGCACGTTGGAGAAGGGAAAGCGGCCGGAGGCAAAGCCGATATCGAGCAGTCGCTCTTCTTTCTGGTTGAGGCTGTGCAGAGTGAGGAACATGCGGATCGCTTCTGCGTGAGCGATCGGGCCACCGTTGCACTGGATGTTGCGGATGGCGGAACCCACGTGCAGCTTTTTAGTGCGGGCGAAAAGAATGTGCGCGATCTGGAGGATATCGGTATTGAGGCCGATCTCTCCTTCAAAGTGCGGGATCACGGCGCCTGGATTGCGCTTTTGCACCTGGCAGCTGAGATGTGTTTCCGCCACCCAGGCCGTGCCTACGCCCAATTGATCGGCCAGCTCCGCTTGCGAGAAGAAGTTTTCGAACATCACCCGATCGCTGGGCGTGTATCCGTTAACGGGAGTTTGGCAGATGGAAAAGAAGGTGTCGAAGCGCATGGCGCCTATGCTACTCAACTCGGGGAAATCTTAAAGGAAAAACCATTGAATGCCGAAAACTTAGGGATGCTCCTGGCGTGGCTAACACTTGTAATCACTGCGCTTTCTCTTGATGCACGGGCCCTTACACTCGTAACGAAAGAGAAGGGGGCGGCTCCTTGTGTATTGAGTCATGAGTTTGCTCAAGAGCATAAAAAGTTCTGGGTATGCGGTGAGATTCTGCTCGAGCAATCGGAATGGAAGATGCCTGCGGGAAACGGTTCGGAATCTACCTTCTTTACCTTTCAAGCAATTGCGGCGGGAAGCAAAGGCGGAGCACCGAATATTCTCACCGTGGAGAAAGTGAAGCAGCAAGATCTCACTCTTTACAATGCCGATCAATATTCCGGCTTGATGCCTCCCTCTGTGGCAGGAGAACAGGAGAGTGTTACCCAGAGCTTTCTCCAGGTGCGCAACGCGCAGCTGGCGCTTTCCTCCGGGGCCACCTTGGAAAGTGACAATGATGATCCAGCTCGGACCAAAGGAAGCTTAGATTTTGAGAGAATCCGATCTAGGCTTCTTTCGGCGGCACGAGTTCGCCTGAATGCTCTCAAAAACAGTTTGGAGCAGGCCAAGAGCTACGAGGTGGAGTTGGAGAGCGGCGCGCGGGTGAAGTGCCGGCGCGGGAAAACAAATCCGAAGCCAGACCAGTTCACTAAAATCGCTTCCGGCTGCGAGCTTTCTGTATGTGAGGGAGTGAGCGCGGCCGGAAGAGAGTGGGAGGGATTGCTTTCCCACACGAGCAGGCCCGGTGGATCTGATCCCTTTCTGGTGCTACTCGGAAAGAACGAGCTTGGCCCTCCTGTTCGGATTCGCTCCACCTATTCCGCGGGCACCGCGGATAGAAGCAAGCTATACGAGCTGACCGCAGAAGGCGCACGCACTGGGGAGATCTGGCAAACAGTGTCTCCCGACCATTCTCCCTATTACCTTACGGATTATTGGGATGTATTGCGCGAAGGGGCGGCTGAGCGTTGCCTCGACCCCAAAGTGAAACAACTGGTGGAAAGGGAAAAGAGCGCGAATCTGCGGGCCCGCAAAGGTGAGATCGTTCAACTCGTGGGTTTGGTGAACGGGGTGCTTTCCAGCCGGATGCTGGCGCCTGGCTCCTTGCCCGCGAGCGCGTGCCGTTTGGAGAGCGGTGTGTACGCGGCTCCCGATTCTTTATCTGCTCTATCCGGGCTGCGAGGAAAGATGCGAGGGCCTTCCCCTGAGGCGCTCAGCGAGGAAGATGCCGCGGGGGTAATGGAGAGAGTAAAAGCGATGAAGGACATTCCCCATGCCTATACAGAAACGGGATGCGAGGCCAGGGCCCACGTGATCGCCAATCGCCTCAAAGATCAGGGGTTGCCAGTGGAAAAAATCTGGCTCAAGGGCGAGGTGTTCAACAAAAAGCGGCCGGGAGAGATGTGGGCGTTTCATGTGGCCACGGCGATTCGGGTGAAAACACCAGAGGGCAAGATAGAGCGCCGGGTTATGGATCCGAGCTTGTCGCCATCGATGCTGCGAGAAGAGGAGTGGGTGAAATTGATAGGATGGCAGGGAGATGGGGCTCCCATGAGAGTGGCTTTTCCGCCTCCGAATAATATCGCCTTCTACGGCCGGCCGGCACTGATGTATTCGCAGGCCGAGCTTTTTCTCCCTCAGCCGCCTGCGCCGGGGGAAAGCCTTGAGCAAACATTGGCCGAGGCCCGCGCTTCGAATCTTAGAATGCAGAAGAGCCTGAAAGGAGGCACTCATGGCAAGTAAAGTGTGGGTTTTGTTTTTTGCTGTAGCCGGTCTGGCTCGTGCGGAAGAAGCTCCGATGCTGGAATTTCGGGGCAGTGTAAAATCGCTTTCCCGAAGCGTTGACGGAAAAAATCTGGCGGTGCTCTTCTCGAGGCAATCAGGCTATTTCAGGGCTTCCCGCCCTAAAGTGATCCTCTGCCTGGAAAAGGCCATTGCTTCCTCGGCGGCCGTGGAAGTGAAAGCCTTTGCGAAAGGGCTAGAGATCACCGGCTGCAAATAGGGCATGCTCTAAGCCGTGTGCCAGCGCTGATTCCGGCAATTTTCAATAAGAGGTGCCCATCTCGGTGCGCACAGCCCAGAGCTCCGGGAAGAATCTGTAGGGCGCGCGCTGCGCGAGGAAGTTATATCCGGAGCTGCCGCCCGTGCCTTTTTTCATGCCGATCGTGCGCGCCACCATGAGCATATGCACGCTTCGCCAGATGGCGAATTTTTCGTCGAAATCGAGCATCGTTTCGAAGAGAAGAACCCAGTGGTAGTTGTCTTGCGGATTTTCGTAGATCGTTTTCAGCACCTGCACGAGCTCCGGGCTCTCCACCCAGGGCTTCGAGAAATCGCGGTTCAGGAGCGCGGGTGGAATCTTATAGCCTGCTTTATCGAGAGCGCGCAGGAATTCGTCATACACAGAAGGATGCTGGAGAATCTCTTTCAGCTCCTTTTTCTTGGCGGGCTCTTTGTCGAAAAATTTCAGGAAGAAATCTTCGCGGATTCCATAAGCAAATTCGATCACCCGGAACTGAATGCTCTGGAAGCCGCTGGCGGGATTCAGGTGATCGCGGAAGCCGGCGAACTCCACAGGCGTGAGGGTGCTCAGGAGATTGATCTGGCTCACCATCAGATCCATCACGCCTACAATGCGGCGAAGGCGTTTTAGCGCACGGCTCACGGATCCGGCGCGCAGATCCTCGATCATGCCCGTTGTTTCGTGGCGCATCAGCTTGAACCAAAGCTCGGCAGCCTGGTGGATGATGATGAAAAACATTTCGTCGTGATGGGGGGGATCCGAGAGCAGGTGCTGCAGGTTCAGCAGCTCGGGCACCTTGAGGTAGGAGTTATAGTTCAGCTCCTTGAGCTGAAGGTTTTTATAATCGGGTTGCTGGCTGGATTTCGGATCGGACGGATGGGCCATCTGGCTTATTCTCCCTCTCGGGGTTAAAGTGCCGGCATGCCTTTAAGCAATAAAGAACTTAAATCCCTGGCTGATTCCCTTTACCAGGCTCGCACCGAGCGGCGCCCTGTGGATCCGCTCAGTTCGAGCATGCCGGAGATCACGCTGGGCGATGCCTATGCGGTTTCCGAGATTAACCTCAAGCGCCGCATTAGCCAAGAGAACGCCCGCCTCATCGGAAAGAAAATAGGCTTAACCTCCCGCGCCGTGCAAAAGCAGCTGGGAGTGCACGAGCCCGATTTTGGCTGGCTTACCAGTGATATGAACGTGCCCTTGGGCGAAAGTGTTTCACTCGCGGGACTATTGTTCCCGAAAGTGGAGGGGGAAACCGCCTTCGTGCTGAAACGCGATCTCGCGGGCCCGGGAGTGAGCGTGGCGGAGGTGATCCGCGCCACGGATTTTGTGCTTCCCTGCATCGAAATTATCGATTCCCGCGTAAAAGACTGGAAAATAAAAATCCAGGATACCGTGGCCGACAACGCCTCCTCCGCTCTCTTTGTGCTTGGCACCGAGCCTCGCTTGCTGCGAGAGACAAATTTGCGCCTCGCCGGCATGGCGCTTCGGGTGGACGGGGAAGTGATGAGCGCGGGCTCAGGAGCCGCCTGCCTCGATCATCCCTGCCTTGCGGCGGCATGGCTGGCGAACAAATTGGGAGAGTTCGGTTCGGGCTTGAAGGCGGGCGACGTGATCCTGAGCGGAGCCTTCGGGCCCGTGGTGCCCGTGGTGGAAGGCTGCCATGTGGAGGTGGAGATTTCTGGCCTCGGCGCCGTGGCCTGCCACTTCAGTGCAGAGGGGAGGGCTTGAGGATGGACTATCATATTGATCATAGCCAGATCGCGAAGGAGCTTTACGAGGCGAAATCCTTGGCGCGCCCTCTGGGCAAGATTACCGAGCGCAACGCGGGATTCACGCTCGCTGATGCCTACGAGGTGCAGCGCAATCTTCTCGGTCGCCACCTTGCTGCCAAAGAAGTGTTGGTGGGCCGCAAAATGGGTCTCACCTCGAAGCCGAAAATGCAGCAGATGGGTGTGCACGAGCCGATCTTCGGCTTTCTTACGAGCGCGATGCGCATCACCGACGGAGAAGAGATTTCGATGGTGGGAAGGATCCATCCCAAGGCGGAACCCGAGATCGCTTTCCTGCTGAAGAAAGAATTGAAAGGCAAACCTTCCGTGGCGGAAGCCATGGCGGCCGTGGACGGTGTGTGCGGCGCTTTGGAAGTGATCGACTCTCGCTTCAAGAATTTCGAATTCGCGCTTCCCGATGTGGTGGCCGATAACGGCTCCTCTTCGGGCTTTGTGCTTGGCGGGCTGATGCGCAAGCCTTCGGCCCTGGATCTGGGCAATCTCGGCATCGTGATGGAGCTCGACGGAAAGCCGATGCAGTTCGGATCTTCGGCGGCAATCCTGGGGCATCCCGGGCGCTCGCTCGCGGCCCTCGTGGCGCTGCTTGATTCCGAGGAGAAAACTCTTCCTGCAGGCTCGGTGGTGCTGGCAGGCGCGGCCACGGCGGCGATCCCGTTCACGAAGGGATCGTGGGTGAGGGCGAGCTTTCATGGTTTGGGCTCGGTGGAGCTGGCGGTGGGCCACTGATGGCCCGGCACTAAATGGCGGCGAAAGATCGTTAGCTAGGGCACTCTCCGGTAGGGAGAGGGATCGAGCTCCAGCGGGCGCCTTTCGGGCGTGCTTCCGTCGCGCTCGGGGCTAAGGCGGCCGAAATAGAGCTCCTCCGCCAGGGCTCTCACCACGCCGAATTTTCTAGTGCCCGGTGCCGGCACGCCGAAGGTGATTTTCTGCCCGAAAAAATCGCAGAGCAGGCTGCCGATTTCTTTGGCTTCGCCTGTGTTCCACCCCTTTAGCCCGCAGAGCTGGATGGACTCGTAAAAGGCGGCGGCCTCTGCATCCAGGGGCGTAAGGCGCACTCCCACGAAAAGGAAATCGAGCTCCGAGGCTCCGATCGGAAAGATCACGTTCCGTCCGAGAAAGAGCAGACCGCGGCTTTCTACTTTCACAGAGGGATGGGTGCAGGACCGGTCCCGGAAATTGGTTTCCACAAACGTGGCGTGGCTTCCGGAAATTCTTTCCTCGCGCTGGTAGGAGCGTTGGCAATCCTGCCGCCAGACGCCATCGAGAGAAGGCGAGGCGAGGGCAGGCGAGGCGGCGAGAAAAAGAAAAAGCAGCGACTTGGGCATCGCTGCTTTTCTACTTCCGGTGGCATGGATCCGCCAGGAAAAAGCCGGGCTAAGAATGCAGGCGATCCGGTTTCTGCTGGTCTTCTATCTGGCGGTGGAAACTTCGCCAGTGCTTTCGGGCGCTTTTCCTTCGGCTCGCTCTCCGGAAAGCCCTGCTCCGCTTCTGCTTTTCAGGTGATACAGGCAATCCCGCGCGATCGAGGCGTTCACGGAAAGGTGGGCCTTTCGGGTCCAGGGCTGCAGGCGGGTGCGCCCGCCCGGATCCGTGGTGAAGAGCGCGAAGGTTTTCGAGGGACTCCAGTTGCGGCTCACTTTCTCTATCGTGTTTCCGATTCCGTCGCTGAAATCCGTGCACTCTTCGATCTTAGCCTGATCGAGGAGACCCTTGGAGTCGAGGGCGCGGCAGATTTCACGGTCGTAGGAAACCCCTTCTTTGCCTCCGAGCTCGGGAGAGCTCACGCTCACTCGCTCCACCTCGCATTGGGGGCCTTTCCAATCGTAAGTCATGTGCTGCGCCCATCTTGCGCCGGCGCTATCCTGTTCGATTTTCAGTTTTGCGAGCTTGCCTTCCTCGCCGAATTCGAGCCGCACGTGGGTGCGCACTTTTTTGTTGCTGCGTCCGAAGGCGAAGGCGTCGCCCACGAGCACGAAGTTCTGCGATTGGTTGTCGGTGATCGCGGGGATCGAGCTCTTGAGATCGAGGCGGCCATTCTCCTTCCAGCGCACACCGCCTTCCCGGAGGCCGGCGGCACGGATGAGGGTGTCGTTCACGAAGGGGCAGGTGCCATTGAGGTGTTCCATGGCTTTTTCCGCGGCAGGGCGGCGGGCGTTCTTTACCGAGGCCAGGGATCGTTGTGTTTTTTCCAGGCGGGAGGCTTCGAGCTTCCGGTAGGAAAGGCGGCGGCTTTCGTGATCATGCATGCGGGCCCATTGGTCGAGAAGTTCGCGCTCCACTTCGGGCATGCCGGCTCTGGCTGGGTAGCGGTCTTTCAGCTCGTTCATCCTGGTGTCGAGATCGCTGAGGCTGGCTTTGAGGCGCTCGATCTCTGCGCGGACAGCGGACGGATTCTCGTGGTCGAAGGCGGCAGAGGCAGGTGAGGCGGCAGAGGCGGCAGAGGCGGCAGAGGCAGGTGCGGAGGAGAACGAGGAAAGGGGGAGGAGGAGCGATAAGATAATGGTTTTCATACCGTTCCTATCGGATCACCGGGCGATCCCTTGATCGCTTTTCTCTATAGAATTTGTTGGTTCCCTCCGATAGGCCGGCATGGATAAGCGCGGGCAATCCGGTAACGTGATTCTGCTGCTCATGGCGGGGCTCTTTCTGCTCAGCCTGGTGGGCGGCGGGATCTTTTTGCTTTCGCCTTCGGAGAGCGATCGCGGAAACCGCGCGGCGGAAGAAGCCCGTGTGGCTTATGACGAAGCTGTGGCAGCTCTCGACCGGGCGCTGAAGGACTCCCGCAACGTGCAGGATAGCCTCGAGCGCAATCACTCCTCCTTCGCCTGTCTTTTTGAAAGCACTGGGGAGTGCGCGGGCAAGGGCGGGGGCTTCCTGCTTTACGATGCGAGCCAGAGCAAGCGCCCGCTTTCCCATCTCGAAAGATCGGCAGGCGTGGACTCCTTCGGCGCTCCTTGCCGTGGTTTTCCAAGTTCTGCCTGCCCGTTGAGGGTGGAAACGGATTGGGAGCCGGTATGCGCGGGGGCTCGTTGCGAGAATACGAAGAGTATCCGGGTGAAAGCGAAAGTAACCCTTGCTCCGATGGTGGAGAAGGCTTCGCCGCTGGTCTGGACAAAAGAAGCTTTATTTACTCCGCAGATCGCGTTATCCGCGGCTGCCCGGTGTGAACGCGGAGGTGGTGTGTGGGCGCAAACCGAGTGCCTCACTCCCTCGCAGGTGGCGGAAAGGCAATCAGGCGAGAGGAGGCTGGCGGGCAACCAGCCGCCGCAGATCAAGAGCCCTGGCGGAGGCGAGGAGCCTGATCCCCGGGAGGCGCGGGCGCCGGATCCGGTGGAGCGCCCGATTTACGAGTGCCCGGCCCAGATCGTGGTGCAGGGGCAGTACTATCCGGTGCTCTGGCTTTCGCAGGACCGCGGGCAGGTTACGGTGCCGGCGATGAGCTGCCAGGTGGGCAACCAGCAGGACGTATTTGTGTTCCAGTGCACGGCAAAGCAGGGAGCGGATCGGCTGCCTGCCTCGAACGAGGGGCAATGGATTCAGGTGGAGGCTGTGATGGCTCCGCCCTGTGACTCCACGGGGCGTCCTCTGGGTGAGGGGAATCGGTTTTAACGGGCGTGGGCGTGGGCGTTGGCGCGGGCGTGGGTGTTGGCGTGGGTGTTGGCGTGGGTGCGGGCATGGGTGCGGGCATGAGTGCGGGCATGGGTGCGGGCATGAGTGCGGGCATGGGCGTGGGCATGAGTGCGGGCATGGGCGTGGGCGAATAATGCAGGTAGTCCACTGGGCAGCTCTCGAGCTGTGATAAAGCTCTCTCACTAGCTAAGGGCCACAGACTAAAGATCACGGAGCAAAGATCACGGAGCAAAGATCACAGAACAGCAACGAGAGCGATTGCTTTGGCGCGCGTTGAACTCGATCTTTCCCTGCAAAGAGATCCAGCGATCGTTAACGCAGCAAGTCCTCTGCGCAGAGGTCTCACTGCGTTAACTTTGAGTTTAAGAATATGTGATCGCCGGTGCCGAGGCCGCCCCCGCAATAAGGCCAATTCGCGATCGGCCGTGATGGTCGGCGCGTGTTTTTTGGGGGGGGGGGGGCTGCTCAATTAAATAATAATGAATTACCGGCAGTAGGTGCGGCACTGGCCCCAGGTTTCATAGATGGTGCCGTCGCCCATGCACAGGGCGCGGGTGCGGCCGTCGTGATTGCTCTTGATGAGCTTGCAGCCGCCGTCTTCGTTCCAGTTGGCAGAGTAGGAGGCGTCGGAGGTGAGCTCTAGGCCGGTAGCCGAAGCGCCGCTTACCATGGCCCAGTCCCGCTTCTGGCATTCGCGCTGTCCGATGGAGTATTCGATATGGCAGCCGCGCACACAATCAATGCGGCCGGCTTCGTCGCCCATAGAATCGCACTTCACCTGGCAGGCCATATACTTGGCGCGCACGTGGTTCATGCAAGCCTGGGGGCTGGCGGAAGCGGTGGAAAGAGAAGTGAGAGCGGTAAGAAGGGCTAGGGGCAAAAGAAGAAGGAAGCGCACGGTTTTCCGTTTCTCCAGGGTCGGCAGGGGGGTTAAGAGGTCCGGCGGTAATATAATAGGGCTGGCGGCCGGTTTCAAGACCTCTTTGCTCCGGAATTTCCCGTGTAGGGCATGGATAAAACAGCGGAAAATCCCCCGAATTCGCCGCTTTTCACCCCTAATCCCTCATCTCCCCACCTCTCCCCGCCGATACGCTAGATGGGAGGAAATATGAAAACCCAAAGATTTCTGCTGGCTGCCCTGGCCTTCGTGCTTCTCGCCGGAGCCGCTCCGGACACCTCGCCCTACGCGCGGATCCCGAAGAAGAAGAGCCTCTACGCCCCGAACGGAAGTGTGCAGCAGATCCGAGAAGAGGCCGTGAGCCCAGAAGAAGTTTACAAGCATGGCGTGCAGGAAGTTTCCGTGATCGCCACCGACACGGGCTTTCACCCGCAGAAGATCTATGTGCGGAAAAACATTCCCGTGCATCTCTTTCTCACCTCGGCCTCGCCCTCGAAGCTTTGCTTCATCATGGACGACTTCCAGATCCGCAAAGGCGTTTCCATCCAGCAGGTGGATCAGGTGAATTTCCTTCCCACCCGAGTGGGGGAATACAAATTTTACTGTCCGGTTTCCGAGATCAAGGGTGCGCTGATCGTGCGTGATTAGGCCGATTGGGCCGTGACCTAGATGAGACCAGCCCGCAACTGGGGCCAGCTTAGAAGAGGATTTTTTCAGTGGGTGTTTTTGACCAGTCCATAGCCACATTCCTTCATCCCATCAAGGAATACCTTGATGACGAATCCGTGACCGAGATTCTCATCAACGGCCCCACCGAGATCTGGGTGGAGAAAAAAGGGCGCCTTACTCGCGTGCCGGTAAGCTTTACCGACGAAACTTCCCTGCAAGCAGCCGTGCGCAATATCGCCCAATTCGTAAAGCGCCAGGTAGACAGCCAGCACCCCACCCTCGATGCCCGCCTCCCCAACGGCTCGCGTATCCACGCCGTGCTCCCCCCGAGCGCGCGCAAGGGCACCACCGTGGCGATTCGTAAGTTCGCGAAAGCCGCCGATCTCACGTTCGAAAAACTCATCGGCTTCGGCTCGATCTCTCCCGCCGGCGCGGAATTTCTCACTGTATGCGTGGCGCTCGCCAAGAACATCATCGTGAGTGGAGGCACGGGCTCTGGTAAAACCACCTTCCTCAATCTCCTGGGTGGCCTGCTTCCCAAAGAAGAGCGCCTGATGATCGTGGAAGACGCCTCCGAGCTCCAGATCCAGGCCGATCACGTGGTTTCCTTCGAGACCAAAGCCGCCGATCACGAGGGCAAGGGCGCGCTCACGATCCGTGACCTTGTGAAATCCGCGATGCGTTTGCGGCCCGACCGCATCATCGTGGGTGAGGTGCGCGCCGGGGAGGCTCTTGATTTGATCACCGTGATGAACACGGGCCACGGCGGCTCCATGGGCACTACGCACGCCAACTCTCCGATGGACGCGCTCGTGCGCCTCGAAACCCTCGCCTCCATGGGCGACTCCTCGATTCCTCTCGCGGCTTTGAGGCGCCAGATCTCGAGCGCCGTGCATATCGTGGTGCAGGCCAAGCGCCTCCACGACGGTTCCCGCAAAATCACGCATATCTCGGAAGTGCTCGGCGTGGACGATACCGGCAAATACCAGACGCAGGACATTTTCAAGTTCGTGCAGACCGGACTCGACAAGGAAACCCACAAGATCTACGGCGACATGCAGCCTTGCGGGAATATCCCCACCTTCTTCGAGGAGATCGAAGTGAACGGCCTCCACTACGACGTGAAGAAGTTTGCCAAGGCCAGCTCGAAGAAGCCCACGCCCAAAGATCTGCTCGACAAGGCAACGGCCGAGCTGAACGCCAAAAATGGCGTGGCGCCTGCCTCGCCCCAGGCTCAGGGACAGGCTCCGGGCCAGGGCGCTCCCGCTCAGCCCGCCGGAGCGCCGGCTCAGCCCAACCCCTTCGCGCACCTTCCGCCCGCCCAGCAGAAGCAGCTTATGGACGCCGCCACCAAAGCCGGCATGAGCTACAAGGACTACCACGCCTATCTGGTGCAGAAGCAGAAGGCGGCCGCGGCCGCTAAGAAGAGCGCCTGAGAAGAGCGCCTGAGAAGAGCGCTTGAGAAAAAGCGCCTCTGGTCAGATCAGCCTGAGCACGAATCTCGTATGAGCCGAGCTTGAATCGTAATCGAGGCTTCCGCCCATGTTCTCGGCGAGGGAGCGGGAAATGCTCAGGCCCAGGCCGGTGCCCTGGCCCACGTCTTTGGTGGTGAAGAAGGGTTCCATCATCCGCTTCACTATCGCATCAGGAATGCCACGCCCAGAATCCGTAACAGTGAGCTCGACGGAATTGCTCACGGAGCGGGCCTCGATCTTGATCCAGCGCTCCTTCAGCAGGGAAATCGCATCACAGGAATTGTTCAGCAGGTTCACGAGAATCTGCATGAGATCCACTCGCCGCGCCTGCACGAATAGGTCTTGAGGAATTTTCAGTTCCACCTCTGCCTCGCAGGTGCGCAGCTTTTCCGAGCTTACGCTCACCACTTCCCGCACCACTTCGCCCAGAGGCACGCGGGCCAGATCGGGGGAGGGGTCTTTACGCGAGAACACCTTGAGAGCGTTTACGATCTCGGAAATCCGCACCGTGAGCCTGTCCATGCCCAAGATTTCGTCGAGCAGGGTTTTGGGGTCCACGGATTTTGATGGATCTTCGAGCGCCAGGCGCAGGAGATAAAGGCGGCCTCTCACAGCCGCGAGTGGGTTATTGATCTCATGGGCAATGCCGCCCGCGAGCTGGCCCAAGGCCGCCATCTTCGACTGCTCCATCAGCAGGCGCTGGGCTTTGACCTGTTCGCGCATGTCTTTGCCGATGAGGGCGAGCGATTTCACCTGGTTGTCGCTTTCCACGATGCCGAACAGGGAAACTGCCACAGGGATCGCTCCCTCCTCGAGGGAATAAAAGTCGAGCTGGCCCTGCCAGTGGCTGCCGGATTTGGCTCTGGCGCAACCCACTTTCATCAGAGTTTCGAGGTGAGCGGGCGACATGATCTCGCGGATGCTTTTTCCTCCGGGCGTGAGACCGAAGGTTTCTCTCGCCCGGCTATTGGAGTATTCAGCGGTGCAGTCAAGATTGAAGACGGCGAAGATATCGTTCGATGACTCCACGAGCTGGTGGAGGTTACGCAGCTCCATTTCCGAGCGGCGGCGCTGGGTGATATCGCGAATCACGCCCAGAAGCATATGCTCGTCGGTTTCAAGGTCATAGATCGGGCGCTTTTTGGTGAGAAGGTAGCGCATATAGCCTTCTTTGGTGGGGGCCGGCTCCTCGACTTCAATCTCGCGCTTTTCGCTGAACACCTGATCATCGATCTTCCAGAAGTGTTCCGCCACCTCTTTTGGGAAAAAGTCGAAATCTGACTTTCCAAGCAGCTCGTCGCGCTCCGATCCGATCAGTTCAGCAAAAGCATCGTTGAAGAACACCCAGCGGTGGTCTTTGTTCTTCACGAAAATGGGATCGGAGATGGAGTTCAGAATTCCTTTGATGAATTCGTAGGCGCGGCCCACGCTCTTCTCCAGCTTCACCTGTTTGGTGCGGTCCCAGCTGATGCCGATCATTCGCGCCGGTTCGCCTTTTTCGTCCCGGATCACTCTTCCGGCGGTACCGAGCCAGGCCTCGCGGCCGTCGATGGGGCGCTGGATCTGATAGGAGGTACTGAACTCGTCGCTTTCCTGCATGAGGCGGCCGAGCTCGCCTTCGGCCCAATCGCTGCTTTTGGGATGAAGAATGGAGCGCCAATCGGCGATCTTGCCACGGAACTTCTCCCGTTCCAGGCCATAGAGATCAAATAGGTAGGCGTCGAGCACGAGCTCGTCTTTGCGGATGTCCCAATCCCACACTCCCATTCCCGCCGCGGAAAGAGCCTGGGAAATGCGCTGGAGGTGGGAGCTGTCGGAACTCATCAGTTTTCTATTTTCCCATTCGTTTCCGGCCTGTGTCCGGTTTGTGTCAGGCCCGTGTTCGGCCCCTGTCCGGTTAGTTCCCGATCGTGATCCCCACGCTATTGGGGCGTTTGTCATCGCCCGGAAGCTTGGGAGCCTGACTGTTCAAGGTTCTCAGACAGCTGTCGTAACCGGCATCGCCCTTTTTGTAAATCATTCCCATATTGTCTGTGCAAGTGGCGCGCACCGGGCCATCGGGAGTTTTTTTGTCGGCCCCCGCCGTGAGGGAATATTTGTTTCTGGGGTCTTCATAAAGAAGGCGCGTGGCTGAGCCGGGATCCTCCGTGGTTTGGGCTTTCTGGCCAGGAGGAGTGAGCTTGAGCTTTTTTTCTTTCGCAGGCTTTTGTGCCGCGAAAGCGGGGATTGCGAGGAAAAAGAAGAAGATCCAAAGACTATGTTTTTTCATTCGGGCTCCGAAGAATGATTCTTGTTTACCGTTGCGTTCTTCCATTGTCGAGCTGCACCATGCGATCCAGCTCCACTACCTCGGAAGGTAGCTGATTCAAGCTATTATAATCTTCCGCTGTGGGGGCGGAAACGGATTGCCCTAGGAATTCCGCGGCAAGACGCTCGGCGGCCTCCGGGGGAGGAGGGCGGAATGTGGTATAAAATTCGTCATAGCTTTGCGTTACCGGCAAGGGGCTTACAAAACTCGCGGCCACTCGTTCCTGTTTGGGGGAGGGGAGCACCGCATCTTCCCCCAGCTTGGCCTTTTTTGACTTCACCGTAGTCAGCTCCTCGAGCAACTGGTTGGTGGCCTTCGGGGGAGTCCAGGTTTCTGTCCAGAGGGAACTGATGTGCGGTTTGATGGCATCAAAGCTGTACCAGCAGGCTCCGATGAATCCGAGAATCACCACTGCGAATTGTATGCGCGCGAAGACGAGCTTCTTCTGTTCCACGGCGAGATCATCGATTGCTTGCACCAGAGCGCGCTGGTTTTCCTGCTTCTCTTTGAGCTTCTCGATAAAGGAATTTTTCTGGTCTTTGGCCGGCTCGCCCACGGATCAGGGCCCTTTTGCCGCAGGAGTGGCAGGCGGAGCGGCGGCCGGGGAAGCGGCTACCGGTGCCGTTGCCTGGCTGGCGGCAGGCGCCCGCGGCCCGTCTTGTTCGATCACGCAGGTGAATCCGCGCATCTCGCAATTGTTTTTATCCGAATTTGCGGCAGTAGCAGGGGTATTAGCCGGCAGATTGGTGAGCTCGTAGAAGAGGCTGCGGCAGTTGTCGGTGCAAAAAGCCTTTTCCCGGCATTCCAGATCGATAGAGCAAGTGTGAACGGTGCTGGCCATGAAGGGAGCCAAGCGGTTGATCTGTTTCAGCGCCGCCAGGTTACTTACCTCTTCATAGAGGAGGTTCTGCTTCCCTTGCTCGTTCTTGAATTGCAGTAGTTCGCGGCTACGGCCTCCCTCGGTGATCTCACTCAGCCCTACTGGTTTCAGGTTACGGAGGTTGTAGATGACTTTAGGGGGCGAAGCGGCGGGAGCCGCAGATCGGGCTACAGGTGCGGGGTTCGCCACTTTTTTTTGCGCCTCATTGGCCTTCAGAGCGGCCGGAGCCAGGCTCAAAAGCAGCAATACGGCAGCTATGGCAAAGAAATTCCTCATGCCTATTTATCGGCAGTAGGAACAAAAGGCTCAATCTTTTCGCCGGCTACGCACGAAAATTTCGGCACGGAGGTAGGCCCACGCGCCTATCCAGGCGCCGATCGCATCGGCCATAAAGTCCCATACGGAAGCGTCGCGGCCGGGCACGAAGCTCTGGTGGATCTCATCGCTGATGCCGTACACGGAAGCGAGCAAGAAGCCGAAAAGGAAGCGGCTCCGGATCGAGCCGCGATCGAAGGCAAACGCGGAAAGGAATCCGAGACCAAAGTATTCGCAGAGGTGAAACACCTTATCCTGATGAGGGAAGAGAGGAGGAATTTCGATCGCAGGCTTGGAGCTGAGATGGAAGATCAGGCCCATATAACCTGCTACCAGGATCCAGCCCGCTATCCTACGCGCGAGGGCCATCGAGCTCTCCTTCCGGGCTTTCCTGCTCACCGGCTTCAAGCCCCGTGAGCCCGGCTTCGAAGCGTTCGATTTTTTTCAGGCTCTCCTCATAGCTTCCGGCGGCGTTTCTTAAATGCCGGCCGAGCACCGAATATTCTTCGCGGAAGCGCCCGAGATCTCCCTGCAAACGGCGCAGATCCTGCCAGATTTTCTTCGCTTGGCTCTCCATGCGCAGGCCTTTAAGGCCCATCACGATCACCTGGAGATAGGCAAAGAGGGAGTGGGGAGAAACGGGAATCACGCGGCGGGAGAGGAGATAGGAATGCAGGGACTCTTCGCCTCCCTCCTCGCGCAGAATGCATTCGTGAAACACTCCCTCCGCGGGAATATACATCAGCGCGAAATCCAGAGTGCCCTCCTCTGGCAGGATGTATTTCCGGGCGATGGAATCGGCGTGGCGGCGGATCGCGGCCTCAAAAGCGCGGCGCTCTTTTTTCTTCAGATCGGCCTCGCTCTCGGGCAGCTGGGCGAGGCGAAGGTAGCTTTCGAGCGGAAATTTGGAGTCGATAGGCACGAGCGAATCGCCGAGGAGGATCGCGGCATCCACCACATCCCCGGTGCGGAAGCCATGCTGGGTGCGGAAGTGCGCCGGAGGCAGGATCTGGCTAAGAAGATCTTCCAGGAAAAACTCTCCCATCGAGCCGCGAAGTTTGGGGCTCTTGAGCACATCGCGCAGCTCCTGCAGGCCTTCTCCCAAGGAAAAAATCTGGCGGTTCGATTCCTCGAGAGTGCCGAGCTTGCGCTCGAGCAGAGCCACCACGGAAGCAGCATGATCGAGGCGCTGGCCCATGGCGCTCTGGGTGGAGTGCAGGGCGCCCGTGGTTTCTTTCATCCGCTCGTTGAGCTGGGCTGAAAGTTGGGCCACTTGGCTTTGCAGGATCTGGAGGGCGGAGTTGTCTTGTTTGGGTCTGCGAAAGAGAGCGAAGGCGGCGAGGCCGAGGGATGCCACGCTAATCGCAGCCAAGAGAGTATTGGTTTCTGCCATGAAACCTCCTATCGCAATGATACAAGAAAAATCGTTTATCGCACGAGCTAATGCACGAGCACGATTTTGCCCGGATTCAGAATAGCATGGGGATCGAAGAGCGCTTTGAGCTCTGCGAAAAGCGGGTAAGTGCGGGGGTATTGGAGCGGCAGGTATTTGGTGCGAAGGAGCCCATCGCCATGCTCCCCGCTGATGGCACCGCCATGCTTGATCACCAGCTTGAAGCTTTCGTCGGCCACCTCATCATAGAGGCGGGCGAGCTCCTGATCTTTTCGGGCCTGGCGGGGATCCACCGCCAACGGATCAATATGCAGGTTGCAGCTTGCGGCATGGCCGAAGAAGGAGCAGGTGAGGCCAAAGCGCGCGAAGATTTCTTTCTGCTCTTCCACATAAGGCAGAAAATTCTGGCGAGGAAGCGAAACATCCTCCACTCCCCAGAGCGGCTTGATCGTGATCTTGCCGTTTTCGAGGCGGTTCAATATCGGCGAAGTATGGCGGCGCAGGTCCCAGATCAGGGAGGTTTCCGTTTCATCGGCGGCGAGGTGCAGCGCCTCGGGCCTCGGAAGCATTTCTTTCGTGGCTTGCTCCAACAGGCGCCGGGATTCGGCCGCGCTCTCGCCCTCGAACTCCACGATCAGAACCGCCTCGGCCTTGAGCTGGTAGAAGCGATCGAGAAAGGGATTGGCGGAAATTTGCTTGGCGTGCCGGGGTTGGTTTTTCGCTATGTGGGCCCCGGTATGAGCCCCGGTGTGCGCGTGGTGGAGATCGAGGAGCACCTTATCCACGAGCTCGCAGGCGGCCACATCCCACCTTCGCAGATCCATAGCAGCCCTGAGGGCCAGCTCCAGGCTGGAAAAGTAAAGGAGCGCCAGTGAGGTGCTCGCAGGAATCGGCACGGTGGCGAGGCGGCAACGGGTGAGAAGGCCGAGGGTGCCTTCCGAGCCGGAGAATAATTTCGGAAGATCGAGTTCTCCTTCGCTATCCAAGCCGCGGTGGAGGTTATAGCCCGAGGAATTTTTCTCCACATCGGGGAAATCCTCGTGAATCGCGCCCTGGTGCCGGGTGAGGAAGCTGCGCACTTTGCTGCTCAGGGAATCCGGCTGATCGCTATTGTGAAAATTTCCTTCGCCATCGATGAATTCCACGCCGCGCACATGCTCCACGGTGCCTCCGTATTTCACGGAATGGATGCCGGCGGCATTGTTGGCGATCATGCCGCCGATGGTGCACTGGTGGTAGCTCGGATCAGGAGGGAAAGAGCGCCCCTTGGCTTTCAGGAATTTCTGTACCTCGGAATAGTAGGCGCCGGGCTCGCACTCGAGCTCGTGGGTGCTCTCGTTATAGGAGAGGATTTTGTTCATGTGCCGGCGGAAGTTGAGCACGAGGCCGGGGCCGATCGGCTGGCCGCCGCGGCTGGTGCCGGCGCCCCAGGGGTGGATGGGCACTTTCTGCTCGCGGCAGAAGGCGAGGATGGTTTCACAGTCTTTTTGGTTTTTGGGCCAGGCCACGGCTAGAGGAAGCTCGTGGAAGATCGAGGCGTCTTCGGCATGATCGTTGAGATCGTGGCTCTGGAGTGAAAGCTCTCCCTGGAGCTGGCTCTTCAGGCTTTCCCAGGGAATGATGTGGATCATGGGCTTTTGTCTCAGGCTCGTGGCAGGGGCTGGCCCGGATCGATGGCCACAGGGGCGAGCTGGTAGGCGTCTTTGATACCGTTCTGATCGTCCATCAGCACTACTCGTGGGCGGTGCGTCTTCGCCTCTTGCCCGTCTACCTGGCAATAGGCGATCACAATCACCTTATCGCCGGGAGTAACAAGCCGCGCCGCAGCTCCGTTGATGCACATCGCACCCGAGCCGGGCTTTCCTTCGATCACGTAGGTGATGAAGCGCTCGCCATTGTTGATGTCCACCACATGCACCTGCTCGTGAGCATAGATGCCTGAGGCTTCCAGGATGTTTTTATCGATCGTGATGCTACCTTCGTAAGCGAGATTCGCCTCAGTCACGGTGGCGCGATGGATCTTAGCTTTGAGTAAGTTGAGCAGCATGGCTTTCCTTGGTAAGAACGGAGGATAACGCGGAGTGCCCTTACATGCGTGAAATTACTCTTATTGGTTATGGAAATCAAGGCAGAGCCTGGGCTGCCAATTTGCGGGATTCTGGCTGGAAGGTGGCCGTATCCGGCCGCCCTGGCGGAAAATGGGCCGAGCGCGCGAAAGCCGACGGTTTCTCTCTCGTTGACGCCGAAGCGCTGAAAGCTGTCAAAGGCGCCGTGGCACTGCTGATGCCCGACGAAGCGATCACACCTTTCTACGACAAATACCTCAAAGGCGGAGAGGGCAGAGCCTTCCTTTTCGCTCACGGCTTCGCGGTTACCTTCACCCGCCCGCGCTTTTCGAAAAAAGACGATGTGGTGCTCGTGGCGCCCAAAGGCATCGGCCAGAAAGTGCGCGAGAATTTTGTGGCGGGCTCTGGCGTGATGGGTGCGCTCGCCGTGGATCAGGACGCGAGCGGCACCGCCTGGGAATGGGCGCGCGCCGTGGCTGAAGGCATCGGCCTCACCCGCGTGGGAGTGATCCACACCACCTTCGCCGCAGAAACCAAATGCGATCTTCTGAGCGAGCAGGTGATCCTTTGCGGATCCGTGCCTCGGCTGGTGAAAGACACCACGGAATTTCTCGTGAACCGCGGAATCCCGCGCGAGCTCGCCTCTTATGAGTGCCTCAATGAGCTCAAACTCATCGTGGATATGATGGTAGAGCACGGAGTAGACGGAATGATGGAGCGAGTTTCCACCGCCGCGCGCTTCGGCGGGATGGAAGCGGCCGAAACGATTCTGCCCAAAGTGGAGCTCGAGATCCGCACCCAGGCCCTCTGGGACAATATCGAGGACGGCAGCTTCGCCGAAGCCCTCAAGAACCATTTGAAGAAAAGAAAACCGCAGCCGGGCGTTTCCTCGGCCGGCCCCTCAAAGGAGGTACGCGCATGAGCGTGCAGATGAATTCCGAAAAAACCGCCAAGCGCCATACTCTGCGATCCCTCGCTGCGATGAAGGGAAAAGAGCGCGTGGCCATGCTCACCGCCTACGATGTGGTTACCGCCCAATGCCTCGATGAGGCCGGCGTGGACATCCTCCTCACCGGAGATTCCCTTGGCAACGTGATCTACGGCTTTGACTCCACTTTGCCCGTGACGCTCGAGATGATGCTCGCGCACACGGCCTCTGCCGTGCGGGGATCCAAGCGAGCGCTCGTGGTGGCCGATCTTCCCTTCATGACTTATCAAATCTGTGCCGAAGACGCTCTCCGCAACGCCGGCCGCTGCCTCGCCGAAGCCGGTGCCCATGCCGTGAAGGTGGAAGGCGCGAGCCCTGAGCTTTGCGAAACGATCCGTCGCCTCGTGAACGCGGGCATTCCGGTGATGGGGCATATCGGCCTCACCCCGCAATCCGTGCATCAGATGGGCGGCTACTATACGCACGGGAAATCCGAGAGCGATGCCGAGCGCCTGCTGCGGGAAGCAAAAGCCCTCGAGGCTGCCGGCTGCTTTGCGATCGTGCTTGAATGCACCACCGAAGCCGTGGCTAAGGAGATCACGCGGGAGCTTCGCTGCCTCACGATCGGCATTGGTTCTGGTTCTGTTTGTGATGGCGAAGTGCTCGTGATCAACGATCTGCTCGGCTACAGCCCGGGCCGCGCGCCGAAGTTTGCCCAGCCGCGCTTTGATCTGAAGCGCCTGGTGCGTGAGGTGGCCGGCGAATACGTGCGAGAAACGAAAAAGGCCGAGGGCGTGGTGGCCGTTCGATCCGGCACCTCCTCTTCTGCTTCCACCGAGATCACGCAATGAGCATTGCTCTGGTAGACATCGGCAATACGCGCACCAAGGTGGCCCTCTACCAAAAAGACGGCGCACTCGCCGAAGAAGGCATCGTGCGGTCGGGGGAAAATATTCTCCCCTTGGCCACCGGGATTTTTGCGAGCTCGATCGATCGCGCCGTGATCAGTTCCGTGGTGCCTGCGCTCACGCGCGCCTGGGCTGATTATCTGGTGGATAGGGCCGGGATCCTGCACGTGGCCGGGCATGATTCTCCTTGGGGCTTTCAGGTGAGCGTGGAAAATCCCGAAACTCTCGGCGTGGATCGCCTCGCGAATCTGGAAGGCGCGCTCTCCTTTCCCGGCTCCGTGCTCGTGGTGGATGCCGGCACCGCCACCAAATTTGATCTTCTCGAAGGCGTGGGCCCCAGGCGCAGCTTCCCGGGCGGCGCGATCTCGCCCGGCTTGATGGTTTCCTATGAAGCGATGGTGGCCAAAGCCGCGCAGCTGCCCTCGATCGATCTCGCCAAGCATTCGCCTGTGCTCGGCTATAATACTGAAACCGCGATCCGCTCCGGCGTGCTGCATGGATTTGCCTCCCTCGTGGATGGCATGGTGGCTCGCATTCTGGAAGAGCGCGGTTCTCCCCGGCCCTGGACAGTGGTGGCCACCGGGGGTAACAGCAGCTATCTTTCCGGCCGGGCCAGGCTGATCACGCATTCCCGGCCGCGGCTCACGATGGAGGGGCTCTATGCGCTCGCCCAGAAAATTTAAGATCATCGTGGGAGTGACCGGCGGAATCGCGGCCTACAAAGCTTGTGAGCTCGTGCGCTTGTTCAAGAAGCAGGGCCATCAGGTGCGCGTGGTGATGACCGCCTCGGCCGAGCGTTTCGTAGGCCCCCTTACGTTTCATTCTCTTTCCGGCGAGCCCGTGCTCCGCAGCCTCCATGGCGAGGGCAATGCGAGCTACGATATGAGTGCCACCGCCCATATCGATCTCGCCCGCTGGGGCGATCTGTTGGTGGTGGCTCCAGCCACCGCGAACTTCCTGGCCAAGCTCGCTTGCGGCATCGCCGATGATGCCCTTCTCACCGAATGCCTCGCTTATCACGGCACCGCCCTGATCGCCCCTGCGATGAATACGCGGATGTGGGAGGCGGGCCCTACGCAGGAGAATCTCGAGAAGCTGCGTGCCCGCGGCTATTGCTTCGTGGGCCCCGTGGCCGGTGATCTCGCCTGCGGGGAAACAGGCGCTGGAAAGATGAGTGAACCAGCTGAGATTTTCGAGGCGGCTATTGGCTTGCTGGAAGCGGATCTTCCTCTCGCGGGCAAAAAAATTCTGGTTACGAGCGGCCCCACCCGCGCCTATATCGATAGCGTGCGTTTCATCACCAACCGCTCGAGCGGGCGCATGGGCTTCTCCATTGCGGAGGCCGCGCAACGCCTCGGCGCCGAGGTAGTGCTGGTGACAGGCCCGGTGGATCCGCGTTTCTCTCGCCTCGAGGGCGCCACCGTGATCGAGGTGGAAACCGGCGAGGAGATGCTGGAGGCCTGCCTCGGGCATCTTGATTCCGCGCATGGCGTTTTTGCCACCGCCGCCGTGGCGGATTTTCAGCCCAAGGAGCGCGCGGCCGGAAAAATTCGCCGCGAAGGATCGCTCACCATGGAATTTGATGCCTCGGTGGATGTGCTGGCCGAGCTCGGGCGGCGCAAGAAGGCAGGGCAGATCTTTTTTGGCTTTGCCGCGGAAGTGGGGGAGGGGGAAGCGGAGTTTGCGAAAGCGCGGGAGAAGATCCGCCGCAAGCATCTCGATTTTCTGGCCCTCAATAATGTGGCCCGCTCCGATATCGGCTTCGATACGGTAGATAACGAAATCTATCTCTTCGAAGGTGCGGCCAGCGTGAGGAAGATCGCCAAGGATACGAAAGAGAAGCTCGCGGAGATCCTGCTGCGTGAGGTGTTTCTTTCGGGCTCTGCTGGCGCTGCAGGCCCAGGAGTGCACGCATGAACCGCCCTGTGGTGATGCGAGACATAAACGAGCTCCACCATCTTCTGCAGGAGCAGCGTGGCCGTTGCCATGTGGGGTTCGTGCCCACGATGGGGGCTTTGCACGAGGGGCATGCCCAGCTCTTGCGCCGGTGCGCGGAGGAAAACCAGATTTCCGTGCTCTCGATCTTCGTGAACCCCACGCAGTTCGGCCCGAACGAGGATTTCGACCGCTATCCGCGCGCATTCGAGAGCGATTTAGAGCTCGCCGCGAGCTGCGGCGTGACTCATGTATTCGCTCCCTCGGTGGAAACGATCTATCCCAAAGGCTGGAGCACCTTTATCGAGGTGGAAGGAGTTTCCGGGCCTCTTTGCGGATCCATGCGACCAGGCCATTTCCGGGGAGTGGCCACGGTAGTGCATCGCTTGTTTCAGCTGGTAAAGCCCGACGTGGCCTATTTCGGCCAAAAAGATCTCCAGCAATGCCTCGTGATCGAGCGGATGGTGCGCGATTTAGAGATGCCAGTGAGGATCGCGATCTGCCCTACGGCGCGGGAGGCTGATGGCCTGGCGATGAGTTCGCGGAATCGCTATCTGAGCACCCCAGAGCGGCAAAAAGCGGTGGTGATCTTCCGGGCGATGGAGGCCGTGCGCTTGGCTTTTGAGGGCGGTGAGAGGGACGTGGAGGAGCTTCTCGAGCAGGCGAGGCGGGAGCTGAAAGCCGTGCCTGAGTTCGAGGTGCAGTATGTGGAGGTCCGCTCGGTGCCTTCGCTTGCTTCTATAGATGCTATTGAGGGCCCTGCGGCTTTGGCTGTGGCGGGATTCCTGGGCAAGACCCGCCTGATCGATAATCTGATCCTTACGCCCTAGGGGCTGTGCAAGCGAGGGGTGTGATACTTAACTGTTGCTTTTAGATTGCTGTTTTGATTAATGAAAATAGCTGCTTACAGTCAAGTCTATTTAAAGTGGGCCTTATAGAGAGCGGTTAGTCCCGCTTGTCGGAAGCGAACTTGGGCCATTGATTGAAGCCGACTCTGGGTCGTTAGAATTGAATTTACGAATGAGTTCTACCTCCACAGCGTTCACTTTTTATTGATTTCGAAATTATTCAAAATCAACGAATCGGGAGTGTCTCCACTGAACATAAAGGTTGCTCGGTCGTAGGGAAACTCGCCATAGCCCCAAACGGTACAAGCCCAGGGTTTTCCAGTGCTGCCGCCACAAGTGGTTTGGGTCACGCTCTTGGGCTTACCGAACATCGTTAAAACCTCGCTTGAACTCATTCCCTGATGAACTTTCATGATGTTGTCGGAAGTAAACGACATCGGCAGAGTGGAACACGCCGTTAGAAATCCCATCACCAGCAAAAGCGAAAATCTCATTCAGCAAACTCTCCCGTTGTGGCTGTCTGTTCCAAAAGTATAGCCATAATCATTTGGCATTCAAAACTATTAACGTTCCTCCATTTATTTGGAGAGGAATTAGAATGATAATAGAACCAAAATCTATGGCCAGAATAAATCTCAAGTGTGTAAGCAGTTTCATAGTCCCGATTTTTAATCCTGCTCGCCCGTTTTAAATTAATCTTATTGCGACGAATCGGATTGTTTAGCGTCGAAAAGGTTTGGGCAGCACGGGCGGAAACGATGAAATAACTTTCTCTATCAATCACTACGGGAACAGTGAGAGTAGTGGAGTGAGTTTTTTCGCTGCCCACATTTCATCAAATTGGAACCGAGGTTTTGTTTTCCAACTAGCGAAGTGGCGTTGTTGAAAAGATTCACAGATGATGGCAAGGACTTTAATTTTTGCTTGGACGGTCTTTGGAGTTGTTCCCAATGCCTGGGCAATTCTTCTAATGCCCACTCCTTCACAGAGTAGAATCATAACCTCTTCCAAGAGGTCTACGTGGCGTTGGCGAAAGGTTATGGAGCGACTTTGTGTGTGGGTGTGGCCGCAGGATAGGCAGCGGAGTCTTTGAACCTTAGCCCTCGTTCGGATTCTAACGAAAGAGCCATTCCGCTTCAGGGAACTTGATGAATATTTAGGGCACTTTCCAGCAAGTCCGACCTTACTTTTCCGGGGCATCCTATTGTTTTGGTGCTCTGAGTTGTGACCGTCAAAGTCGACCAAAAGACTTATAACTATTGGTTTATTTTGATTTCAGTAACAGTTAAGTATCATGTTGCTGCAATAAGATATTGATCTTTCAGTGAATTTAATTCCTGAATAAATTTGTCAAATAATCAGTGTGGCGATAGAATGCATTGCCTTTCTTTAAGGAGTGCTATGCGGCCAGCCCGATTTCTATCCCTTCTTCTTCTCTCCGGCCTTCTTGCGGCCTGCGGGAAAGAGGAGCCCACCTATCCCGATGCAGCCTTTGGCAATCGCTCGGCCCTGCCCTCGAGCTCTTCTGCGGCCCAGGATCCTTCCAAGGCGGCCTCTCCTTCCACGAACACCCAAACCAATACCGATCTTTCCACCAACCCGATTCCGCGGCCTGCGGTGGATCCGAAAGACGAGGTTGGCCCGCCTCCTTCGAACCCAGCCCTCACCGACGCCGACCTGATCAGCGCCGCACTCGAAAAGGCGAACCAGATCCGCCGTGAGAACGGCGTGCCTGAGCTTGAGCTCGATCCAAAGCTATCTCTCGCGGCCCAGAAGCATGCCGAAGATATGGTGGCCCGCAAATTTTTCGACCACAAAAATCCCGATGGCAAAGATCCCTCTCATCGCGCTAGCGATGCCGGCGCCCGTTATCGTGCGGTGGGAGAAAATATCGCCAAGGGCATTTCGCAGGATGTGGAGCAGCTCTTCCAGTTGTGGATGAAGAGCGAGCCCCATCGGAAAGGCCTTCTGGAGAAAGCCTTTACCCATCATGGCATGGGCTACAAAGATGGAACCTGGGTGCACCTGCTTTCCGGAAACTGATTATCGCAACTGCGCAACTGATTGAGGAATGACTATGAAGACGATTCTCTTGGCGGCATTGGTGGTTTTGGGCAGCACGAGCGCAGCTTCGGCTGCTGACACCCGCGCCTATGGATTTCCTCCGATGGCGGCCGGGTATTTGAACCGCATGCTCACGGCCGCTCTGAGCAATATGGGCTGCGTGGTGAGCCGGCACCTCGGTGTGCAGGGAGACGCCCGCCACAAAAATGGCGCTCCCGGTAGCTGCCACAATATCGCGCGCGCGATCGACATTGCGTCTCTCCGCTGCCAGAACAACCTCTCGAACGAGGAGAACCTGCGCAAGCTTGCCGGCTATTTCACGGCCAATCCGTTTATCTTGATTTGCTACAAGGATATCGGCCCGCTCTTTACCCAGTGCCGCGGGAGTCACGGCGGGCACCTGCACTTTGGCGGCCGCGAGGCTCTTCGCTGCTCGGTGCCGCTGCCTTTTTGAGAATCCAGCCTAAGGGTAAAGGAAAAAGGCCGCCTCGGTGAGGCGGCCTTCGTGTTTTTTCGTGCGCTGTTTGGTTTGCTCTTCCTAGAGCGGCAGGAGCTCGAGGGTTTCTTCGCCCATGATCTTGCCTTTGAGCTTGAGGGTGAAGCGGATCTTCACCTTCTGGCCCTTGGCTTTGGAGGAGAAGATGAACTCCAGGGCGTCGGTCACCTTGGTCACGCTCTTCTCCCGGAGCGATTTCGCCAGCACTTCTTTGGGCAGCTTCAGGTAGGTAACAGGGATCTTGTCTGACGTAACTTCGAGGGTCACGTCTTTCTTGTCGATCCCGGCGGGGAGGAAGTTGCGCGCCACGAAGGTGATGCGCAGGCTTTCTCCCGTCTGAGGTTTGCCGTCTTTGTTTTTGTCCTGAAGCACGGCCTGCAGAAGGCGGAGAGGACGATTCACGAAATCGAGCTCTTCGTCGGCCTGGCCTTTGGCGAACTGCTCTTTCGCCAGCTCAGGGTAGAGCTCTTCGAAGCGGGCCTGTTTGGCCGGCTGGAAGGTGCTCTGGTACATTTCGTTATAACGCTCGTTATAGCCCGCTTCCCGGCCCGCCTCGTAATGGCGGTAGTAAGCGCTCTGGTACGTATCGTTATAGGCGGCTTCAGAGGCAGGCGCGAACTCGGCATCATAAGCGGCACGGAAGGTGTCGTTATAGCCTCGGTCGTAGCCGGATTTGAAACCGGAGTCGTAGCCATCGTCGTAGCCCCTGTTGTACTCGGCTCGGGCGCGGAAGCGCTCTTCGCCGCAACCTTGGCGGAAACCCTGGTGGTAGGCCTGGTCGTACGCTGCACGATAGGCCTGGTTGTAGGTTTTCTGGTAGCCGGCTTTGTAGCCTTCCTGGCGTCCGCGTTCGAAGGCTGCTTGCTCGCGGCCTTTTTCTTCGCATCGGCCACCATCGTGAGGGCCACGATCGGAGCGCACGTCGGCGAAGAGCTCGAGGCTGCGTTCCAGCCCTGCGAACATGCCTTCCGGCTTGCGCTGCGAGAACTGATCCTGGAACTTCACGGGCTCCGAGAAATACTTCTCACGCACTTGCTTGCGGCCGTTCACGTAGTCCACGGCCTGGGCTTGTTGCACGGCATAGTCTTCGCCGGCTTTGGTGCCTTCCACGCGTCCACGCCCGTAGGCATCGCTCTGGCCAGCGTCGTAGTAGCCAGCTTCGCGGCCGGGAGCATAGGCCTCGTTGTAGGCGGCAGCGTCGGCACGGTTGGCGCCGTCGTTGTAGCCTTCGGATCTTCCGAGCCGGTAGCCTTCAGAGCGGCCCTCGGACTGTCCGGCGCTGATGCCTGCGTTTTCACCTGCGGCGTAGCCGTCGCGTTGTCCGTCGGCATAGCTGAGGCCGGTATTGGCAGAGCAGGAGTTCTGGCCGTCCTGGAAGCCGCGGCTGCGGCCCTCGGAGGCGCCAGCGCTCTGGCCCTGGGAGCTTCCGGCGGCTTCACCCTGGCTCAGGCCAGCGGCATAACCTTTCTGGAAGGCACCACGAACATCGACATCATCGCACTTCGGAGGACGAGGACGCTTCTTTTCCTCTTCTTCGCGGCGACGGCGTTCTTCTTCACGCTTTCGCTCTTCCTCGCGACGACGCTCTTCCTCGCGCTTGCGCTTTTCTTGCTCTTTGCGGCGGTTGTCTTCTTCACGCTTTTTGCGCTCTTCCTCACCGCGGCGACGTTCTTCTTCTTCACGGCGCTTGCGTTCTTCTTCGCCCCGACGGCGCTTTTCTTGCTCTTTGCGGCGGTTGTCTTCTTCACGCTTTTTGCGCTCTTCCTCACCGCGGCGACGTTCTTCTTCTTCACGGCGCTTGCGTTCTTCTTCGCCCCGACGGCGCTTTTCTTGCTCTTTGCGGCGGTTGTCTTCTTCACGCTTTTTGCGCTCTTCCTCACCGCGGCGACGCTCTTCCTCTTCGCGGCGCTTGCGCTCTTCTTCGCCCCGACGGCGATCTTCTTCTTTGCGGCGATTGTCTTCTTCGCGCTTTTTGCGTTCTTCCTCACCACGACGGCGCTCTTCTTCCTTGCGGCGGTTGTCTTCTTCACGCTTTTTGCGTTCTTCCTCACCGCGACGGCGCTCTTCTTCGCGTCTGCGGTTGTCTTCGTTTCTGCGATTCTCCTCTTCGCGGCGCTTGCGCTCTTCTTCGCCCCGACGGCGATCTTCTTCCTTGCGGCGGTTGTCTTCTTCGCGGCGTTTGCGCTCTTCTTCACCACGACGGCGCTCTTCTTCGCGTCTGCGGTTGTCTTCTTCGCGGCGTTTGCGTTCTTCCTCACCGCGACGGCGCTCTTCTTCGCGTCTGCGGTTGTCTTCG
>CAZTCD010000005.1:0-31958 GCA_964612065.1 uncultured Bdellovibrionales bacterium | reverse complement strand
TTTCTGCGATTCTCTTCCTCGCGGCGGCGGCTGTCCTCTTCGCGCCTGCGGTTGTCTTCGTTCCGTCTGTTGTCTTCGTTCCTGCGGCGCTCCTCTTCGTCTCTCCGGCGCCTTTCCTCTTCTTCACGGCGGCGGTTGTCGTCATCGTTGCTATTGCCTCCGCCATTGCCTCCTCCGCCTCCACCGCGGCGCGCGGCGGTCAGGCTGCCGGAAATCGCTTCCGAGCCTTGGATCTTGGTGATGCCGGCCTTTGGGCCCGTCAGCGCGCTGGCGAAGGACGGGGCGGCAATGCTTAGGCTGATTCCGTGAACAAAGAGTTGTTTGGCAAAGAACGAGACGCGTTTCATTTCAAGCTCCGGGTTTTTTGTCGCAGGGTCTGCGGGTTAACGGCGGGCGAAGAGCAAGGGTAATGCCAGAGGAATTTTCCCCTCTCCGAAGAGAGCTGAAATCCTTCGGTGGGAAGGGGGAAACCGTTGAAATCGCATATGAAACCTTCGCCCTTTGGAGAGGGGAAGAGGGCTGGCTGATGCCATGCTTTCGTAGAAGATCGCCTGGTGAAAAATACATCTGTGGCCAAGCTGACACCGGCCATAGTGCCCCTTGCATCGCAGTAAACGCGGCTTGCTGGCCTGAAATTCCTCCCGTGCGTCTGGAGTTTGGGGACAGTTCGAAGCCTTGCGATGGGTACTGTAAGAAGATTTTAAAAAGCCCGGAACTTTCCTGGGATCGGGAACGCTAGTTCAACAATCCAGGCAGCTTGGAGGGCTCTGCACGGATATTCCGAGCGATAGAGGGGCAGCGTGCGGTTCCTGTCGGCAATATTTTTTGTTTTGACGCTTGGCTCTGTCTTTCCTTAGCCTGAGAAAACGCATTAGTTCCCTCGTTGTTCCAAATGTTCATGGAATGGGAGGAAGAATGGCTCCAGCAAAGGATTGCAGGGCTTCGAACGTATTATGGATGATCGCCTTTTTCGTGTTCAGCCTGACGGGCTGCGGGAAGGCACCAGAGAGCGGGCAGACGGAAACAGAGGCTCGCGCTCCTGCGCAGGCGGATTCGGGGCAGCCGCAACCGTCGCCACAGCCGGTGCCGCAGCCAATTCCGCAACCTGCGCCACCGCAGAATCCTGAGCCAACGCCGGTTCCCAAGCCTGTGCCGACACCGGCACCGATACCCGCGCCTGCGCCCACACCCGCTCCGCCCACTTACAGCGGTCCGGCCACTATCTGGAGTCACCTCGCCACGGCAACTGCCTGGGACTCAGCCGTGCTGGGGGTAATCCGCGCAAACATTGCGAAGCTGGAGAAGGCGAGAGACAGGGATTTCTGGTGTCCGGATTATAACTCCGCCACCGATGCGCAGAGGCTCACTTGCTGGGCGCGCCTCGTTTCGGCCTTGGTGAAATATGAAAGCAACTTCAATCAGAACGCCGTCTATGACGAACCCGGCATGAGCCAGGACAGCATCGGCCTGATGATGATGAGCCCGGGGGAGTGCTCCAACGCTCCCACGGCCGCAAAGCTGAAAAATGGAGTGGAGAACCTGAAGTGTGGCACCGCCCGCATGGCCATGCTCATTGCCAGGGATGGCTATGTAACGGCTCCGAACAACCGGAAGGGTGCCGCCGCTTACTGGAGTGTGCTTCGCGCGCCCTATACGGCTTATGGCCTGACGCTGGGAAAGAGGCCCGAGATCTCGGCGATCACAAGGTCCTACAAGGCGGTTCGGCCCATCGTGCAGTGAGGAGGGGGAGATACCTATACGGCACTGAATGGTTCCGGCATCACCCAGGTGGGGGTGTCTAAAGCTTAGGCAGCCCTGGCCAGCCGTTAGGCACCGGTTCTCCCTTTTCGAATCTCGAACTGCGCTGATTGGAAGCTTGTGAAAGGCTCACTCAGTGGTGGGCCGGGTTGTGGGCGCGGATTAAAATAGCTCCGCCCTCGAAAGGAGCTCCTGTGAACCCCTTTTCATTGATCGCGCTTTGCCTTGTTCTGTTTTCCTCCGCGGCCCATGCCGGTGCCACTCCTGGTGCCAAAGGTAATGCTTCGTGGGGTTCGCGGGCTTCCGGGGATGAGGTTTTGGTGCAAGACGCGATTATGCGCGGAGTGGAGGTGGGGGAAGAAGAGACGCTTCAGCTCCATACGGTACACCTGGGCACTCCTCACGGTTCCTGTACTGCAGCTATCATCGAGCGAGACATCCTGATCACTGCTGCTCATTGCGTGATGAATAAGCCGGATCCCTCGCGTCTTGAGGTGGGGTTCGGGATCGAGGGAGATTCGGTTGGCAGGTCCGTGAGCGCCTATATTATCCATCCTGGTTTTCGGGGGCCTGGCGAGAAAGACGATATCGCTCTCCTGCTTTTGCGGAATCCCGTCCCTTCAGGCTATTCTCCCGTGCCTGTGCACATGAAGCGTTTGCCTCGCGGGGCCAAGGTGGTGGCGGCAGGATATGGAAGAAACAAAGCTGATAAGGCGAGCGAACCGCTGTTGCGTAGAACCACGCTCACGATCGTAGGATTCGAGGGGCGGGAAGCGGTGCTGGAAGGCCCAGGCGGCTGGGGCACCTGCTTGGGAGATTCGGGCGGGCCTAGTTACGTTTGGAAGAACGGAAAGCTTGAGCTTTTCGGAGTGATCAGCAGGGGAGAGTCGGCCAGCTGCAAAGGAATCGAAGTGCATGGAATCGTGGCGGCTCACCGCCACTGGATCGCGGAGGCGATCCGAGATCTTCGGGACGTGCCGAACTGAAGTTTAGAAAGCTTAGAGGCGTTGAGGTGCTGCGGCGCCCGGGCGCCAGGGTGCTGAGGCGATAACGCAGATAGTCCTCTGCGCAGAGGTCGCTGTGCATTAAGGGCCGATCGGTCAGCGTCACTCGTTCTATGCGCACTCCCGCTCCCGCGCGCGGGGCCTACGGTGTTTACTGAGCTCCGAGCCCATACAGCCCATAGAGCCCACAGATCCTGCAGAGCCCACAGATCCTGCAGAGCCCACAGATCCTGCAGATCAAAGGCAGTTCTGTACGGGCGCCCTTCCCCCGAAATGGCTGGCCAGATCGAGATCCAGTGAGAGCGCGCCCGATTCGCAGCGCTGGCGGAGAAGGGCCGAGCTGGTTTTCACGTTGGTTTGCAGGCGGCGGAAGTCAGAGTCGCGGAGCTGCAGCCCTTTGAGGAAAAATGCCTGAGTCTCCGGCGCATCGATGCGGGAGGCGAAATCCTGGAAGTAGCGGTAGGTGTCCGGGTCCATATGAGCTACGCCCTCGAGCATATGCGCCCGCTGCGCACGGTTCGTGAAAGCCATCCCTACGCCGCAATCGTTGTCCCGAAGCACCATCTCCTTAACCGTTACGGCGCCTGCGCGGAAAGGCTCCGGCACGGAGGGCATATCATCGGCCTTCTCGATCTTTCCGTTGCTGAGATAGTAGGTGCGGGTTTTCGCATGAATATTGCCGAAACGGTCCTGCTGGCTCAGGAGGGTGTCGAGCAGGATGAAGTCGGCAGCGTCTTTGAGCTGGCGGAGCTTCTGCACATTGGAGGCCGTGAATTCGGTTCCGATATTGAGGCTGTGGTGGGTTAGGGCGCCGTAGATCGGGCCCTGCATGAAATCGCCCAGGCGGTCGGGGCGGCCGAACACTCCGTTGAACTCGTTGTACTCGGATTCCCCTCGCGGATTGCGGCTGAGGGCTCCCCAGCTGTAATCCATATCCTGGGTGAAGATACGAGAAGCCTGGGGGTGACGCTCGCCCCGGTCGAAAACCTCTTCAAGCTCGGCCCAGGACCGGTAGATCGGGTAGTTGCGGCGGCGCTCGAGAAGGCGGAGCGCACGGCGGACCATGTGCTTATGATCGCGGAAATCGTGGGTGCGAAGCACCGAGGCCGGCACGTTGCCGATATTTCCGAGCGCGCGGCTCACGTGGTAGTAGGCGAGGATGCCGGGGGAATAGGAGCAGGAGATGCTTAGCTTGTACTTCGCCACTTTTTTGGCATCGCGGGCCACGCATTCCTTCTTTTCCAGCTCTCGGGGAGTCATGCCGGCGGGAGGCGTGAAGTATTCAATAGCGGGGTTCGTGCTCCGCCGCTTCGGGCAGATCGCGGCGTTTTCGCGGCTTTCCAGCTGGCAAAGCTCGGTTTCATGCTCCAGATCTTTACCGCCGTATTTGGCGCCGCTCAGGTGCAGGGGCAGAGCGCAGATCCCGTCTCCTCTCGTTACGATCGACGAAGCAAGAATCTCTTCCGTTCGGAGAAAGGCGCCCGCGGAGCCGGGAAAAAGGAAGGGAATGGCCAGGGTCAGGGCTAGGGTATGGGTCCTCATACAGGCTCTATAAAACGGGAGCGCGGTGGGCGCAATCGCGGATTGTGGCAATGGAAAATGGTTTAGGGGCGGATCACCCCGCGAGCCAGTCCTGCCCCGGCGGAGCCATCGCAGCCACCGCGAGTCAGCCAACCCGAGTCAGCCACCCCGAGGCCGGAGCACCCGACTCCTCGGCCTCCTCTCGGCGCATGCCCGCCCCTCGCCGGATCAGGAAAAGAGAAAGCTCAAAGAATAAAGCAGGCCGAAGGCGAGGTGGAAGCGAGCCGATTCACGCTTCAGTTCGTGGCAGGCAGGATCGAGCGGGCCGCTCGTTTCCCTCAATGCGCGAAGGGCAAAGGCCGCCAAAGGCAGGGAAAAAAGAACCGCGGCCGAAGAAAGAGGCGCCAGCCGGAGGACCATCAAAGCGCCCACGCTGAGGTAAGGAGCCAGCAGAAGAAAAGCCACGGCACGCCGGCTCCAGGAAAATCCGAAAGAGCGGGCGATGGTTTTGGTGTGGGCGATCGTATCGAACGGGATCCTCTGCATATTTCCTGAATGCAGGCGGAGGGTTACGAGAAAAGCCAGCGGAAGAGAAAGCCAGGCGAAATGGAGGAGATCCTCGGCGGCAGGAAAATAGAGCGCCGCCGCTCCCGCCGTTACCAACGGGCCGGCCAGGAGAAATACGATCGGCTCCCCGAGGCCAAGGTATTTGTAGTGAAAGGGCCAGCCCGAATAGCTCGCCGCTCCGAGCGCGCCCACCAGCCCCAGCCAGAAAAGCCGTTGGCTGATCAGGCCTTCCGGCAGCTGCGTGAGGAGGAGGAGGCCGAGCGCCAGGCCAGCGAAGAAGAAGAGAGCGGCCGCGTTTCTCAGGTGCACGGCGGGGATCCACAGCTTCTGGATCACGCCGGATCCTCCGCCTGCGCCGGGATGGTCTACGCCGCGGAGATGGTCTTCATAATCGCTCCAGAGATTGCAGCCCATGTGAATCAGGCCTACGGATCCAAGAAGAAGAAGAGTAAATACCGGCGAAATCGCCAGGCCGCGCCCGAGGCCCGCGCTCACCACCAGCAGAAGGGGCAAAAGCGAGATAGCAAGGTAGGGCAAGCGCAAGGCGGCCAGCCAGCGGAGCACTTTATTGGGCCGCTGCCATTGGTCGATCGGGATCAGCTCCACCAGCACCTGCGGAGTTTTCTCGGCGAGATCGGGAAAGGCGGCGGAACGGAAGCGCCCTTCTCCCCTCAGCCGGGCCACCCAGCGGCGCCCGTTTTCCACCACCCGGAAATCGCGGAGGGTTTGGCGGATGAATTCGTGGTCGGAAGGGAGAACGCGGGTCACTTCATCCGCTCCAGGAGCTGGTGGGTGAGGCCCTTGGTGAGGTCGCGCCACTGGGAGGGCGGAAGCTTATCGAGGTGGGCTAGGGCGAAGGCACTGTGGTCCTGGGCTTCCTTGCGGGCCCAGCCGAGGGCTTCTCCGTATTCGAGGCATTCCTGCAGGCTTTGGCCGAGCGCGAGGGGGTTCGGGATATAGCCGTGCTCGTCTTTCTGAGAGAAGGAGCCCTCGAGCAGGGTGGCGGCCCGGCGGGATTTCCGCACCAGCATCACTCCCACGAGGTTCAGCTTGGTTTCGTGGAGGTCCTGGAAGAGGGGTTTGCCCGTATTGCGGCCTTCCCAATCGAGGATGTCATCGAGGAGCTGGAAGGCGAGTCCGAGGTGGGTGCCGAAACGAAAGAGGTCTTCCGCGTGGCGGCCGGCTCTGTGGCCGGTAACCCATCCCGCCCAGGCGAAGAGCGAGGCGGTTTTCCGGCGCGCCACTTCGAGCACGGCTTCCACATCGGAATGCACCTGGCCCATAAGATCAGCCTGCAGGCATTCACCCTCTACCAGTTCGCGCACGGTTTGGGCGAGGCGTTTCAGGATCTCGGGATCGTTGAGCTCGGCCATATCGGAGATGGCTTTTGAGAGCAGGGCATCGCCGGAGAGGATGGCAGTATGGGCGCCGTATTTGAGGTGGGCGGTGATCCGGCCCCGGCGCGTGGTGGCTCCATCGAGGATATCATCGTGGAGGAGGGTGGCGGTGTGCACGAGCTCGGCGCTCACGGCGCAGCTGGCGAGCTTTTCGAACGGTACATCGAGGGCCCGGCCGAGGAGCGCGATCAGGAGGGGGCGCACGCGCTTGCCTCCGGCGGCGAGCAGATGGTGGGCGGGGGCGGCGATGCCTGGCGTGGCGCCGAAGCGATCATTCACCTGCCAGTCGAGGCTTTCCACCTGTTTCTCGATTTCCAGGATGAGGCGTTTGGTTTCGAGAGAGAGGGAGATTTTTTTGCCCAACTCTGCGCCGGCCGCGGGAGGAGGAATGCTGTCCTGCTCGATGCGGCTCATTTTTTCTCTGCCTTCTTATCGGTTTTCTTCGGCGTCCTCGTGGAAGGAAGGGTGGGCTCCACTTTGCCCTGCTTTTTGGCGTCGATTTTGGAACCCACGGGATTTTTCTGCATTTCCTTTTCAGCCTGTATGGCCACGTCGCCCGTGATGTCCTGCAAGGGAGCGTATTGCTCGAGGCGGTCCGCCACGTTTTTGGATCCGAGCTCGATGGTGAGGATGGGTTTCGAGCGGTCCACCCACATATAGCGGCCGAGAGAGCCGGCATAATTGCCCAGGCGCTTCCAGGGGATGTCCGCGAATTTTTTCGGGGCCGGGATTTTCGGGCCGTCGAAGTCGAGCACGTTATAGGGCGTGTGGATCGAGAGGATGAGATCGGGATTGAAGTCGTCGATATGGGCGATCGCGCACTTCGTTTCCTTCTCCGAGTTCGGGCTGTTGCCCGGGAAGCGGCGCGGGTCTTTTTTCAGCTTCTTCTCCCAGTAAGAGAGCGCTTCTTTTTCCCAGTCGGAGGTGGGGAAGTTGCGGTTTACGTCCACTCCATTGGCGTTGGTGCGGGTTTTGAGCTTCAGGCCATCGGGATTCAGGATGGGCACCACTCTCCAGCGGTTGCGCGGCTCTACCTTCGTGAGACGCTCCATCCAGGAGCGGGCCAGGGAGCCGGCGGGAAGCTCGTCGCCATGGATCAGGGAGAACACCAGGATCTTCCGGGGCTTCTTTTCCGAGGCACGGGCCGGAAGATCGGTATGGAAGATCGGGATGCCTTTCTCGCTCACGCAGGCCTCGAGCCTCTCCGCTTTTTCGCAGGCCGCACGAAGCTCGGAATCCTTGGTTTTTCCCGGCATCGCCTTGAGCTCGCGGTAGCAAAGCTCCGGCAAGGGAAGGGTTTTCAGGTCAATGGATTCCTCGGCCCGGCCGAGGGTGGCAAGGAGTAGGGAAAGGGCTAGGATCATATCTTCTTGTTCTTTGCTCTCGAGAGACGCGAATTTTCGGCGCGGAAAGAGGCCAGGTTCCTGGCGGTTTTGTCATCGAAAGTGGCCACGATCTGGGCCGCGAGAATGCCTGCGTTGGCTCCGCCGCCGATGGCCACGGTGGCCACGGGCACGCCGGAAGGCATCTGCACGATGCTGAGAAGAGAATCGAGCCCTTTGAGCTGTTTGGACGGGATCGGCACTCCGATCACCGGCAGGGAGGTGTAAGCGGCGAGCATGCCGGGAAGGTGAGCGGCTCCACCCGCTCCGGCGATGATCACCTTCAAGCCCCGGCCGGCGGCGGATTTGCCGTAATCGCTCATATCATCCGGGGTGCGGTGGGCGGAAACCACGCGCTTCTCATAAGGCACGCCCAGGCTTTCCAGCTTTTCGGCGGCCTCTTTGAGCACGGGCCAGTCAGAATCGCTGCCCATCGCAATGCCCACGATCGGCGCAGGTTTCCTGGATTTCCCGGATTTCTTTTTCATTTCTTACGCTTACCCTTCAGCCCAACGGGATGCAAGGATTTGGAGCGCCGTTTCCCGGCACTCTTCGATCGTGGCTCCGTAGACAGTAAAATGCCCCATTTTTCTCTTCGGACGGATCTCGCTCTTGCCATACCAGTGCAGCTTGGCGTTTTCCGGCCAGGGCGGGCCGCAGCTGAGCTTGGCAAAAAGCGGCGCGAATTCTTTTTCGGAAGCCGGCCAGAGGAGGTTCACCATCACGGCGGCACTATGCGTGGGCTCCGTGCGCTCGAGCGGAAGCCCCAGACCGGCGCGGAGGTGGTTCTCGAACTGGGAACCGGCGCAAAGATCGATCGTGAAGTGACCGGAATTATGCACTCGCGGTGCGATCTCGTTCACGAGAAGGGCTCCGTCCTCGACAAAAAATTCCACCGCCAGCACGCCCACATAGCTGAGAAGATCCGCGATTTTTTTGGCGGTTTTCCCCGCCTGCTTGGCTAAGGGAGAGGAGGCGAACTCTTTGGTGTACTCCACCTGAAAGCAGATGCCGTCCTGCTGAATGGAGCGAACGGTAGGATAAATTTCCACTTCGCCGTCGCGGGAGCGGCAAACCACGGCGGCGATCTCTTCGGAGAAGCCCACTTTCCGTTCGAGATAGGGAAGCTGGATGCGGGCTACGATCTCAGAAGCGTGCTCGCCCGAGGCGCTCTTTCCATCGGGGCCGAGGATCCAAACGCCCTTGCCGTCACGTCCGCCCCGCCCGGATTTGAGGTCGGCGCCCTTATGGGTTTGGAGGAAGTCTTCGGCCTCATCGGTCCAGTCATCCAAGGCGAGAAAAGGGGAGGTGGGGATCTTGTTCTGGGCCAGAAATTCCTTTTGGCTGCGCTTCGACTTTAACTTCTGGAAAGATTCCCAGGACGGGAAGCTTTCTACGCCGGATTTTTCCAGGGCGGCTACCAGGCCTTCGTCCACATGTTCCTGTTCAAAGGTAACGAGCTGGCCGGCAAACTTGCCTTCGCTTAGCCAAGCCTTGGCGTCGGATAAACTGAGCATCGCAAAGGGGATCCCCAGCTTTTTCGCTGCTTTGCCCAGCATCAATCCAAGCTGGCCATTTCCTAATGTGATTACGGTCCTTGGCGTTGTCATTTCTCGGTAAAAAACGGTAAACTTTAGCTATGGGCTCTTCATGGTGGAGAGGGCCCACCGCTCTCAGCAGGAGGCTGCCTTTTTGCGGGTTCTTTCATCTCGAAATGTAGCAGTTAACGCAAGCTTTGTAACCGGCCATGGTGAGATGCGCCGCGATGCCCGGCCTGCGCGCGCCGCGCTGATTTCGCTCTGCATTATTTCAGGCCTATTCGCCCTTCCGGTTTCGCTTCGCGCAGAGGTGGGAGAAGGCTCTCTTTGGGTGCCCCGCGATGCAAGCGGATTGGCCTCGGGCACCAAGATTTCTGCCGTGGTGAGGGACGAGGGAGAGGATTCCAGCGAGCCCGTGGAGGGAGCGATGGATCCGCCTACCGGGCCCACTCTGATGGAGGGCAAGCCGGCGGCCGTAACGGAAGCCAAACAGGACGAAGCTCCGGAAGAGAAAGCCAAGCCCGCGAAAAAACGCGCACGGGTGGTGAAGGCCAATCCGAAGGAACCTTCCATCAAAGCCGCGCCCCCGATGAAGAAGGAGTACCAGCCGCAACCTCAAGTGGAAGGCAGCGAGCTTCCTCCGCCGGAAAAAATCGCCGCGGATCTCGGCTATAAGCCCGCCGAGTTGAAGAAATACACCGAAGCCTTCGCCTCCTCGATTTCGGCCGGGCCCCGCAGCCCGGCCTTCCGCCGCCTTTGTGCCCGCGACGAGGAAAGCTGCCGCCTCCTCGCCGATTTCCACGCCCAGGCCGCCGATGCCAAGCGATCCAGAAGAAAATCGAGGCGCAAGGTGAAGCGTTTCCGCATCATCGAGAGTAACGTGCCGCAGGCGCAGCGTTTCGAATTCCAGGTGCTGGTGAACAACCTCAAGATCGAAAACGCCGCCAAGCTGAACTCTCTCGCCGAGCTTTCACTCAAAGAAACCGAATGCCCGCGCAACCTCTCCGCCGCGCTTTCGATCAAGGCTGAGGAATATTATCCGGATCCCAAGGTTCGTGCGCTCGCTCGCGAGCTTTTCGATCACTCCCGCCATTGCCTCTCCGTGAACGACGAAGTTTACGAGCGCCTCTTTCTGCGTTTCGGCCTCTTCGCGCTTTACGAGGGCAACAAAAACCGCGCGCTATCCTTGCTCACGGAAGCCAAGCGGGCCAAGGCTCATTCCGAACGATACAGAGTGCTCTACTGGCTGGGCCGCATGGCTTTCGAGGAAAACCAGAAGGAGAACGAGCATTGGACCGAGCTGATGAACGTGTATCCGCTCTCCTACTATGCGATGGACGCCGCGGCCTCTCTCAAGCGAGATCCCATGGATATGATCACCCAGCGGAAGGTGGGTGGCCTCAAGCGCGAAACTCCCGACGATCCCGAGCTCAACCGCATGGTACGCTGGCTGGAGGCCCTCTACACCTACAAGCACAGCTCCTCGGTGGCCAAGTGGGCTTCCTGGATCGTGCGCGCCAATGAAGACGAGATCGACGTGGACGTGCTCCTCTATCTCTCTTCTCTCAAGATCGCGGCCGGCCTTTACCGCTCCAATATTTCGATGCTCTTTTCCTACTTCCGCCGCAATCCCACGGCCCTCAATACGGAAGGCTTGAAGCTTCTCTATCCGCGGCCCTACTATTCCCTCATCCAGGAGGCGAGCAAAGGCAGGATCGATTCCTTTCTTGTGATGGGGCTGATGCGGCAGGAGAGCGGTTTCGACGCCCGCGCCGTATCGCGGGCGAAAGCCAAAGGCCTCATGCAGATCATCCCCGGCACGGCCCGCAGGCTCGCTTCGCAGGGCCATAAGAAGCTTCTCAACGAGAAGGAAAACACGAAGATGGGAGTGAAATATCTCCTGCAGCTCGCGGGCGACTTCAACGGAAGCGCCGAGCTTGTGCTCGCCGGTTACAATGCCGGGCCGCATCGGGTTACCGAATGGCTGAGGCGCAATCCGGACAGGCAGGCGAATCTGCTTCTCTGGAACGATCTTATTCCCTATATGGAAACCCGCGATTACGTGGTTTCGATCGTGAGGAACAACTACCTCTACCGCCGCCTCTACGGCAATCCCCATGGCGACGAGGACAAGATGTTCTCCAGCGCGCTCGTGAACGATCTCGTGAGCCGGAGCCCCTCTTCGGATTCTGCTGCCTCCAAGAAGAAGTAAGGGACCGGTTTAGGCCTCCTTCAATCGGCGCGCATCGCCTCGATCACCTGCAGCTTCTCGGCCTTCACGGCGGGGAAGAGCCCTGAGAGGATCCCCACCACGGCGATGGAAACGAACGAGAGCGCCAGGGCCCACCAGTCGATCACCCAGGTGAACTCGAGCTTCGGAATCAGCTTCGTAGCGCCCCAGATCGCCGCATGATAGGCGCCCATGCCGAGGAGAATGCCTATCAGGCCTCCCAGGCCGCAGATCAACACCGCTTCCAGAAGAAACTGCAGGCGCACGCTTCTCGGAGTGGCGCCCAGGGCTTTGAGGAGGCCGATCTCCCGATAGCGCTCGGAAACCGAAACCAGCATCATATTGGCGATGCCCATTCCGCCCACCCCCAGGGAAACCATTGCGATCATGGTCAGAAGCACGCTGAAGAGGGACAGGAATTTCTGCATCTGCGAGATCAGCACCGAATCCGTATCCACCCGGAAACGGCCCGCCTTCCCGTACTTCTGCTCGAAGAAGGCACGGATGGCGCGGCCCACTTTCTCCACGTCGGATCCAGGGCGCAGCTGGATGGTGATGTTCACGATCCCCCGCTGCCAGGAGCCGCCCGCCCCGTTCTGGAAATAGGTGAAGGGCACGGCGAGCTGGTAGTCGGGCTTGAAACGATCGCTTTTTCCGCTCTGGTGCTCCAGTACCCCGATCACGCGGCAGGTGTACTTCTTCTCGGACTCCTGCCCGAAGGTGATCACCTGCCCGATCGGATGCACGTTGGCGAGCAGGCGCTGCTGGATCTCGAGCCCGATCAGGCAAACGGGGGCCGCGTTTTCCACATGATAAGAGTTCATGTTGCGGCCGAGCATCACGCCGCGGTTGGTGGTGGCGAGTGCGTCCTCGTTCACGCCCATGAGCATCACGTCGTCGGAATCCAGCACTTTTCCCGCATAGGAAACCTGGGTGCGCCAGGAATAGAGCACGGGGGAGATCCGCAGGATTTCCGGGAAGATCCGCCGCAAGGGGTTTACGTCCCTCTCCCAGTCGAAGCTGTAGAAGGGAGTGCCCGTTTTGTCGGTGGCTTTCAGCTCCCAGTTCGTGTTGCCGTAGAAGCTCAGCGTGTCCACGCCCAGCACGGCGTAGGTTTCCAGGATCCGGTCTTTGGTGAACTGGCCGAGGGTTACCATCGAGAGCACGGCGGCGATGCCGATGGTGATGCCGGTCATGGTGAGGAAGCTGCGCACGCGATTGCGATTCAGGCTTTGCCAGGCCTGGGGAAGCTGCTGGCGTATCATTCGGAACCACTGCCAGGGGCTGGGAGCGGAGGAGTCCGGTAACGGATCCGGGATCGATCTGCTTTTCTCCACCGGAGCGCTGCTCTTTTCGTCGTCCACCACCTTGCCATCGCGCACGCTCACTGTCCGGTCGCATTTGGCGGCCACCTCGGGATCGTGGGTGATGATCACCACGGTGCGCCCGTGGTCGCGGTTGAGGGAGCGAAGGAGGTCCAGGATCTGGGCAGAGCTTTTGGAATCGAGGTTTCCGGTGGGCTCATCGGCGAGAATAAGGGGCGGATCGTTCATCAGGGCCCGGGCGATGGCCACGCGCTGCTGCTGGCCGCCGGAGAGCTGGTTCGGAAGGTGATCCAGGCGTTCCCCCAGGCCGAGCATCGTGGCAAGCTCCTTGGCGCGCTCGCGCTGGGCCTCTCCGGGCTCGGCGGCGTCGGCGGTGTAGTGGGTGGGAAGGAGGATGTTTTCGAGCACCGTGGCCCGCGGCAGAAGGTGGAATTGCTGGAATACGAAGCCAAGGCGCTTGGCCCGGAAGCGGGCCAGTTCGGTTTCATCGAGGCTGGTGATGTCGAGGCCGGCTACCAGCAGCTCGCCGCTTTCCACTCTTTGCAAGCAGCCGAAGAGGTACATGAGCGTGCTCTTCCCGGAGCCTGAAGGCCCCTGGATCGCCACCATCTCGCCTTCGCGCACCGCAAGGCTCAGGCCGTGCAGCACGGGGATCTTTGCGTCGCCCACATGGTAGGAATGGAAAAGATTTCGCGCCTGGATCATTCGATAACCGGAAGCTCCGTGAAATCCACCGGGCGCACCCGCTCGCCCTCGCTAAGGCCTGATTTGATCTCCATCACTTCGTCGTTTTGGGCGCCGGTTTCTATTTTGCGTTTTTCCCCGCTGGTCATGGTTACGAAGTAATCGTTGCCTTCGCGGAAGAGAAACTCGTGCCTCAAGGTGATCACGCCGGGTATGCGGGCGGTGATGATGTCGAGCACGGCGCTCATGCCGGGGCCCACGGCGGGGCTGGCGTCTTTCACTTCGATGCGCACCGGATAGTCGCTGCCTTTGCTGCTCCAGCGGCCCTGGTTGGTATCGATCTGGGGAGAGAGGGTAAGCTCGGTGATCACGCCTTTGAAATTGCGGGTGGGCACGGCGCTGATTTTTATCACTACGTCCTGGCCGGTTTTGAGCTTCACTCGTTCCGCCTCGGGCGCATTGGCGTCGATGTAAAGCTGGGAGAGATCGTCCAGGCGAAGGATGAAGTTGTCGGCGTCGTTCTCTTTCACGTATTCGCCTTCGTGCTTCTGGATGTGCATCACGGTGCCTGCGTAGGGCGCGCGCAGCGGAAATACGGGTTCGGAGCTTTGCAGGCTCTGGGCCACGCTCACCAGCGGCTGACCGGGCTTCACTTTATCGCCCACCTTCACGAAAATCTGCTTCACGTAGCCGTTATAAGGAGCGGCCACGAGGGTGCGGCGCTTGGAAACGAGCGTGCCGGCGATCGTGACCCTTTGGATGAAATCCTGCTTCACGGCAACTCCCGGCCCCCGGGCCTTTCGCGCTTTGCTTCCGCGGCCGGAGGGTGTGCCGGATCCGTAAAGAGCCCAGGTGCCGGCCCCCGCGGCAACGAGCAGGGCTAGGGCCCAAGCCTTATTTACCCTGGATAGCTTCATGCAAAGTTCCTTCGTGGTAGTGAAGAGCAAGAAGAGCGCGCTTAAGCTCGAACAAAGAGGAATAGTAAGTGTTCTTGGCGCTGGCGAGGTTCTGGAGGGCGTTGATGTAGTCGAGGTATTGCACCTTGCCCTGGCGGTATTCGGTGGTGATCAGGTTGAGGTTCGTGCGTTCCAGCTTGAAGAGCTCGTCGGCGAGCTGGAAGGAACTCTGCAGCTTGCGGGCATCTACGCTGAGCTTTTCGATCTCCTCCCGAAGGCTCAGTAGATCGGTCTCCAGCTCGTTCGCGCGGATCTGGGCCCGGCTCGCCGCGATCTCGCTGTTCCGGCGGCGCACTCCCCAGTCGAGCAGATTGTATTTCACGGTGAGAAGCGCGCTCCAGGAGAGCTTGTCGTTCTCGTAAACGCGCTTGCTGGTGTTCCAGTAGTCTGAGCTGCCATAGGTGGCGGAAGTGGCGATGCCGATCTCCGGCCAAACCTTTCGACGGGAGAGCTCGGCGTTCAGGGCGGCCGAGCGGCGCTGAAGGTCGGCAATGCGGCTGTCGCGGTGGGTGGCTAGAAGAATTTCCTTAGCGGGCAATGGTGCAGGGCGGTTTTCGTCCACAGTGAACGTTACCTGATCGTTCGACCGGAGCGGAACTCCGAGCACCCGTTGAAGGGCCAGCTCCGACTTTTGAAGCCCCGTGCGGGCGGCCAGAAGATCGATGTCGGAGCGGTTCAGCTGGGTCTGGAAGCGCAGGTAATCCTTCCGGCTTTTCACGCCCTGGCGATAACTTTCCTTCACAAGCTCCACCTGGCGCTTGAGCACTGAGTGTTGTTCCTGCTGGATCTCGAGGGCCTTGCGCGCGAGGGAGTGCTGGTAGAACGCGCCGGCTACATCGAGAAGCAGGCGGTCCCGGTCGCGGAGGAGGGTTTCGCGCGCGATCTCCTCCTGGAGCAGCGAGATCCGGTGCTTGGTGATGCTTTCCCCGTTGTCGTAGAGGGTTTCCGTGAGCGTAAGCGAAAAAGACGAGGCCCAGGGCTCGTTCGTGGAAGTGGACGGATAGCTCCGCTCCAGGCCGTGGCTCGAAGTGAAATCGATCGAAGGCAGGAAGGCCGCGCGTGCGTTGAGGCGTTCCTGCTCGGCAATCAGCGCCTGGCGCTGGGAGGAATCAAGCTGAGGGGAGTGCTCGAGCGCGTAGGAGGCCGCTTCCCGAAGGCTGAGCGGGGCGGCGGCGGCGGCGGCGGGTGCGGTATTAAAAAACGTTAATAAAAGAAAGCCGAGCACGCTCAAAATTATCCCGGAATGCGTGCTTGATTCAAACGAATAGTTTTATGGGCTCTTCGCGGCTGCAGGAAAAAATTCACGGCGCGAATTCCTTGCGGGGTTCCAGCCAATCAGGGAATCACGCCGTCGTTGCAATAAACCCGGTGCATATTGAAATCGTAGCAGTCCCAAATGGTGGCGCTCACGTCTTTGTAGGCCGCGCCGTTGGCGTAGAATACGAGGGGCTTTCCGTCGCCCGTGGGGGCGTTCAGCCGGCCCGGCACGGAGAGCAGGAAGTTGCCGTCGTAGAGGATGTCCACCCGGCTTGACGACGGTGTGCCTGTAGCCACGATATAGCTGCCCGCATGAAAGCTTGGCACGATCTCGTAGATGGGGCCCCGATTGCTGTCGTAGGAGGGGAGGATCGTGGTTACGCTGGTGAGGCACATCTTATTGCCATCGGCGAGCCGTCCCTTGATCGCCAGGCACTGTTTGCGGAACTCGTCCGGCGAGAGATCGGGTTCTTTCACTTTGTTCACGGTCTTTTTCTGCTGGCCGCAGGAGAGCGTGAGCGCGGTTACGCACGAAAGCATGGCGACTAGGAAGAGTTTGTTCATAAGGAAAGGCTAGCGAGCCTTTCCGGCCAGGTCAATGGAGTACGATGTTTTATCGTCCGGCCTACAGACCCGGAATGTATTTGGCAGAGCAATAGACCGGATTGGTGATCTTGCGCTCGAAGCAGCTCCATACCGTGGCGCTGACGTTCGAATAGTCGGGGCTGTTCACGTAGAAAGAGAGCTTGCCCGATTTGGGAAGGGCTTCGAAATTGGCCATCAGGGAGATCGGGATTTTTTTATAAGCACGGCCGGCGAAAAGAAGGTCTACAGCGTTCTGGTTCTGGCCGATTTCTCCCGTGGCCACGAGATATTTCCCGCTATGGAAGCTCGGATCGATTTCCACTTCGCTGGTGCCGCTCGGCAAGGAGCCGAAGCTGGGAAGAGTGACCGTGATCTTGGTAAGGCAAACCGTGCCGTCCTGATTGAGGCGGCCCTTCAGGGCAGCGCAATCCTCCGCCAGTTTCAGCAGCTCGGGCTCGATGGCGCCCGCCACCGTGATCGCATCCACCTTCTTTTTTGGATCGGTGCGATCGCTGGACCTGCCGATATTGGTTTCCACTTTTCCGCAGGCTCCGAGGCTGAGGGAGAGAAGGGCTAGCGACAACGCAAAAAAAGCAGCGGAATACGACTTCTGGTTTGGCATATTTGGCATGGGCGGAATCCTTTTCTTGCCGCCGCATGAGCAATTTGGATGCCAGGGTAGGGGCAGGAATATATAGGGAGGCAAGGCAGAGAGGCGGCATATTTGCTTCTCAGCCGTCTAAAAGTTCTACAGCTCGAGGTACTCGTCGGAGCCACCTTCGAGATGCTCCTCGATCACGCCCTGCTCGTTCACGCTCCAGCGCACGGCCGTTTCATTTTCTCGGATTTCGGCGCGGATTTCCCATCCTGAAGGGGTGCCGATCTGACTCATGAGGAAGTTATTGCAGTACTCATCGATCGGCAGCTGCTTTACCCGCCTAGCCCACTTTCCGGTTTTTTCATGGTAGTGTTCCTGGGCTTTATGAGCCGCCTTCAGGCAGCGTTTGAGGCCCGGGCCTTCATCGGTGGAGGCTCCCCGCAGGGGGAACATCTCGAACTCTTTGGTGTCGCTCAATGTGCCGCCCACGCAGGCGGGCAGCAGAAGAAGAGATAGTAGCAGGGCGAAGTGTTTCTGCATCGCCCTCGATGCTATCAAGGCGCGCGCTTGCTTTACAAGAGGTACGGCCTGTGATGCAATTTCTCATGGTAAACAGAATTGCTCTGTTGGTTGTTGCGCTCCTGCTTGCTTCCTGCGGATCCGGAGGGATCACCACGCCTTCCAAGAAAAAATCCGATTTAGGGAAAGAAACGCAGGACTCAAAGGGCTGCCCCGCCACTCCTCCTACCGATGTGCATGTGGTGAAAGTGAATTTCACGCGCCCCCTTCCCGCAAAGATCGGGCTCAAGCTTGATATTGATTCTTCACCCCGCGTAAGCGAATGCGCGAATCTCGAGCAGCGCGGGCCGATCGCCTCTATTGCCCGAAACGGGAATCAGCTGATCATAACTGTGGACCACAACAACGCTTTCAGCGGATTGCCGAATGAAGCGCATTTTGAGGTGCTGGATCTGATGAATTGCGGTGCGAATATGGCCACCTTCTATAAGCAAACCGCCTCGCTGCCGATCATGTATAAGAAGGAATACCCGAATGGGGCCCAGTGCGCCGGGCGCCTGGTGGGTGAGGCGCAAGTTACGCCGATCGGGGCGCCGGATGCGGTGGCCGGGGCCGGGTTCTAACGGATTAAACCAAAGCGGAAATAGAAAATTTCCTCTCGCCAATCCAGATGGCGGGCTCCGGGCTATCTATGAGGAAGGATGTCAGGCCCGCGGCCTCGAAGGCTGAATCCATCTTTTTGGCCAATGGGAGCCCTGCCTTAGTCACGAAAGGCTCACCCGACGGAGCTTTCCCCTCCTGCACTTCGAGGAGACCCGGAAATCCGGGGAGAGATAGCCAGGCAGTGCGTGCCCGCGGGATGCTCTTCTCACTCACAGGAAGAAGCTTCCACCCTGCGGCGGTGAGCGCAGGAATCGAAGCCTCGAGGCCAGGCCTTCGAATCGCTATATGATGGAGGCCGGGACCTCTTTTTTCCAGGGCACGCTGATAGGGGCCAGCGGAAATTGCTTCCATCAGGAGCAGAGAGGCGGCGCGATCTATTTCTATATAGAGCTCGCGGGTGCCTTCCCCTTCAAAATCTTCCGGTTTTCCCAAGGCGTAACCAAAGCCGGAAAGGGCCTGGCTGCTGGTGGCCGCTGACCGGGTCAGAAGAGCGATATGGGATATTTGGCTCTTCATGGAATTTCCCTAAAGAAAGATCTTCTCTTTCACCTGATAGTCTTTGCCGTTCCACTCCACGCGCGCGCCATGCATATGCGGGCAGTGCTCGAAATAGATCACCGTCTCCCGCTCCACGGCTTCTTTCAGGATCTTCTTCTTCTCCTCGATCGTGGTGAGCGGAAAGCAATCGTAGCCCATCACCCAGGCCACGCGCACATGCGCGCTCATCGGGATGATATCGGCGCAATAAAGCAGGCTGAGCGAGGAATCAAACACCATGGGGTGGAGCATGCCGATCGTATGGCCTTCGCTCATCTGCACGCGGATGCCGGGGAGGATTTCCTCCGGGCCTTCCACGAGCTCGAGGCGGGAATCGGAATCATAGATCGCGAAGTTATCTTGCAGGAAGGAAGCTTTGTCTTTTTCGTTGGGCTTCCAGGCATGGGCCCAGTTGCGTTTCGAGGCCCAGATCTTGGCATTGGGAAAGCGGGCGGTGAGCTTGCCTTCAGCGTCAAACTTGGTGAGGCCGCCGATATGGTCGAAGTGGAAGTGCGTGGCGATGAGATCAGTGATGTCTTCGGCTCGGAGGCCTTGCTTCTGGAGCTCGAGCTCTAGCTCGTAGGGCGCCACCTTATACATCTTCTTGAACTTCTCGCTGTCCTTATCGCCGAGGCCGCAATCGATCAGGATATTCCTTTTGTTTTTCGCGTCTTTCAGCAGCAGGCAGCGGGTGCGCATATCGATGCGGTTGGCCTCATCGGCCGGATCGTTTTTCTCCCAAAGCACTTTGGGCACGATGCCGAACATGGCGCCCCCATCGAGCGCGAAGGAGCCGAGTTCGAGAGTGTGGCAGCGGTAGTTTCCGATTTGCATGAGGCCACCTTAAGCTTTTGAGGGGGCGGGGTCAAAAGCGAAGGAGGCTCCAATATTGCGCTTCGCGTAATCCCGGATTCCTCTTTTCCCACGGTGGTTTTCTCCCGCACCGCACCTTGGCAAGGCGGGGGGGCGGGCTTAGGATTGCGGCACCTAATTTCATCAGAAGAGTTCGCTCTATTTTCAGAGCGCAAAGGAGAAAAAATGAAACGCGCAAAAATCACCGTAATCGGCGGCGGCTTCGTGGGCAGCACGGCTGCACACTGGATCGCCAGCAAAGAGCTCGCCGACGTTTGCCTCATCGACATCAACGGTGAAATGGCCGCGGGCAAAGCCCTCGATCTCGCTCAATCCGGCCCGGTGGAAGGCTTCGACGCCAACTGCATCGGCGGCTCTGATTATGCCGCCTCCGCGAATTCCGACGTGGTGATCATCACCGCCGGTATCCCCCGCAAGCCCGGCATGAGCCGCGATGATCTCCTCAACACCAACGCCAAGATCGTGGGCGAGTGCGCCGCCAACGCCGCCAAGCACAGCCCGAACTCGGTGCTCATCATCGTATCGAACCCTCTCGATGCCATGTGCCACGTGGCCATGGAAGCTTCGAAATTCCCCAAAGAGCGCGTGATCGGCATGGCCGGTGTGCTCGATGGCGCCCGCTTCCGCACCTTTATCGCCAAAGAGCTCGATGTGAGCGTGGAAGACGTGCAAGCCTTCGTATATGGCGGCCACGGCGACACCATGGTGCCTATGCCCCGCTATGTAACCGTGGGCGGCATTCCGCTCCCGCAGCTTCTGCCTAAAGACAAGATCGACGCTCTCGTGAAGCGCACAGCTTCAGGCGGCGCCGAGATCGTGGGCCTCCTCAAGACGGGCTCCGCTTACTACGCTCCTTCTTCCTCTGCCGTGCAGATGGCCGAAGCGATCATCAAGGACAAGAAGCGCGTTCTTCCCTGCGCCTGCTATTTGGAAGGCGAGTTCGGCATCGACAAGCTCTTCGTGGGCGTGCTCGCCAAAATCGGTTCGAAAGGCATCGAGAAGATTATGCCCCTCGAGATGACCGAAGAAGAAAAGGCTGCGTTCCATAAATCTGCCGGCGCCGTGAAGGAGCTGGTGGAAGTGATTGCGAAGTCGAAGCAGTAAGTGGTGGCGATAGCGCTTCAGTGAGCGCCCGCCATTAACGATCCCGTGTAGCGAAGCCTTCTTTTTTGCGTTGGCTTCGCTCACGGATCCACAAAATGGCTACTAATTGGAGCGTTATCGGCTCCTGAATCGTAAGATATTCAAGGCGCCGCGGGCGCCAGAGAAACCCGGCCCAAAGAACCGGCTTAAAGAAAACCGACCAGAAACCAGCTCTGAGGAAAACCAGTGAACATTCACGAGTATCAAGCCAAGGACCTTTTCCGCAATTTCGGCATCCCCGTGCCCAAGGGCAAGATCGCTTTCACGGTAGATGAAGCCGTGGCCGCAGCCAAAGAACTCGGCAGCGCGGTTACCGTAGTGAAAGCCCAGATCCACGCCGGTGGCCGCGGAAAGGGCGGGGGAGTGAAGGTGTGCAAAAACCTCGATGAGGTGAAGGCCAACGCTTCCAAGATCCTCGGCATGCAGCTCGTAACTCACCAAACCGGCCCCGAAGGCAAGAAGGTGAAGAAGGTTCTGGTGGAGGAAGGTTCCGCGATCGAAAAGGAACTCTACCTCTCCATGATTCTCGATCGTGATACTTCCTGCCTCGCCTTCATCGCTTCCACCGAAGGCGGCATGGATATCGAGGAAGTGAGCGCCAAAACGCCCGATAAGATCCACACCATTCAGGTAGATCCCACTCTCGGCTATATGCCTTTTCACGGCCGCAAGCTGGCCGACGCTCTCGAGCTCACCGATCCCGAGCTGCGCAAGCAGGCCGAAAGCATCGGCCGCAAGTTCTACGAGTTTTATCTGAAATACGATTGCTCGATGGTGGAGATCAATCCTCTCATCATCACCAAAGACAAGCGCCTCCTGCCCCTCGATGGCAAGCTGAACTTTGACGACAACGCTCTCTACCGCCACCCCGAAATCGTGGAGCTCCGCGATCTCGACGAAGAAACCCCCGGAGAAATTGCTGCCTCGGAGTATGAGCTCGCCTATATCTCGCTCGACGGCAATATCGGCTGCATGGTGAACGGCGCAGGCCTCGCCATGAGCACCCTCGATATCATCCAGCTCGCGGGCGGATCGCCGGCCAACTTCCTCGATGTAGGCGGAGGCGCGGATAAAGAAAAGGTGAAGGCAGCCTTCAAGATCATCCTTTCTGATCCCAAGGTGAAAGCGATTCTCGTGAATATCTTCGGCGGCATCATGAAGTGCGATGTGATTGCGGAAGGCATCATCGCTGCCGCCAAAGAAATGAATATCACGGTGCCTCTCGTGGTGCGCCTCCAGGGCACCAACGTGGATAAGGGCAAGGAGCTGCTTGCCGGCTCGGGCCTCAAGATCACCCCGGCAGATGATCTCTCGGATGCCGCGAAAAAAGCCGTAGCTGCAGTAAAGGGAGCCTAAGATGAGCATCTGGATTAACAAAGACACCCGCATCCTCGTACAAGGCATCACCGGCAAGCACGGCTCCTTCCACGCCGAGCAATGCCTGGCCTATGGCTCCAAGATCGTGGCCGGCGTAACTCCCGGCAAGGGCGGCACCAAGTTCATGGATAAGGTGCCGATCTACAATTCCGTGCGTGAAGCCGCCAAGCAAACGGGCGCCACCGTTTCGATGCTTTTCGTGCCTCCTGCTTTCGCGGCCGATGCGATTGCGGAAGCCGTAGACGCCGAGCTCGATCTCGTGGTGGCGATCACGGAAGGAATTCCGGTGAACGATATGCTCAAGGTGAAGCACTATATGAAGGGCAAGAAAACGCGCCTCATCGGCCCGAACTGCCCTGGCGTGATCACCCCTGGCGAGTGCAAGATCGGCATCATGCCCGGTCACATCCACAAGCCAGGCACCGTGGGCGTGCTTTCGCGCTCCGGCACCCTCACCTATGAAGCCGTGCACCAGCTCACGCAAAGAGGCATCGGCCAGAGCACCTGCGTGGGTATCGGCGGCGATCCCGTGAACGGCACGAACTTCATCGATGTGCTCGATGCCTACAACAAAGATCCCGGCACCGAAGCCGTGATCATGGTGGGCGAGATCGGCGGATCGGCGGAAGAAAACGCCGCTGCCTGGATCAAGGCCAATATGAAGAAGCCTGTGGTGGCCTTCATCGCGGGCTCCGCGGCCCCTCCCGGCCGCCGCATGGGCCATGCCGGCGCGATCATCTCGGGCGGCAAGGGTACGGCGAAAGCGAAGTTCGAAGCTCTCGAGGCGGCTGGTGTGAGCATTTGCCGCTCGCCCTCGGATCTTGGCGCCACTCTGGCGAAGCGGATCGGTAAGTAAGAAGCCCGGATTCGCGAAAAAACAAAAACTCCGCTCCTCGAAACGGGAGCGGAGTTTTTTTATGCAGGCGAGAGGCCGGGGCAGCGGCGTCAAATCTCCGATTCCAGTTCCATCTTCTCCTGCAGCTTCGATTTCACCCGCTCGAAGAGGGTGTATTCCTGCACGTTGGTGTCGGCGGCGAAGGTGGCGGCGCCGTCCCGCATCGCGCTTTCATAGATATCTGCGGTGGGCTGAAAATCTCCGGAATCCGATTCTGGAAATTTAGGCTCCGGCATTGAGGCCAGGACTCGATGGGCACGGCCCTCGGATTGAAGTGGAGCCTCTTCTAAAGATTTTACCGCCTGAGCGGGAGGAGAGCTTCTCGAGCTACTGCTGTAGGCTGCCGAGGAGGAGGAGCCTCTGCCATTGCTTTCCCCTCCGCCGAAAAAATTGGCAAGGCTGCCTTCAGGGCCCACGGCGGTATGAAAGCTATCTACGGCGGCTGCAAGCCTTGCTTTAAGATCAGCAAAGGAAAGGCCTTCTTCGCTCTTTGCATCTGCTGATCCGGAAGATTTTCCACCTTCGAGTTCAGAGGCACTCCCTGCGCCCCCGGACCGGGAAGCGAGAATTGCGTCTTTTACCGTGCTCTCCAGAGCGGACCCACCGTCTATTCGGCCACCGCCGACACTTCCAGGTGCGTTCCCCTTTCCTCCTGGATTGTTTTCTCCACGGCGAATAGCGCCGGTTCCATCATTCGATCCCGTTAACCCTTGCGCTGTGAGCGCGATCAGGCTTCCTTCGGAACCTCTCCTGAGAGGTGACGCTTCACTACCGAGCACACCGCCGGTATTAGAAACACCGGGAGCTGAGCCGCCAAGTGTGGAAGCGGGGGTGGAAGCCACGCTCGAAGGCCTGAGTGATTGCTGAGGCGAAGAGCTTGAGGCGCCGGCTCCGGATGCCTTGGCTAGTGAGGATGCAGCCGCGAGGGCCTGCTGAGCGGCGGCCATAGGATCACCGCCTCCTTTGGCCGTACTTTGGGTTGTGCGCCCTTGGGGGCCGGAAGCGGTCTTACCGCCGCCTGTAATGGTCGAGCCATCGCGATTGCGGGAACGATTCGCAACAAACTGCCGCTGCAGATCTCCGGCTGCCTCTTTTCTGTCCCTCATCTCAGGCTCAATGAACCCGCGTTTTAAATGCTCCGCCACCGCCCGCACGTTCAGCAGCTCTTTGATCAGCGGGCCATCGGGCTGAGGAGAAGCGCCGGCGCTGGTTGCTGCCGGTCTAGTGGAGAGAAGCGCCCATCCCTGTTCCAGCTGTTTCACGCCGAGATTTTTCATTAAAACATCTGCGGTGATTGCATTGGGTTTTGGGGGAGCGGGCTTGGGGTTTTTCCTTTCCGGTTCTCTTTTCTGTAATAGATCGGCCAGGCTCTTGAACGTTTCCTGATAAGCCTTGCCGATTTCTCCCACGGATTTTTCGAGCTTGGAAGTTTCGAACTTCTTCAGCAAGCCCAGCATCTCTTCTTGAGCTTTCAGGCCCCGTTCCGTGGTGGCCTGAGCACAGGCATGATCGGCGCGGGCGCAATCGGGAGCTTTGTTCAGGCTTTGGCAGATTTCTCCCAGTTTCTTAAGATAGGCAGCGGAACTTTTTCTAAGCTCGGTGAAGGTACTATGGCAGAGCTTTTTTTCCATGGGAGCCAGACTGCTCTTCTGGCAGAGCTTGGCTGGATCGGCCGGTTTCGCATCTTTCACAGCAGGGCCAAGGTGGTATTTGTTTCCATCCTTTGCGGTGAACACCAGGCGAGTTGAGGCGGTTTTTATCTTTTCCTGGCAGCTTTGGTCTGCTGCGAGAGAATGGGAAGGGGAGGCGAAGCAGATCGCCAATGCAATAGCCGTGAATTTCAGCTGTATTTCCATAAGCTAGAAGGAAAATTCCCCATACCGAACCTGCATCGGTCCGCATACACCTATCGGACGGAATCATGATTTTATTCAGTTTCTTCCCTTGGAGCTCCGAGAGAAGAATCCCTTACTGGTTTCCGGGGGTTACTTGGTCAGTTTCGTGGCTTCTTCAGCGGAGATCGCACGGATGGAGTTTTTGAGCTCCGGGAAGCCGCCTTCGCATAGGACGCCTTCCTTGCTCACCCACCAGTCTCCCACGCTGCCATTGAAGTCGATCGATGATCGTTCGCAGGTGGTTCCGTGGATGGCTTTTTTTTCCGCCATCCGATTGATGCGAAGGGGGCGGGTTTCCATTTTGGCATCCTGGTTGTCTTCCATAACCGCCTTCAGCACATAAAGGCCGGGTTCGATCTTGGCGAGATAGCGGGGGAGGAAAGAGAAGAAAAGAGGATCCGGTGGCATTATAAATTGCTTTTCTTTAGGTTGTTCCCGTACAGGCTTGATGCGTTCGAAGCGATAGGCGAGATCTTTGAACTTGCCGTTTTTTTTCACTCGCACGAAAAGCTTCGATTCATTTTTTCCGTCGCGGCTGCGGGCATGGGTTTCGAAGCTCACCGGTGTCAGGTAAAGATCGTCGAGAGCTACGGCTCTCATCGTCATGTTTATCGGATTTGCGCCGATGCCGGTCCATTCCTGGTGCAGGGTGAGCGAGCGGGGCTTTTTTGATTTTTCGAGGCTCTCTGAATAAACGGCAGCCGGCTTTCCGTTGATCTCCACCAGAAAATGATTCTTGGGAGCTGAGTGTGCAGGCACGGCCAGAAAGAGTGAAATCCATAGAAACTGCATCTCTCCATGGTAAGGCATGGCACTCAATGAGCCAAGTGCCTGGAATCGTGGGGGTAGATCCTTTCGGAGGCGCTCAAGAAATGCCGGGTAAAAGCCGAAAAGCTTAGTGATTTGCTGCCTTTTTCAGGCGGCGCTTTGTTTCGGGGATTCCGCCATTGTATTTCGGGCGCCATAACATCTTTCTGAGGCGAGCTACCGCCCATCTCCTTCTTTGGGCGATGCTGGCTGGGTTTTTGCCGCCGAAGGCCTTGGCCGCGGAAAAAGGAAGCCACTATACCCCTTCCAACTGCACGAAGCATATTCCGAATCCAGAGGAGCATGCGAAGGCGCCGATCAGCAGTTCGAAAACCAATTGCGATCCCAACAAAGATAGATTCACGGAAATTGAAAAGAAGCTCTTCGGAGAGGATGCGATCACCAAGCGGGTAGACGCCGTGGTTGCCGAATCCCATGCTGCCACTCAAGAGTATGTGAACAAGGCTCAGGCCGCCGTGAAAGATGGAATCAATCAGGCGGAATCCCAGGCTGCCGTGCAAACCCTCCTCACCAAGATGCGGGAGAGCAAGGCGAAGCTCACCAAGTTGCAAGATGAGCTCTTCACGCTGCGAGACTCTATTCGCAAGGATATAGTGCGAGTTACTAAATCCTACCCTGTTATCACCACGGCGCTGCAAGACCTAGAAAAGGAAGGGCGAAGGCGCACGAAACTTGGTGAGGATTTGAAGACAAAGATTGAAGCGGCCGAGAAGCGGATTACGGAATCACAGGAGAAGATTAAGGCCGCGGAAGCCGCCGGTAATGGCGCGACAGTGGATAAGAGGAATTTGGCCCGACTCACCAATCATGCGGAATGGATGAAGCGAGAGCTTCAGCAGAATGTGGTGGAGCTGGAAAAGATCAACAAGGCCATCCCTCAGATCAAAGCTGCCGGGCAGGATATCTCCAACGACCACAAGAATTTTGATAAAGCCGGCCAGGATTGGAACAAGGTGGCGCAGAAGGCGCGCCTCGCGATGTTTCGGATTTCGATGAACGATCCGGCGGCTCCTCCAGGCGAAAAAGAGGCTGCCAAAAAGGGGCTGATCGAGCTGGCCAAATCGCATGCGATCTCGCCGCAGCACTTGGCGGCTGTTCAATCCGGGGCGGCATCTCCCAGTAGCGCTGGCGATCCTGCCGGCGAGGGAAAAGCCAAGCTTACGGAAGAAGAAAAGAGAATTGCTTCCCTTACAGCCGGATCTGAAGCCGGGCAGCACTACACTCACATCCACGAGCTTACCCGGAAGGCTCTCGAGGAGGGAAAGATCGAGCATAAGGTGGCCACTAATGGCGATCTTGTTGTGGCCACTTTGAATGAGGCGGAGGAGAAAACCGCCACAGCCGTGAGAAAAGATGCAGAATACTTCGCTGATCCCGAAGCCCGTGCGAAGGCTCCCGAGAATTTAACCCGGGCTTTGGACGACGCCGATGGCACGCTTAAAAAGTTGTATGGGATGGAGCTGCAGAAGAAAACAGTTGAAGGCGGGGGCTACTTTTCGAGCTTCATGGCCGGCTATGAGCCGGTGGAAAAGGAGAAAGCCCAGGAACTCTATAAGGAATATAATGCGATCGTAGATAAGCTCTCTCCGGAAGAGCGCCGCTATTGGACTCAGGTAATGAAAATGCCTGACAAGATGGATGACTCAGAAATCTATTCCAGCCGCATCGCTGCCAATCACAATGAAAACAGTACTGGCTCCTGGTATCGCAACATTCGGGATGTGGTGGCCGGAGTGGGGCAGGTAGATCCCTTTGGCAAGACCACGGTCCAGGATCCGGGCTGGACTGTGATGGCTCGCAACAACCTTCCGCAGAATCGAGATGATTTCCAGGACTCCTATGGCGATGTGGTGGCGTCCCGTGTTCGGCAGAATGCTTACCTCGTTACCGGCGATACCTCCCAGATGACCTGGGGTGAATTCCGCCAAACCTGGGGACAGCATACCTTTGAAGAGCAACGAGCTGAGTATATCGAGGCGAAGCACTCGGTGGAGGTGGCCCGGGCACAACTGGAAGCCAATCCTAATTACGAACCTCCGAGCGATCCTTATGGCGTTCCCTATGATCCTCAGCTGGCCCTGGCCGAGGCAGAAGAAAATAAGCGAGAGGTAGCCGCCAAGATCTTGAGAGAAAATTCGCCGGTTTTGGGGGACGTGATCGCTCACAACCCGGATCTGGCTCCACAGGCCACGGAAGTGCTGGCACAAAAACCAGGTGGAATTTTACTTTGCGGGGAGAGCCGCTGGGGCTGCCAGGAGCGAAAGGAAACTGTAGGCAATGTGATTTTAGGCACGATCGGTGGACCGCTCGGTCAAGAATATGTGGCGGCTCATGAGAGCGCGAAAGCGAATCGCCTATCCGCCTTTGCGGACATTTATCAAACTCCCGAGCTTCGCCAGGCTGCCCGCAAGGCGCAGGATGCCGCTGAGATGGAGCGGGGAATGACCTTCGTGGCCGGAGCTTTCACCGGCACAGGGCAAACCGTGGTCGCGGGCGGGATTTACAAGGTGGCGAAGGAGCAGGTGATGCTTTCCCGGGCCGCTACTATTGCGGCCGATGTGGGCAAGGCCGCCGATGCGCCGGTCTACTCCGTGGCCAGGAATATCGTGACTCATACCGATGAACTCCCGGTGCCCGCGCCCGCCGTAGTAGAACGAGCCGCCCCCCCTGTTCTTTCGCCTGTTAAGGCGATCGACGATGCTCCTTCCGTGCCGGTTAGCCACTATCGCGCTGAGGTGCCCGAAGTTGGCCCTCCCGTTCCGAAGGTGGAAGCTCCCACTTACCGTCCTTCTCCCAAGATCGATGAGGTGGTGGCCAATCGCACTCCTCCTCCTGAAGTTTCCCCCGCTACCTATTCCCCTCCGGCTGCCTCTGTTGCCAGAACGGTGAGTAATGTGCCCAGTGTTCCAGCGGTAGCAGCGCATACAGGAGGCACTATCGCCCGAACGGTGGAGCGGGCGGAAACCGTGGCTGGATCGGCCTCCCATACAGGCAGAGCCTTCGATGCTGCCAGCACGATTTCTGAGGTGCCGGCGAAGGTGGATGTGCCCGTTACTGCCGTGGCACAGAAAGTGGCTCCTACTGTAGAAGTGGCAGAAAAAGGATTGGCCCAAGCCGATGTGGTGAAAGCAGCGAGCAATCTGCCTTCTAATCCACCGCTTGCGCCTCAGGTGCTGCCTCCAACACAAAGCTTGAGAGAAACTTTGGTGTCGAAGTTCCGCAAAGTAACCGGTTGGGGAAGCAAGGCGGACGACACTACAGTACCGTCCGTTCCGAGTGCGCCCGTGATTTCTGCTCAGGCAGCAAGAGAGGTAGCATCAGAAATAGAGCCAGTGGCTAAAGCCGTAACCGGTTCTTCTTCTCGGGCTCCTGAGCTCTTGGCAGTGCCTCGCGCTTCCCCCGAGCCTGTGGCTGTATCCCGAGCTGCTGAGCGTGTGGCCGATACTGGTGCGCTGTTGTCCAAAAGAGCCGCAGAAGCTGATGATCTCAGGCCGGTGGCCGCCGGCAGGCTTGCGGATGACGTTCCTGCTGCCGTAAAACCCGCCGCCCTCGCCGAAGACGCCATGAAAGGCATCGGCACTTCCGAAAAAATCGCCGCCGAATCCGCTTCGGAAATCGCGCCCAGAGCAAAAACCTTCGCTGACCAAGCCAGGATCTACAGCAGCAAAACAGAGCGCTACCTGAGCGAAATGGAAAGCCTGGCGGATTCCACCAGGAAGCTCAAGGATCCTGCCGTGAGAGCCGCGATGGGTGCGGAAGAAGCTGATCGCCTGTTGAAACGGGCGGAAAAAACCGCGCGTTACTTTGAGCGCCGCCTCGAGGAAAAGTATTTCGTGCCAAAATCCATTATCGAGGATTTTAAGAAAGGCGTGGCCAGCGGAACGATCAAGTCTGCCGATATCCCGAAGCTGGCCGAGGAGATCTCGGTGCGCGGAATCCTGGAGAGCCCTCTGGCCAAAGGCAAGGTGCTTGCCGCCGAAAACAAATACCAGAAGATCCTCGAGGCTGCGGCCAAAGCAGACGGCGCTTCTCTATCCACCCTGAAGTCCGATGAAAAACTCAAGGCCGCGCTCGAAGCAGGCTGGAGAAGAGGCAGCATAGGAAACCGCCTGCCGGGCGCTTTGGATGGCATGCCGCCTCAGCTCTCTCGGGCCGTGGCCAAATCCTTCGATGAGGCCGTGAAGTCCGGTGAAAATGTAAAAGATCTGGTTCCCTTCCTTGCGCGCTCTATTGCTGAAGCCGAAGTGCTGAGCCGCAATGCTCCTGTGATCGGGCGCAATATCATAGAAACGATGCAGAATATCGTCACTCGGCCGATCGGTTCCCTTCAGGGCGTGATGAGCACCACGGGAAGGATTGCCGGCCAGGCTACCGGCCTTCGTTATCTTTATCGCTTGGCTTCCGGCCAGAAAGGCATGGTGGGGGCGAAGAGCCTGAGCTTGCTGGCGCTCGAATCCAGATTGGCGCACGGTGCGATCACGGCAGACAGGCAGCTGGCTTCTGCGATGGAGCGTGCCCATTCTGCCACTCAGGCGGAGGCGCTTTCGAGAGCCGAACTCTTTCCTGAGAAAACAACCAAGGATCCTCGATTTGCCAAGTCGCTTCTCCTTCAGGCTGAACGCCTGAGCAGTAATATCGAAGGCAGAGTGGGCGATCTGGTCCGGGCTCAGTCTGAATCCGACCCTCTCTTGAAAGCACTTAAAACCGAGATTGCCGCGCGGGCGCTCGAGCACGAGCACAAGATTCCGAGGCTCGAGATAGAGGCGTTTCGGAATCGGCTGAGGCAGGGAGTTTATTCCGGCGATGCGAGCCCTGAACTGATCAAAGAGCAGGCTGGGCTTCTCGCGCAGGAAAAGTTTCTCAGTGAAAAGAACGTGAAGCCGCGGGTGAATAGCCTGGAGCGCCAGCTGGGAGCCGCCCTTTCCTCCGCTTCCAAAGGCCCGGAAGGCGTGGCCAGGGCAGAGAAGAAATTGGCCGAGCTCGGGGTGCCTGATGAAGTGGTTGCACGCTGGGCGCGGGCCGAAATAGATCAGCCGGGCTTGATCCGGCATCAAGGCGAAATCCGCAATGTGGCCGGCTCGATCATCCTGCAGTCAAATGCCCGTGAGATGCTCGGGAAAAACTTTGTGCTGAACTCCACGGAACGCCTGCGAAGGATGGCCGAGGTGGGCATGCTGGTGGGAATGCTGCCTTTCCACGGCCTTGCTGCCGGAGCGCGATGGGTAGGGGGCTACCGCAGGCCCGAGCAGGTGAAGGGACTACCGGCGTTCGCGGATCTTCGCGCCTTTGAGGAGATACGCCTCGATCGGGTAGATGATATCGCTCTTAGTGGCCTGGCCCATATTTCTCTCTCGGAAGGAAATTATGCGGCCGGCTTGAAAAAGGCGGAAAGCGCGCTTGCACAGGCGGGATACAAACCGGAAAATATTCGGGCGGCGGCTGAATTGATGAAGAAGGACGTGGACTTCCTCCGGGCGCATTTCAAGGGCACTCCTTTTGAGCACCAGCCCATGGCTGCCAATATGGTTCAGGCGAAAGCCATGAGAGACGATTACCTCGATATCCTGAAAAGTGGGCGGGGCTCTTCTGGCGCTGCCGGAGAAGATGGAACGCGCCTTCTCGATGAATTCGCAAAAATCCCTTCTTCGCGGCCCGATGCGAATGATCTTGCGATCCGGGCTCAGAAAAACTTTGGGGCCAGGATTGATCTGGGAAATCTTCCTCCGAATATCGAAGGAAGAGCCATTCGCGAAGCCGATGGAACCTTGAAGATGGCCCTCTATGAGAAGGTGGCCGAGAAAGGGCAGATTGGAGCGGAGGCCGTGGTGAATCACGAAGCCCGCCATCTGCGAAATCTTTCCCGCCAGGAACAGATCGATAAGCTCTACGCCCGTTCCTTGAGCGCTTCCGCTTCCGAGGCCGATCGCGCTATTGCCCGAAAGCAGCTGATTTCCGCATCGGTTGGATCCGGTGAGTTCCGGGCTGCCACGGAAGTTACCTTCCGGCAGATGGGTGATGCTTATGCGCAGGGCCATTCGCTCGATGAAGTGGAGGCCTATCTGGTATCCGCCACCACTTATGTGAATCGGGCCAAGGATTCCATCGCTTCGGCTTCCAGCCATAGGGAGCGATTGCTGGCTTCGGCGAATCTGATGCTGGCCGAAAACACCTTGAAAGAAAGCGCTAGGATGGCCGAATCAAGCAGGGCAAATCTTGCGCAGGTGAAAGAGGCTTTGGGTAGTGGCGGAGTGCTTTCCTATGATCCTGCCACTGGCGCCACTACTGTGAATGTTAGGGCGAGAGATTGGTTGAGACCGGCCTGGGGCTTTGATTACCAAGCCCAGCTTCCGAAAAAATTGAAGCAGGAAGAAGTGGAGCCATTGTTGCGGGAGCTGATCGAGAGTTCCGAAAAACGAAACGAGCATC
>CAZTCD010000004.1:0-85549 GCA_964612065.1 uncultured Bdellovibrionales bacterium | reverse complement strand
TTTCCATGGCCCTGGTGCTGGGAAAGGGGCTGCACTCGATCGTGATCGCATTAGGGGCCACTTTCTGGATCGGCACCTGCCGTTTGATCCGGGGTGAGTTCATGAAGCATAAAGAGCGGGATTATGTGCAGGCTGCCCGCAGCCTGGGCGCGGGGCATAGCCGCCGTATCTTTATCCATATCCTCCCGAACGTGGTTCACCTGGTGATTGTGAACCTTTCGTTCATCTTCGTGGGCGCGATCAAAACGGAAGTGATTTTGTCTTACCTGGGCCTGGGCGTGCAGGGCGTGCCGAGCTGGGGTACCATGATTGACGAGTCGAAATTGGAATTGGCGCGGGGCGTCTGGTGGCAGCTGACGGCTGCCAGCTTCGCGATGCTGATAGTGGTTCTGGCTTTGAACATCCTGGGCGACGCTCTTCGCGATTGCCTGGATCCGAAATTAAAGTAGGGGATAGCCGAAGATGAGCAATCCGGTACTGGAAGTTAAAAATCTCAAAACCGCTTTCCGAACGGAAGGCGGGCAGCTGATGGCGGTAGACGATGTATCGTTCTCCGTGATGCCCGGCCAGACTCTCGGCATCGTGGGCGAATCGGGCTGCGGAAAATCCGTTACCTCACTCTCGGTGATGGGGCTGATTCCGAACCCTCCCGGACGAATCGTGGGCGGAGAGATCAACTTCAAAGGGCGGGATCTGGTGAAATTGCCTGCCGCTGAGATGCGGAAAATCCGCGGCAACGAAATCTCGATGATCTTTCAGGAGCCGATGACGAGCCTGAACCCGGTGTTCACCATCGGAAATCAGATCATGGAAACGATCATCCTCCACCAGAAGCTTTCGAAAGATAAAGCCCGCGAGAAGGCGATCGATATGCTGCGCTTGGTGGGAATCCCTGCACCTGAGCGCCGGATCGACGATTACCCGCACCAGCTTTCGGGTGGGATGCGCCAGAGGGTGATGATCGCCATGGCGCTTTCCTGCAATCCCTCCGTGCTGATCGCCGACGAGCCAACTACCGCTCTTGACGTAACGATTCAAGCCCAGATCCTGGAGCTCATCAATGATCTGCGCAAAAAGCTGAATATGGCTGTGGTGCTGATCACGCACGATCTCGGCGTGGTGGCGGAAACCTGCGATCATGTGGTGGTGATGTATGCCGGCAAGGTGGTGGAGCAGGGAACGGCGGAAGACATTTTCTATCGGCCAGCCCATCCCTATACCCGCGGCCTGTTGAACTCCATTCCGGAAGACGTGGAAGGCGAGCGCAAAAAGGGAAAGCTGGAAACCATTCCGGGCCTCGTGCCCAATCTCCTCCATCTCAAAGGCGGCTGTCGCTTTATGGAGCGCTGCTCGCGCGCGAAGCCTGAAACCTGCGGCAAAGCGGAACCGAGCCTCGATGCCGTGGGAAGCGGGCATCGTGCCGCCTGCTACTTTCCTCACAAAGAGCCCAGGAATCCCAACCAACCTTCTGAGACGAGAGCGGAGGCGTGATGCAGGCGAAATATTCTCCGAACGATGGCTTGGTGGTTGTAAACAATCTGGTGAAGCGCTTCCCTATCAAGGGCGGCATCCTCGGCCGCGAAGTGGCGGCGGTAAAAGCCATTCAGAACGTAAGCTTTACGATCAAAAAAGGTGAAACCCTGGGCTTGGTGGGTGAGTCGGGTTGCGGAAAGAGCACCCTCGGCCGCTGCATCCTGCGCCTGATCGAGCCTACGGAAGGCGAAGTGTATTTCAACGGGCAGAATGTGCTCGGCATGAACGCAGATGAACTCCGCCGGATCCGCCGCAAGATGCAGATCATCTTCCAGGATCCTTATGCCTCGCTGAATCCCCGAATGACAGTGGGAAATATTATCGCCGAGCCGATCAAGATCCATGGTCTTGCGAAAGGCCCCGACATTACCAAACGCGTGGAAAAGCTTCTCGATCTCTGCGGCCTGAGAAGAGAGGCGATCAATCGCTATCCGCACGAGTTTTCCGGCGGCCAGCGGCAGCGGGTGTGCATTGCGCGTGCCTTGGCCGTGGAGCCGGAGTTCATCGTATGCGATGAGCCAGTTTCTGCCCTCGACGTTTCCATTCAAGCCCAGATCATCAATCTTTTGCAGGACCTGCAGAAGGAGCTTGGTCTTACCTATCTGTTTATCGCGCACGATCTGAAGGTAGTGGAGCATATCTCCTCGCGCGTAGCGGTGATGTACCTTGGGAAAGTGGCGGAGCTCGCCAATGGCGACGATCTCTACCGAGATCCCAAGCATCCCTATACGAAGGCGCTCTTCTCGGCGATTCCCTCGGCCAATCCGAAGGGCAAGAAGCAGAGGATCATCCTTCAGGGCGACGTGCCGAGCCCCATCAACGTGCCGAGCGGATGCTCTTTCCACCCTCGCTGCCCGATGGTGCGCGACAACTGCAAGGCTGATATTCCTAACTTAGAGGAAAAGATGCCTGCTCACCTGGCCTCCTGCCATTATTCGCATCTCGTGGCGAAAGAGCTGGGAGCCAAGGCCTAGCCCTTGTGAAGGGCCTGGATTTTAGTTAGTTTCAGTTTCTTCGCAGTCGTGGCGGAATTGGTATACGCGCTGGTCTTAGGAACCAGTGCCGAAAGGCTTGAGAGTTCGAGTCTCTCCGACTGCACCATTCGAAAAGAAAAAGCCCAAATTCTGCGGCCCCATCCTTGGGGCCGGCGCTACCCCTCCGTGGTCGCTCACAGAATTTGGGCTTTTTCTTTTCGAATTATGGGTGGTGGTTCGGGGAGTGGTGCGAGAGCGCTCTTGAGTTCGACGGCCGGCGCATGAGGCGCCGGACGCACTCCGGCTAGCCCGGAGCCCGAAGCGAAGCGGAGGGTGAGGCTCAGGATGGGCCGAATGAGTCTCTCCGACTGCACCACCTGATTCCCTCCAATCTATCCGAACGCCCGTCCTTGGGCTTGGCTCCTTTCGCCATCCTGGCTCGGAGACATCGGATAAATTGGAGGGAATCAGGTTTTGGGAGGTAGCGCCGGCGCTACCCCTCCGTGGTCGCTCACAGATTTTAGAAGGGGATTGAATGAATACGGGGTGGTAGGCCGGAGAGTGTTGCGAGAACGCTCTTGAGTTCGACGGCCGGCGCATGAGGCGCCGGACGCGTTCCGGCTGCTGCTACTTCCTGATCCAAAACAGATCGATATTCAGGCAGGCAATCTCTTCGGCCGGCGAGTCTTTTACGGTGGTCGAGACGTCTTTCAGCAGCTCCAGAACCTGGCTTTTGATTTTATTGAAGTCTGCCCGCGAGAGGGATACCGGCGAAGTGAACATCACCTCCTCCTCCGATAGAGTTTCGGCATATTGTATCGCCTTGTTCCTCCAGTTCTGATGATGCCTGTTGAGATAGGGGGATCCTCTTTCCAGAAAAGTTCGCTGCGTGCCGAAAAAGTAAAAGCCGTTTTTCTCCGAAACCAGATCCGATTTGGATAAAAACATCAAGATCTCCATCGCCTTTTGCCTCGGGATCTCAAACTGCTTGGCCACCTCTTCCGCGCTCTTTCCGCTTGCGGAGGTGGAAGTGAAAAGCCGGACAGCCGAATAAATCCAGCTTGAGTAAAAGATGGATCTTTCCTCTTCAGACAGCCGGCGTTCGTGCTCAAACCTATGCTCCACCTTTGAGGCTTCACTCTTCAGGTCTGCGAGCTTTTTCTTCAGGTGAAGCTTATACGCATGATTTCCTGCCCTGCTGTAACCAACAGCAGTGGAGAAATACTCCGCCTCCAACGGGGTGAGCTGGAGATAAACTCCCATGCCGAATGCCTGCTCAACGCTTAGATCCCGAACGCCATTCAAGATCTGGCTTAGAAGGGATTGCTGGATCCCGAGGGCTTTCGCCATCTTGCTGATTTCGCCGCGGCCCCGGTTCGGTAGGCTCTTGATGTGGCTTTTTAAGAATTCCTGATAGCTTGTAAATGTAAAAATATCCATGAGTTATATATATAATATTACAAATAGTAATATTTAAATAATCAAAATGTCAATTTTAATAATGCGAAGCATTATGGCTTGGTCTATTTTTCTCTCCGTTCAGCCCTCATCCATGAAATTTGGAATGAAACATGAAAGGAATTGATGATGAGAAATTTTAGGAACCCAAGATCCGCTCTGTTGGCCTTGGTAACTGCTTCGGCCCTACAGCTGCCTATTTGTTCGACGGCTTTTGCTTTCGGTGGCGCTGATGCCGGCGGTCTTCCGGAAGCCTATCCGTCCATCGCTGGGGAGAAATTTCGTTTTTTCTGCCAGGTTTATGCCGTTCGGCAGAATGACGTGATGGCGGTAAAAAATGTTGAGATCTCGAATAGCAACTATGTCATCCGAGTGGATGCGTGGGAGAAGTTCGGCCTCGCTCTTGGCCTCAGCGGCTCCCGCACTTTTAGGGAAAAGGCCGGCACCCAGCCGTTCGCGCCCGGAGCCAACGACGTTATCATTTTCAGCAAATCTCCTGGCTCCAATACCTACCGTCTTATCGTGCGTGTGCTTGACGAAAGCGTGCAGCCTCCGGCTCGCATGACCGCTACCTTTGTGGGCGATGTACGCAACTTAACGATGGCGGGAGAGCTTCTGACCGGGCGTTCGGAAGATTCGGCTTTCGGAATTTCCTGCAAGAACGGGCTCTAAAACCCATGAGAAAAGTACTGCTGTGCCTGTTTTATTTGGCCCCGGTCGTCTCCTTCGCTGCTCATGCGGGAGAGGCCGTAAGGCTTGAATTGCACGAACTTCGGGGGAAGCGCTTGAAGTCGGTCGAGGCAGCAAAACCTTTGTTTCTTTTTATCAGTGTTTATAATGCCGCCTCTGGGAAAAAGATGTCTTGCGGGAATGAGGTCAGCGGCGAACTGGCTCATCTTTATGTGGCTTCGATGGAGGGCGGATCCTCGTTCGATCTTGGTCCTGCGCAATGCCACTCGAACCTGTTCGGCACCTGGTCGATGAAGGCAGTGTTTCCGCAGCGAGGCCGCTTCAAGGTTTCCGCTGAGATCTTCAAATTCAACGGCACCGAAGGCGTGCCATTGGCTGTTGAGCCATGGATCATCGAGGTGAATTAGGCCCGCTTCTAATCCAGGTGGATCGGCTTGAGGCCTTCGAGCTCTTCCAGCATAGGAAAGAAGCGCTCATCCCGTTCGGCCCAGCGTCTTAAGGGCCATTCCTGCATCGAAACAGAGCGGATCAATCCATAGTAGAGGGATTTATAGGTGATCGGTAGGGCCCTGCCGGCGCCTGCTCCGAGCGTTGCGTCTTCGAGAAGGAAGGTTTGTTTTCCTTTTAAGGAGGCGAAAGTGGCATCGAGGCCGGGAGCCGTGCCTGCCACAAAAACCTGAGATTCGGATCCAAGGCGAGAGAGGGGAAGTGTACGGATCTTGCGCACTTCTACCATGGCTCTTCTACCGAGTAGGCGTTGCAGGGTGCGAGGTATTTCAAAGCTCGATCCGCCAGGCACATAAACCGGCAACTCAAACCAGGCGGCCACGATCAGAAGCTCGCGCAGGCGCTGCAGCTTTTCTTCGTGCCAGCGATCGCTGGTATCGCGAAGACTGGCTTCGGTGAGCTGATTCAGCACGAGTGCCACCTGCAGGCGCCCGTTTTTCACCGGCACGATCACGGAATTTTGGTTTTGAGGAACAGGGGAAGGCAGCGGTTTGCCGTCGATCCAGGCGCGGGTCTCCGTCATGCTTACCAGTCGCACACCTGCTCTTTCCATGCGGCGTAGGGCGGGGCTCACGTTCGGCTCGGAGGAAAACACGGCGTCTTTCTGCAGAAGCACCTCGAAGCCCATGGCGCGAAGGCCGAGCGCGGTTTGCATCACGCAAACATCGGTTTCCGCGCCTAGCAGCACCAGGTGCGTGAGCCCGCTTTCGCGCATGGCTTGGGCGAAAGAGGAGAGGCCGGTGGCGGCGAAGGTGGTTTTGATAAAATCTTTCTGGTGGCGGGGGAGGGCGCGCTTGAGGGCGGTGGGGATATCGTGATCGCCCGATTTGCTGGCCTCATAGGTAATATAAAACGGAATGCGCTTGGAATCAGCCGTGCGAAAGAGCTCCTCGGTATGGGCCAGCACAGTCCGCATATCCGGATTCGCCGCTTTTTCCACGAAACTCTTTTGTACATCGATCACCACGAAGCCAAGCCTGGTGGCATGGGCGGGAAGGGAAAAAAGCAGGGGCAGGAAGAGCCGGAAAATACGCATATCGTCTCCTACGGGTGCCCCCTTACCTAAAATCTAGGCCGGCAGGAAACAAGGCCAAATGGTGACAACGATAGTAAGGGCTCGATTCTTCGGAGGAAAAAAGTGTCCCCGGCGCTGTAGAAGTTTTGTAGGCCTGACTGGTGTTTGGCGCTAAATAGCGTGAGGTTCTTTTATAACACTTTGAAATAATGGTGGAATCAAAGCTTTTCTCCTGGCATAAAGATCGCAATCCCCTGATTCCAATGGTTCTCTCGGTTTGAGGCTTTTCATGCGTTTTGCCCTGGTTTTGCTTTGCGCCTTTTTTTGCCTGCCCGCCCTAGGTTCGGCCGCTGGCTTGGATTGCCTGCAGGGCTATCAGCCCTATGCGGGATCGAGGGCCGTGGGCGTGGAAACGGTTCACAAAGATGCAGACCGCATCATCACCATTTTTCTTCCTCTCCCTTTTCCCGGCCGAGCGGTGCTGGACCTGAATGCCATGAATTTTCGTGGTAGCTATCCCGATCGTTTCACCCTTTCGGATGGCACTCTGGCTTCCGCCTTCATCTCGATCGATAACCGCCCCCATTCCACCCTGAACGCCTGTGTGAAAGAGATCGCGGAAAAGGTGAGCGGCGAAGCTGGCCGCAAGCGAGGGGCCCGTCTCGAAGCCTTGAGAGTGATGGCACATGAATTCCTCGATGAGGTGCCCGATGACTACCGCTTTTCCTGGGATCCAAGGCGAGAGCTGAGGGAACCTGTTGAGTTTTCGGAGGCGGGAAAACTTCAGCCGGGCCACTATCCGCTCCAAACCAGCCTCAGCCTGCCGGTGATCCCTCTCGAGGCGTTCCTGAAAGTGGGAAAGGGAGCTTGCCTGCCCAAGGTGATGATCACTTCTCTCGTGATGAAGGAGCTCGAGATCGAGCATCGTGTGCGTGCGGGTGGAACCGATGGCTCCGGCCATATGTGGATCGAGCTTCCGGATGGCAGGCACCTTGATCCCACCTGGAAGCTGCTGGAGCGCCCGAGCTTCCGAGGCGCGCCTCCCGGATGGTTCCGCATGGACCAGTCCTTTCTCTTCGAGAATCAGTTCTTTCCTGCAGCAGTGGATTGAGTCTCCCTGCATTTGATTTCCTTTCTATCGTGATCCCGGACGGTTTCCCTGGCCCGAGTTTCGGCTCATGCCTTGAGTCGGCGGCAAAGATGCGGTAGGTTCGCGCACCCCGTAAATCTACCTATTCGAGGAATTCGATATATGACGAATGTGCGAAAAATTTTTACCGGTCTTGTGCTTGGTTTTTCCGTAGTGAGCTCATCCCAGGCTATGGCTGCGCCTGTGGTGCACGATCTCCAGTGCAATCTTTCGAATGGCGTTCTGATCAGGGCGATCGAAGGCAGCAGTCCCTTGAGCGTGAGCGCGAGCTTTTTCGGAATTTCCAAAATCTTCCAGGTGAAGATTTCTGATAGCATCGCGGGCCATATTTCTTTGATCTATCTCAGCAATGGAAGCGAAGAGTATATTGTTTATCTTCCGGTAGATCGTGCTTCCGTTGCGGCTCAGCGAGTGAGAGGCGAAGTGCGCACCAAGGACCTCTGGATCCCGCACTACTATCGCCTGGTGGCTTCCGCGGTTTGTGAAGTGGCTTTGAAGCCCTGAGTGACTGGGGCTTCTAGGGCACCCAATCGAAAAACATAATCCCGTCTGAATTCGGCACCCGCTGCAGGTCGGTGCCGTCTTTTCTCATCACCCATAGGTCGTGGGTGAACTCACCATTTTCGAGGTGCAGGCCCCGGGTGAACATGATCAGCTCCCCGTCGGGCGACCACGTGGGCAGCCAGAGCTCGTTCTTTCCGCAAGGATCGGGCTCTGTAAGCTTGCGTTCGCGTCCCGTGGCTACCTCTACCGTCACGATTCCTTCCTGAAAGAAGTAGTCGTCCGGTTGTTCGCCGCGGTGGTCGGTCATGCCGTACATGCGCTCGAAGGCGATGGTGCGCCCGTCGGGCGACCAAGCAGGGTCTTCGTCACGATAGTTTCCCTTCGTGAGAGCGCGGGCTCCCGTGCCGTTGGCGTTCATCACGTAGATGCGGATCACGTCCTCATCCGTGCCTGGCATCGATTTGAAGGCGATTTTCTTCCCGTCTCGCGACATCTGGGGATCATTGATCCCTTTCTTGAATTTGGTGGAAAACTCTCTGGTGCGGCCGGTGGCGAGATCGAAGAAAAGGAGCTTGGTGAATTCGTCGCCCTCGCCTTGGGAGGAGAACATCACCTGATCGCCCCGGGGCTTGGTGAAGCTCGGGATGCCGTAGTACTGCGTGCCTTCTGCCACCAGGCGTTTTTCATTCAGCTCCGGATCGGAAACATAGATGGCATTTCGTCCCTCAAAAAAATCGAGGGCCGGCCGCTCCGACCACGTGATCAGGTTTCCGCCGGGAGAAGCGCGCACCTCCGCTTCGTGCATCTCGTTTTGTGTGAGCCGCCGAATGGGAAGATCGGGGCGGGAGAGGTCGAGCACCCCGAGCTCGAAGTGATCGGGCGGGGAAGGCGGGCGCAGCTTGTTGTAGCGTTTGCCGTCGGGAAGATAGGTGGCGTAGAGCTTGCCCCGGAGAAAGAGCGGGCGGGCGGGTTTGTCTCCCAGAACCTGGCAGCCGGGGGGCACGGGTTCCGGAGGGGAGTAGGTGGGAAGAAGAAGAGCTGTGGCAATAGTGGGAAGAGCAAGAATCCGCATGAGTACTCCGTTTCATCCATGAATCGGGTTTGGGTCGTTTATCAGGGTAGAAGAGAATTAACGCATTGGGCAAGTGCGGAGTGGCGCCATCCGCTGGGATCTTTCTTTGGGTAAGAAAAGGTGGAGTGGGTACTAAGGGGTGATACCGTACCCTTGGTAGGTTTTTCAGAAGGAGCGAGACAGATGCGGAAATGGAAGCTCAGCAAGGTGGATCCTTCGTTTACCGGGGAGTTCAAAGATAAGGAGGAGGCCAGAGCCGCTACGGCGGTGTTGCTTACGCGTATCCACGATCTGCTCTACCGGATGTATGCCGGGAACAGGAATGGTCTCCTGATCGTGCTTCAGGGGATAGACGCCGCCGGAAAAGATGGCACGGTTAGAAATTTGTTTTCCGGAGCCAACCCCCAGGGGATCCGGGTGTACTCCTTCAAACAGCCGAGTGAGGACGAGCTCGGCCACGATTTTCTCTGGCGCTGCCACAAGCATTGCCCCAAGCGCGGGTATGCCGTGATCTTCAACCGCTCTTACTATGAGGAAGTGACCACGGTGAAAGTGCATCCCCATTTCCTAGAAAAACAAAATCTGCCCCCACGGGTGGCCACAGATCCGGAGTTTTTTCAGCGCCGCTACCGGCAGATCAACGATTTCGAGCGAATGCTCACGGAGAACGGCACAGTGGTCTTGAAGTTTTTGCTCCATATCTCCAAGGGAGAGCAGAAGGAGCGTCTCCTCGCCAGAATCGAGAATCCGCTCAAACACTGGAAGTTTCAGGAGTCTGATTTAAAGGAGCGAAAGCACTGGAATAAGTATATCGAATCGTTCGACGAAATGCTTGAAAGCACTCATACCTCCTTTGCTCCCTGGCATGTGGTGCCCGCCAACAAGAAATGGTTTCGGGACTATTTCGTGGCCCGGGAGGTGGTGAAGGCCCTCGAAGAGCTTAACCTCCGGTTTCCGAAGCGGAAATTACCCAAGGGAACAAGAAACTTCCAATGAAGCGTATAGGAATGGGGAAGGGGCGGCTCTTAAGTTTTACTGAATTCCGGCCCCTGCGAAATTTTTCCCCCAAACTCCCCGGCAGGGCGTAAGATGGGGCGGTGAAATCCCAGCGCATTCGTTTTTCCCGCAATGAGAAATTTCTCCTGGCCATGATGGCCGGGATCAACTTCAACCATATCGTTGATTTCATGATCCTGATGCCTCTCGGCCCGATGCTGATCCGGAACTTCGGCATCAAGGCGGGGGAGTTCGGATTGCTGGTTTCCAGCTACTCCTTTGCGGCGGGGCTCAGCGGAATCCTCGCCTCTCTTTATGTGGACCGCTTCGACCGAAAATCGAGCCTCTTGTTCTTCTTCGCGGGCTTTATCTTGAGCACCATCGCCTGCGCGTTGGCTCCCTCCTATTTTTTCCTTCTGCTTGCCCGCTCGTTGGCCGGGGCATTCGGGGGCGTGCTTTCCTCGCTAGTGCTGAGCGTGGTTTCCGATGCTATTCCCTACGAGCGAAGGGGAACCGCGATGGGCGTGGTGATGGGCTCCTTCTCGGTGGCGTCGGTAGTGGGGGTGCCTTTCAGCTTGGAACTGGCGAACCGGATATCCTGGCATGCTCCTTTTGTTTTTCTCGGCCTTCTTTCTTTTTTCGTCTGGCTCCTGATCGCGCGGTTCATGCATCCGATGCGCGGGCATCTCCTTTCGAAAGAAGCGAGGCGCCCCAAGAGAGATACCTTTTTGCATATCCTGCGCACGCCGGCCCAGCTTTGGGCGCTGGTGTTTCTGTTCTCCGTGGTGATGGGCCAATTCACGATCATTCCCTATCTGAGCCAGAGCTACGTGGCCAATGCCGGGCTTCCGGAGGGCAAGCTTTCCTACATCTATCTCTTCGGAGGCATCTGCTCCATGATCGCTGCACCGGCGGTGGGATGGTTCGCCGATAAAACCTCGAAGCATACGGTGTTCGCGATCTCGGTTTTATTGTCGGTGATCCCGATCCTGCTCATCACCAATATGGGGATGCAGCCAGTTTGGTACCTCATCCTGATCTCCTGCTCTTTCTTCATCGTGATGAGCGGGCGAATGGTTCCGGCCATGGCTCTGGTGAGTTCCACCGCCACCCCCCAATATAGAGGCAGCTTCATGAGCGTGAGCGCGGCCGTGCAGAACCTTTCCGCCGCCTTGGCCGCCTTTGTGGGCGGAAAGATCGTGGTTTTCGAGGGCTCCCACTTCCTGCACTATCACCGGGTGGGTGTGGTGGCCGTGGTATTCAGCATGGTGGCGCTGGTGGTTTCCCGCTTCATCCCGAGGGGCCAATCCTGAAGCTGGGCCCCGCCCCAGGCCCTAGGATCTTTTAAGATGGCTCGCCCCACAGCGGCGAGAGAGAACCTTCCTTTTCGCAGGCTATCGTCGATATAGGCGCCAGTTTCGATCCCGCCCACACCGATCACGGGTACGTTTACATAGGGCGCGATCCTTTCCGCCTCCTCCACCAAGTAGCCTTCTCCTGTTCTGGGGCCGGGTCTTCTCCAGCCGCCCAGGCCGGAGGATACGTGGATCAGATCCGCGCCGGCCTCCTCAAGGCTCTTGGCCAGTTCGATGCCTTCCTCGGCGCTCAGGCCTCCGCTCAAATGATCCTGGCCGGGGATTCTTACGGAAAAGAGCAGGTGCGGGTGCCGGGCGGAAGCCTCGGATAAAATTTCCGCCAGAAGCCTGTTCCTGTTTTCAAGAGAGCCGCCGTAATCATCGTTTCTCTGGTTGGTTACAGGCGAAAGAAACTGGTTCAGGCCGTAACCGTGGGCTGCGTGGAATTCCACCAGGGAGAATCCGGCGTTCGCAGCCAGCGCCACCGCATCGAGAAAGCTTGTTTTCCAGAGCCGGATTTGCCCGGGGTTCATAGGCGCGGGAATCTCGAGTTCCCGGCCTTTTACGGGCACCTGAATGCCGCTCGGGCCCATCAGCGCCCCACCGGTAAGTGCCTTGCTTGATTTTCCTCCGCTATGCACGAGCTGAATGCCTGGCAGGGCTCCTCTCGCTCGGATGGTTTCCGCCAGTAGCTTCAATCCAGGCAGCTGGGAGAGGGAGCTCACGGCTAGCTGGTTTTCTTCCGAGCGCCCCGAGGAGTGAACAAAGCTGTATTCCACGATAACGAGGCCCGCGCCTGATTCGGCCAGCTTGGAGTAGTGGGAAAGGGTGGCATCTGTTACGTGGCCGGCAGCAGTGGCTAAGCCGGAAGCCATAGGGGGAACCACCACGCGGTTCTTGAGGCTGATGCCTTTGGAGAGGAGGAGGGGAGAAAAGCGGTTTAGGTGTTTCGTTTTCATGGAGGGGGTTTATCCCTGAGAATGATGTGAAAAAAGAAATAAAAATGATATAATTGTTTCGATTATGGAAATATATGAGCTTCGCTATTTTTTAGGGGCCGCGCGTACGGAAAACCTCCAGAGGGCCGGGGAGCTTCTGCACGTGTCCCCGGCTTCGATTTCCAAGGCGATCGCCAGGCTGGAAAAGGAGCTCTCTGTGCCTTTGTTCCGCCGGCAGGGCCGCAATATCAGGATCACCGATCACGGACGTCTGCTGCAGAAGCGGGCTTCCGAGATCGTGGGCCTCGAGGAATCCGTGAGAGTGGAAGTGGGGCTTGGCAAAGGCGCGCTCCGGGCGGTGATCGCCGGGCCCGAGGTGCTGCTATCGGGCCCGGGAGTGGAGCAAAGCCGGAAACTGTTGAAGCGATATCCCGGGAGCTTTGTGGAGCTCCTCCATTGCCCGGAAGAACAGGCTTTGGAGGCGGTGGAGAAGGGGGAGGCTCAGCTGGCTTTCGTAACCCGGGATCCCGGGGCAGGGTTTTCTTCCAAGGTAGTGCAGGAGCCGAGCTTTCAAACTTTCTGTGGGCAGGGGCATCCGTTATTCGAGAGGGCCAGGGGAGGAAAGGCCGTGCCGGTGGAAGAAGTGCTTCTTCATGCCTTTGCGGGGCCCAGCCATTCCTTTTTGGGACAGGTAACCGGCAGGCAGAGCCTTGATGGATGGCGAGACGATAAATTCCCGAGAAAGATATCTTATGTCAGCTCGAGCCTGCGCTTGCTCGAGGAGCTGGCCCTCCGGGGCGCGGCTTTGGTTTATCTGCCAGGCGAGCACGGTAAACGCCTCGGTCTCGAGAGAATCCGGGTTAACGGCTGCCCCTATACCTGCACGCAAAAGGTGCGGCTGGTGGCGAGGGATTCCGCTGTGCCGGGGTTTTCTCTTTGACTCAGAGTACGGGCTGAAGCCTCTCCGCGAGAAAATCCAACATGGCCCGGATGCGGGCCGGCAGCTCTTTCTGCTGGGGGTAGAGAAGCATCACCGGATTTTTTTCCACGGTCCAATCCTTAAATAGGTGCACGAGCTCTCCACGCTCGATCGCTTCCTTGGCCAGGAAAGCAGGAAGGCGGGTGAAGCCGGAGCCGGCGATCGCCATCGCGCGCAGGGTGAAGAAGTTGTTGCAGGAGAAGGTGGATACGAGCCTCAGGGCCTGAGTCTCTTTCCCATTAGTGAGCCGGAGGCTGTGCTTTTTCTGTCCTGGGGGAGAAAAGGCGAGATGGGGCAGGCCTTCCAATTGCTCCAGCCTGGAAAGGCTTTCATATCTTGCCAGAAAGTCAGGGGAAGCCACCAGGATCAGTCCCACGTTTCCGATGCGCCGGCGCACCAACGTGGAATCGCGGTGCGGCCCAATTCTCAGGGCGATGTCGATATTCTCTTTCACGAGGTCCACATACTGGTTGGAGGCGTGGAGGCCGATTTCCACTTTAGGGTAGAGAGTCATGAACTCGTGGCAAAGCCCTCCGATGATTTCCGCTCCCACGTCTTCCGGTACCGTGATCTTGATCAGGCCGGCGATTTCCTCGGAAAGAGAGCTTACCTGCTCCACCGAGGAACGCAGCTCCGTGAGCAAGGGCGCGGTTTTCTGAAAGAGGTCTGTGCCGGTTTGGGTGAGGCGGAACTGCCGGGTGGTGCGATAGATGAGCTGCACGCCCAGATCGTGCTCCAGGGCCGCGATCTGCCGGCTCACGCGCGATTTGGGCATCCTGAGCCTCTGGGCGGCCTTGGAGAAGGAGCCCGCCAGAACCACCTCCCGAAACAGCTGCAGCCTATTGAGATCCAGGGCTTCGTTCATAGCGGTCTTTCTCCTTATTGTTCTTATTTTAGAACACTGAAACCTAATTGTGTCTACTTTTGAAACAGTAAATTTGGGGCGAAAGTAAAGAGGTAGGCGAAATTGAACTCATCCGCTTCGGGCGGATCGCAGGGAGGTAGCAAATGAAAAAAATAAAGCTCTTTACTCTTACGCTTCTTGTTTCCCAGGCTGTGTTCAGCCAAGCGAAGGCGGAAAGCAGCTCCGGCAGCAGGGACGGCTCAGACCAGGTTCAGCAATCGAGCGTGATCCAGGAGCATAAGGTGTCTCGCGCGCTGTGCTTTCTCTCATCGAAGCCCGTTTCGAACAAGGCGGAAGACAGGATGAGCCGGCCCGGAAAGTTCGAAAGCAGGCTCTAAGCAAATTACAAATTTCACGGATCCACTAAAACACAAAAAGGAAAATACTATGACCAAGATCAATAAACTCAGTGCCCTCGCCCTTTTTCTCGCCAGCACCAGCGCATTCGCCACTACCTATGAAGTGGATGCATCGCATAGCAAGGTGGGCTTCGAAGTGCCTCACCTGGTGATCTCCACCGTGGAGGGCCGTTTCAATAAATTTTCCGGGAAGGTGGACCTCGCGGACAAGTTTGAAAAAAGCAAATTCGAGATGAAGGTGGACGTGGCTTCCGTGGATACGGGAGTGGCCAAGCGCGACGACCACCTCCGCGCGGCCGACTTCTTTGAGTCCGGGAAATATCCTGAGATGAAATTCGTGAGCACTGAAGTGAAGGGAAAACCCGAGGGCTTTGAACTGATCGGGAATCTCACGATCAAAGGGGTTACCAGGAAGGTGACTTTCAAATCGAAATACCTCGGAAAAGTGAAAGATGGTTTCGGAAAAGAGAGAACCGCGTTTCAGGCCAAATCGAAGATCAATCGCAAGGATTTCGGCCTGAATTTTGCCAGCATGATGGAGAAAGGTCCCGTGGTGGGAGATGAAGTGGAAATCGACCTGAAAGTGGAAGCCACTCACTGAGCTCAGGCCGAAACCAGCCCGCGGATGAAACCAGGGAGGAATGGATATGAGAAATTCCAGGGCAATTTCTTCTGCGGGAACCGGAGGCGTTTGGTTTCTAGGGCACGGAACGCCCGAAAACGCCCTCGCCGATAACAGCTTCACCAAAATGCTCCGGGAGCTGCGCGCTTTGGCGCCGGAGCCTCGCGCGATCCTGGTGGTATCGGCCCACTGGTATACGGAAGGCACCTTGGTAACGGCGATGGACCGGCCGAAAACCATCCACGATTTTTTCGGCTTTCCCAAGGAGCTGTCGTCCGTGGAATACCCCGCGCCGGGGGACCCGGTGCTCGCGAGCGAAATCGTGAGCGGGATCGAGTCTCCCCGGATTCAGCTGGATCCGGGCCAATGGGGCCTGGATCACGGAACCTGGTCCCTGCTTCGGCATATCTATCCCGAGGCAAGGTGGCCGGTTCTTCAGCTGAGCATCGATCGCACGCAACCTCCTGAATTTCATCTGGAGCTCGGCCGGCAACTGGCGGCCTTGCGAAAAAAAGGCGTGCTGATCGTGGGGAGCGGAAACCTGGTGCACAACCTCCGCCAGATTTCCTGGAAGGGAAATGCGCCCACCGAAGCCTGGGCCCTCGAATTTGACCAATGGGTGAAAGAAAAAATGGACAGTCGCGATGAAAAGGCGCTTACGCGGCATTTTCTGGATCGCGCTGCCGGGCGTATGGCGGTTCCCAGCCCCGATCATTACCTGCCGATGCTATATGCGCTGGGAGCTTCGGAGCGGACGGAAATCCGCACCGTATTTGACGAGTTCCAGAACGCCAATATTTCCATGCGCAGCTGGGTGGCTTGAGTATGGCACCTTACTTGCTGTTCCCTTCCTGGGAGGCCGCCATGAACTCCATCCAGGTAAGCAGCAATATGACAAGATCTTTCGTTTCCGTGCCCTGGAACCAGCCCATTCGCGAAGCGTGGAATGTGATGGAGGAGGGAATGATCCGCCATCTTCCCGTGCTGGGGCAGGATGGGGCATTGGTGGGGATCCTTGAGGAGAGAGATGTGATGCGTGCTATGGGAGGGAGCAGCGGAGCCTTCCGGGAAAGCGAAGTGGTGGCCGATTATATGACCTGGCCAGTTACCACCGTGGACGAAAAAACGCTTCTTCTCGAAGCGGTGGACAAGATGCTCGAAGAGAAACTATCCGCGATGCTGGTGACAAGAGAGGAGGAGGTAGTAGGCATCATCACCACGAGTGATATGCTTAGCGTCCTACGCGAGCTCTTGTTGCACGAAGGAAAGGGTGGAAGGCTGGGCCGGCTCGATCTCACCTATGAGCCCGTGTGGAGAGAGGGAATGAATACGCTCGGGGCCGTGGGCTTCTGAGCGTATTTCTCCTTCGCCGCTTCAGGGGCGCTGCGCCCGCAAAACTTCCACGAGGGCATTGAGTGCGTCGGTAGCAGTGAAGATCCCGTAGAACTTTCCGTCGAGATCATACACCATGGCTGAGCCGAACTTCCGGCGCGAAAGCTCAAGCGCCACGTCTTCCAGGCGGCTGTCTACCGCCACGGCATAGGGCTCCTTGGTCATCACCTCTCCGGCGCGGATCTCGCTGGCCACTCCCATCGGCCGGGAGATCAGGATATCGCGGTCGCTGATGATGCCGATGGCTTTTCCATCGGACACCACGGGCAAATGGCGGAAGCGATGCTTGCGGAAAAGGCCGATCACTTCTTCCACTTTGGTATCGGGAGATACGCAGATCGGATCACAGGTGGTGAAATCCTCTATGGTTTGGTTTCCCAATCCGAGAGGAGGCAGAACTTCGGGCACTTTCACTGGTGGCATAGGCTTTCCTTTCCTTGGGACGGATCAATGGTTTTGCGTAGGGCAGGTGCTGATTCCCAGCAGGGTATAGGCGGGGCACCAACCGATTACGCCGGTGAGCAGGGGGATAATCCCAAGCAGGAACCAGGGGCTGGACGGGCCCCAGAAGGCCAGGCTGAAGAGGATAGCACCAAGCAATACTCTAAGGGCGCGTTCCACAGGATGCACATTGAGCTTCATTTTACTCTCCTTCAGTGAATTGAGCCCGGCCCGTTCCCACAGGAACAGAGTTGAGCACGACGGTGTAGGAAATGGGTACCGCTTTGGAAAGCATGGCGCTCACGGCGCAGTACTTCGTTTGCGAAAGTTTCACTGCCTCGAGGGCTTTTTCCGCTTCGATCTCTCCGTTGATCTTGAAAGTAAGGGCAATGGCCGTGAAAACAACCGGGTGCTTTCCTTCTGTCACAGTGGCCTCGGCTTCGATCTCCATAGCCTGCAGGGGCTGTTTGAATTTGCGAAGGAGGGCCGCTACATCCATCCCGGTGCAGCCACAGGCGGCGGCGAGCAGAAGCTGCTTCGGGGTCATGCCTTGGTCTGCCCCCAGCGGAGGCTTGGCGTCCATCGTAACGGAATGCCCGTCTGTCTCGGCGAGGAAGCTGAGTTTATCGTTCCATTTTGCTCTTAGAATCATGCGAAAGAAGAACGCAAAACCCATACCGTCCGGGAGAGCCATTCGGGACCGTTGGAGGAGAAGTGGCGGGACGCATTGGAAAGAGGTGGGACGAAATGTCCATTTTCGCAGAATTGGCCGAGGGGTACCTTTTAGGGTATATAATGAGACATGGCTAAAGATCTGATCTTCCGGCAATTATTCGACTACGAAACCTGGACCTATACCTACCTGCTTGCCGACCGTAAAAGCGGGGAGGCCGTGCTGATTGACACGGTCAGAGAGCAGGTGCCTCGGGACCTGGCTCTTTTGAACGAGCTTGGATTAAAGCTCAAATTCATCCTCGATACCCACGTGCACGCCGACCATATCACCGGGGCGGCCAAGTTGCGCGAAGCTACGGGTGCCAAAACCGGCGTGAGTGCGGTGGCAGAGGTGAAGGTGGCCGATCTGGCGCTTTCCGATAGCGACACACTTTCCTATGGGCCCTTTACCCTGAAAGTGATTTCCACCCCGGGCCATACCAATACCTGCCTGAGCTTTTATTCGGAAGGCATGGTGTTTACTGGCGACACTCTCTTCGTTCGCGACGTGGGCCGCACCGACTTTCAGCAGGGATCCAACGAGAAGATGTTTCATAGCATCCGGGAAAAGCTCTTTTCTCTTCCAGCGGAAACTCTTGTGTTCCCCGGGCATGATTACAGAGGCCACGAGCAGAGCACCATTGCTGAAGAGCGCGCTCATAACCCCAAAGTGGGAGAGAAAAATTCCTTTGAGGCATTCAAGGCCCAGATGGACGCGATGAAACTGGGCGCACCGAAGCGCCTGCACATTTCGGTGCCGGCCAATCTCCTGGGCGGAAACGATCCGGCCTAGTTTTTCCCGGCTGTGAAGCTATGCGGGCAGAGTGGCCTGGTTTTCCTGCTCGAGCGAGGGCCCTGGCACCGCGTACAGGCCGGCTTCGCTTTCGCCCGCCTGCTGACTGGTGGAAAACGGAGACGCTCTCTTTTGCGATACGAAAGCACTGAGGAATGAGTCTACCTGGGCCCAGCTGGTGTATTCATGATCCCGGCTGGTATCGGTATCGCCTCCAGCTTTGGCCGCAATTCTGCGCATCATCCACCGGGTAGGCCACCAGTAAGAACGGTACTTCAACGCGCCGGCGAAACTGGCCACGTGCGAAGGGTGAAGGCCTGTCTGGCTGATGAGCTCGCGGAGCAGGCGGGAGTCGTCGGCGCGGGCGGTTTGATGTTTGTCGGCGGCATTCAGGGTAACGGTGAAAAGGCCCACGGGAAAGTCATGCATTTCTTTGCGGTGATTTTGCACCCAGCGGAGGAGCGGCTGGCGGAACTTACCAGCGTATACAGGGCTGCCGCAGATCACTGCGTCCACGCAGGAGTTTAGGGAAAAGTTCCCTGAGGCTTCCAAGAGCTGAGTGGAATACCCGCGCTCCTGAAGCTTGGCTTCCATATAGCGGGCGATCTTTTCTGTTTGCCCGTGCTTCGAGGAGTACACGAGCGCGATCTTTTTCATAAAACTCCCTTCGTTACCTTCCCTTCAGGCCGGCAGCTTCCGCGATCCGGTAAAGAGGGCAGAAGCCGGACAATGCCGTGATGAGGGCGATCAGGCCTAGGTATCCCCAGGCGGTTTGCGGACCGAAAAACACCAGAGCAAGCACGGCTGATCCGAGTATGGCTCGAAGGATACGGTCGGGGTGGCTGATGTTTCTGGCTGGCATTTTGGCTCCTTATTCTGGCTTTGAGACAAATCTTCCTGCCTGCGGGCCTTCGGGACACATCGAAGCGGAAGATTTGCCGTGGGCTGCGTGAAATTTCGACGCTACAGCGGCCCGATTTCAAGGGAGAAGGCAATTGCGAAATCATTTGCAGATTCGGTGCCAGAGCCCGAGGCATCTACGGCTCCGGTGTGCCTGACCGAAGCGAATCGATCCTTTGTCAGGCGCGGCCGGTGATTCTTCCATCGCTGAGGAAAATCTCCAGGCTGGCCATGGCGGCGAAATCCGGCTCGTGCGTTACCAGGCAAATGGTGGCTCCGCGTTTGTTTTCCTGCTTCAGCATTTCCATTACAAGGCCGGCGTTTTCAGTGTCGAGGTTCCCGGTGGGCTCGTCGGCGAAGATATATTTGGGTTTCAGCAGGAGCGCGCGTGCGATCGCCACCCTTTGCTGCTCGCCTCCGGACATCTGCCCGGGATATTTGTGAGCATGCCGTCCGATGCCCATTCGTTCGAGCAAAGCCATGGCTTCGCCTTCCTTTTCTTTTTCCGTACCCAGATTCCGGGCAGGAAGAAGCACGTTTTCCAGGGAGGTGAGTTCGGGAAGGAGGAAGTGGAACTGGAAGATGAAACCCACGTGCCTGTTTCTGAAGGCGTGCACCTCATCCGACGACCAGCCGGTGGTGTTGTGGCCATCGATCAGCACCTGCCCGGACGTGGGTTGATCGAGCGTGCTCACCAGGTAGAGCAAGGTGCTCTTCCCGCTTCCCGAACGGCCGGTGATGGATACGAATTCCCCTTCGGGAATCGTAAAATTCAGGCTGTGCAGAATCCTTTGGGGAGGGGTTCCGAACTCTTTGACGAGATTACGGCATTCGATCATCAGATCTCCGAGCGGATGATATCCATGGGCGTAAGGCGGCTCGCCGCCAGGGCCGGAAGATAGGAAGCGAGAAGAGCGGCCGCGTTGGCGGCCACGAACGCAGTGCTGTAAATGCTCGGATCATAGCTGATCAGCAGGCTGTGGCTGCCACCGATCTCGATGCCCAGATCAATACTCCCGATCAGTACGCAAAGAAGATAACCAAGCACCAGGCCGATCATACCGCCGCCAATTCCTAGAAGGAGGCCTTGGTAAAGGATCAGCTGCAGGATCTTGACCGGCCCGTAGCCGATGGCGCGAAGAATCGCGATCTCTTTTTTCTTCTGGCTGATCAGGATGGAGAGAACATTATAGATCCCGAAGGCTGCCACCACGAGAATCGCGCTGGTGATGAACCAGCGGGTATAGTCCTGCACCCGGATCATCTCCATAAACATTTTGTTGGCTTCCTGCCAGTCTTCCACCTTATCAGGCCCGAGCATCTTCCACTCCTGCGCTTTTGGCACGGCCTGATTGATATCAAACAAGGCTACCGCAATGGCGCTCACGCGGCCCGGGCTCTTGGTGAGAGTTTGCACGTTGGCGAGCTCCGCGAAAGCGATGCTTTTGTCGATCTGGTCGTTCCCGAAGTGGGAAATCCCTACCACTTTGAATGGGCGTGATTCCCCCCGGCCCGTGCTCACGTTTACATAGGAGTTCAGCCGGGCACCCAGATCCTTGGCCACTCCGCTGCCGATCACGATGCTGTTGCTGCCGCCCTGGAGCGCGGTGAACGATCCCGATTGCATATACTTCTCGATGGACGTGATGCGCATGTGGCGGTCGGGCACGGTGCCGGTAAGGTTCACGGAGGCGGTGAATACGCCGTTGGACAGGATGGCGTTGGCCGAGAGGCGGGGGGAGAAATCCAGAACGTCGGGATCCCGGGAGAGGCGCTCATACCAGCCCTGGTAATTCTCCAGCCTGGTTTCCTCTCTTTTTCCGTAGGGGGGAAGCAGCCAGCGAACGTTCTGCCCGCCCCGGCCCCGGGGGCCATAGAGCGCTTCCGTTACTTCCTCGGGATCGATCATTCGCTCGGCTCCGGAGATCAGGATGTGAGCAGTATTATCCAACAGGCGGTCGGCGATGTATTTCCTCATCCCGAGCTGGAGCCCCGAGATGGCCACGAACAAGAGAGTGCCGAAGCTGATTCCCAGCAGTACGAGGAGCGTTTGCCCTTTTCTGGAAACGAGCTGGCGCCAGGAGAGAAAAAACATCAGTTCCCCATCCGGATTTCATCCGCTTCGGTGAGGGGCCCGCCTTTCACTTCGGCACTGAGCCCATCGATATGCCCGATGTCCACCTTCACCTTTTCCCAGCGGCCATTCCGCCTGACGGTAACCATCCCGCTCAGCACGGCCTTGAGGGGTACCAGAAGCGCATTCTTGATCTGGCCGATTTCCACGGTCACATCCGCGGTCATGCCCGGAAGCACGCCGTCGGGCAGGCCTTCCACATCGATCCGTGCGAGGAATTCATCCTCCCGGGAGTATAGCGAAGTAACGCTTCCTTTGAATACCGTTCCCCTCACGGACTCAAAGCTGAGTTTGGCAGCCTGCCCTTTTTTCACTCGGATCGCCGCTTGCTGCTCGAGCGAGAGCTCCAGATAAAGATCGCTGAGGTCCTCCACGCGGAGCTGGGGCACATGGGGGAGGGCCGTTTCCCCTTCATCGATCGCCGCCATGGTAACCGTGCCGTTGAAAGGGGCACGAAAGAGTGCCTGGGAGTCGAACTCGATCAGCGGCTGCCCTTTTTTTACCACTTCGCCTTCATTCACAAAACGTCTGCTGACCGTGGAAATCACCCCTACGATCACCTGGTATCGCTTTTCGCTTTTCACTTTACCCAAGCCATAAACGGCTTCGGTGATATCACCCCGCTCCGGTTTCACGATGGTATAGGAGGATTTTTTGACTAGAAAAAGGGCTCCCGCCAGAACTGCCAGCAGGATCAGGACGGAAATAGCGATGGATCTGGGTTTCACCGGTGGTTCCTTTTGCAGTGTGGTGGAAATCGCCCCAAGCTTACTAGAAATCACTCCCATCCGGAAGAGGCGCATCGGACTGTCCCGGCCTGGGTCGTCTTGTCTCACTGGGTCGAAGGGGAGGACGATTAATGGGCCCGTCAGCTGGCATTGGCCTTGCTCTCGCTTGTCTCATTTGAGAGAAAGAAAAAAAGCGAGGATTAAAGATGGAAAATGTGCGCAGCCAGATGACGAAGTCTTTCAAATCGGCCGAATGGAATCAGCCCATGGCGGAGATATGGAAGGTGATGGAAGAAAGCCGGATCCGTCATATGCCGGTGATCGGCTCCCAGGGTGAGCTGGCGGGCATTATTTCTGATCGTGACGTGAAGCGCGCCATGGATCCCTCCGGGCCGAGGTTCCGAGCCGACGCGGTTGCCGCAGACTATATGAACTGGCCGGTGGTTACCGTGGAGCAGAACACTCCTCTTTCCAAGGCCGTGCGCATGATGCTGGAAGAAAAGATTTCGGCATTGATGGTAACTCACGGCAGCTCGGTGGTGGGGATCATCACCACGGAAGACATGATGCGAGTGCTGCACGAGATTCTTCTGAATGAGGACAAGGGTGGCAAGCTCGCTGTACTCGATTTCACTTATGAGCCTCTTTGGCGAGAGGCCACCCGATCCGCGGCTTCCGTGGGAATCTAGCCGGGCGTTCCTTTGAAATGAACACCTCCCCCTTGAGTTTACAGTTTCTTGGAGCGGCGGGCACCGTAACCGGATCCCGCCATCTCCTTTGCTTCGGCGGGAAAAAGATCCTCGTGGACTGCGGGCTTTTTCAGGGCATTAAGGAGCTCAGGCTCAGGAACCGCGCCGGCTTTCCGGTGGATCCCTCCACGATTGATGGCGTAATCCTCACCCACGCGCATCTCGACCATAGCGGTTACCTTCCTATTCTTCATAGGGAAGGATTTCAGGGAAAGATATTCGTAACGGAACCCACCCGGGAACTGGCTCGTATTCTTCTCGCCGATGCAGCTACCATCGAGGAGGAGGACGCCGCTTACGCCAATGAGAAGGGCTATTCCCGCCACCATCCGGCGGCGCCCCTTTTTACCGGTGAAGACGCGAGAGCCGTGCTTAAAAATTTTGTTTCGCTGAAAGCGGGCGATTGGACCGAGATCCTTCCCGGATTTCGGTTTCGGTTTCGTAATGCGGGCCACATCATGGGCTCGGCCTTTGCTGAAATCGATGCGGGAGGAAAGCGCCTCGTGTTTTCCGGGGATTTGGGCCGGGAACACCCTCTTCTGCTGAAGCCCCGGGAGAAGCTGGAGGAGGCCGATTATCTTGTGCTTGAATCCACCTACGGTGATCGCCTTCACGATCCTGAAAGCGCTGCCGATGCGCTGGCGAGGGTGGTTTGGGAAACGGAGAAGAGGGGAGGGCACCTCCTGATTCCGAGTTTCGCCGTGGGGCGCACACAGGATCTTCTATTGCTCCTTTCCCGCCTCCGCAAGCACAGCAAGATTCCCGGGCTTCCGATCTATCTGGATAGCCCCCTGGCCGAAGGCGCCACCGAGATCTACCTTAACAATCCCGATTGGCTCATCCGTCATACGGAATCCGCCGAAGAGATCGCGCATGTGGCCCAGGTGGTAAGAAGCCGGCAGCAGTCGAAAGACCTTCTGCAGGCCCGGTCTTCCACGATCGTGATCGCGGGGAGCGGAATGGTTACGGGAGGAAGGATTCTTCACCATCTCGCTCACAGAATTTTCGACCGGAAAAATACCGTGCTCCTTACGGGATACCAGGCCGCGGGCACCAGGGGAAGGCTCCTCCGCGATGGAGCCCCTGAGATCAAGATGCATGGACAGTGGTTCAAGGTTAGTGCCCATATCGCGGAGCTCACGGGTTTGTCTGCCCACGCCGATCAGTCGGAGCTGCTTTCCTGGATCGGCGGGCTTCGCAAGCCGCCGAAGAAGATTTTTCTGGTGCATGGCGAACCGCAGGCCGCGGATGCTCTGAGAGTGAAGATCAAAGACCAGCTATGCTGGGAAGTTGAAGTGGCGGCGCCCATGGAAACCGTGGAGCTGGGTTAGATTCGCGAGATCAATGCCCGTGGCATTGATGAACCTCTTCTGTTTTTTCTCCGGAAGAGCTTTTTGCGGCGTGCAGGCTGCCGGGCACCCGCATCGCCAGGGGCACGAGCGCAGCGGCAAGTAAAAGAGCAGTAAGGGCTTTGGGATAGCGAAGCTGAAGCGCTCGCAGCGGTTTTCTCAATATTCCGGGCGCCAGCTCCAAGGCCGGAGTGGACCCTGCCCAAAGGATCAGCAACAATGCGGCTCCATGCAACGGTTGCCCGGTGGCCGCTGCGGCAGCCACCCAACCGTGCAGAAGCCCGCAGGGAAGCAGGCCCGAGGCCAATCCCAAAAGAAAGGGACTCGCGCTTCCGGCCCGGAGAAGCCTTTGGCGCAGCCCCCGAAAAATCTCCACTCGCACTATGCTCAGTCCCAAGCCCAGCGCAATCACCGCCACAAGAGCCCACCAGGGCAAAACGAATCCCACCCCGCCGGCGGCGGCCCCCATCAGGCCATAGCCGAGGAAGCGGCCTCCCTGGTATTTCCACGGTGCGCCCTTCACTCCCGCTACAAGCAGGCGCAGCGGGCCGCACATCGCTGCGCAATGGAGCGATCCCGCCAAGGCCGCTGCCAGGGCGGCACCAAAAGGGAGAAGCTCAAGGGACGGGGGCGACAATCGGCACCTCCAGGATTCTTTCACCCGCATTGGTTCGCAAGTGAAGCGGAATGCGGCGGGATCCGCCAGGGGCGGCTTCTCGGGAGAACTTCACGAAAAAATCAGCCCGTGTTTTTGCGTCGCTATTGAGGGCTACGGGATTGAGCGGCATCACCAGCTCGAAGCTTGTGGCCAGATCCTGCGGGAGACTCACCACTACCGATTGAGCGTGGCCGGTTTGATTGGAAAGCTCCAAGTGAAAATGGTTCACCACCAACTCGCCTGAATCCGATTTCAGGAGCTCATAGGGAGAGCCTTTCGCCCGGAGCACTTCCACTTCCACGAAATCTTTGCGGGTAAGAATCACCGTAAGGCCACCCGCCATCACGAGGAAAAGCAAACCATAGATAGCCGCGCGAAAGTTGAATCCGGAGGCTCCCTTACGGAGCGAATCCGCCAGCGTCATATAGCGGATCAGGCCTTTGGGTTTCTTTACCTTGGTCATCACCTCATCGCAGGCGTCGATGCAGGCGGTGCAGGCGATGCATTCCATTTGCAAGCCGCGCCGGATATCGATTCCCGTGGGGCATACTTGCACGCAACGGAGGCAGCTGATGCAGTCTCCCTGTGTTCCTCCCGGGGCAACCTCGCCCCGCCTTGGTTCCCCCCGGGCGGTGTCATAGCCCACCACGAGAGAGGAGGAGCCCAGCATCACGCTCTGAAAGCGGCCATAGGGACACATGATCACGCAGAACTGTTCCCGGAACCATCCGAAATCGAAGAGCAGCACGCCGGTGGCGAAGGCCACCACGAGGAATGAGGCCCAGTTCTCGGCGGGTGCCCGGGTCATCATTTCGAGTACTTCATGGGAACCCACGAAGTAGGCGAGAAAGCTGTGGGTGAAAACCAAGGTCACGGCCAGAAACGCCAGCCATTTGCCGCCCTTTTTCATCACCTTCGTTCCCGACCAGGGGGCGCTGTCGAGCTCGCGGCGTTCCCGGGGCCCTCCTTCGATCCAGGTTTCGATTCTCCGGAACAGGAGTTCCGTGAAAACGGTTTGGGGGCAGGCCCAGCCACACCACAGTCTCCCCCAGATCGCGGTAACAAACCCGATCAAGAACACGAAGCCCAGGAACACGAACACCAGAAGTGGAGCGTCGTGGGCCCGGAGGTGAAGCCCAAAGAGGAAAAATTCCCGTCTGGAAACGTCTAGAAGGAGGAGTTGCCTCCCCCCTATGTGTAGCCAGGGCAGGAGAAGGAAAAGCAGCACAAGAAATCCATGCACCCAGATCTTCCGGTCGTGAAAGAGCCCTCGCACCGCGGAGGGGTAGAGGTAAACCCTCTTTCCCTGTACGTCGGTGGTGGCCAGGCGGTCCTTTGGAAGCTGGGTGTTCATATTAATTCTTGATCTCCGTTCCTTGAGGTTCTTTCGGATTGGCTGGTTTAGTGCCCGCCAGGCTCTTCACATGTACCGCCGCGGCCACGAGCTGCTCACGCGTGAGGAGGGGCCCCCAGGGAGGCATTCCTTTCTCCGCCACGCCTTCGTTGATCACCTGGATCAAGGCCGATAGCGTGCCATCTCCATGGATCCAGAAACGGTCGGTGAGGTTGGGGCCGATCATTCCCTGCCCATCGTTGCCGTGGCAGGCAGCACATTTTTCCACGTAGAGCTGTTTTCCTTGCGCCCGGGTGCCGGGATTCGCGAAGGCCGCGTTCAGCTCCTCCTCGTTGGGCGGCGGAGCGGAGGCCCGCGAAGCCTCGGCCAAAGCAGCCACGTGGGCGAGATCGGCGTTCATCTCATCTATCAGGCTCGGGCCGCTGCCGAAATGGTAGTAGCCGATGTAGAGGAAAGAGAACACGATGGCTCCGTAAAACGTGAGCAGCCACCAGTTCGGCAAGGGATTGTCGAACTCCTGAATCCCATCATAATCGTGCGGAAGAATCTCCGCTTCCCGTTCCCGGTCACTCATAACGGCTGTCCTTTCTGTCCAGAGGCAAAGATGCGAGCTCCGCGTAGAGCTCTTTCGATCCGCGGCGGAATACCCAAAAAATGGAGGCGATAAAAACCGACATGAAGAGCAGCTGGCCTACGATGGCCATGCTCACGTAGGGAAAATTCGCGAGAAATGCTTGTTTCATCTTTCCTGCTCCTTCCTATTTTTCCGCTGTCTTCATCCGGCCGAGCTGGCCGAGCGACTGCAGGTAGGCGATCAAAGCGGTGATCTCCTTGTTTTCGAGGCCTGCGGGCGCACCCTGTGCCTGTAGCTCCTCAGCGATCCGCTTGGCTTGCGCCCTGGCGTGATCCTCGCTGTTTTCCACCTCGTAGTTCGTATAGGGAACTCCGAGGGTTCGCATCACTTCCATTTTTCGGGGTAAGCCCTCGAAAGCGATTTTATCCTTACCGAGCCATTTATAAGCCGGCATGAGGGATTTCGGAGTTACCTCGCGGGGATCCATCATGTGGCGGTAGTGCCATAGATCAGGATATTTCTTGCCCACTCGCGCAAGATCAGGGCCGGTGCGCTTGGATCCCCATTGAAAGGGGCGATCGTAAGCGCTTTCTTCCATCGTGGAAGCGGGCCCATAACGAAGCACCTCGCTTACCATGGTGCGGATCTGCTGGGAGTGGCAGAGGTAGCAGCCTTCGCGCACATAGATATCCCGCCCTGCGATCTCGAGAGCCGTATAGGGACGGATCATCGTGGGCAGATCGTAGCGGGCTGGAGTGAGGAAGCTCGGCAGGAGCGAGCAGGCGCTTGCTACCAGTACAGCCACCACAACGAGGGTGGTGAATACCGTGGTCATCCCTTCGAGGGAACGGTGCCCTTTTTCCTGCATCACCTGTGCAAGAGGGATCCGGTTTCCTTCAGGAGGAGTATCGCCGGCTTCCGCAGCAGGAGCCGCCGCGATGGTGCGCCAGAGATTGAATACCATCAGCAGGAAGCCTGTGAGGAACATGAGCCCACCGGCCGCCCTTACCCAGTAAAGCGGAACGATGCGCATCACCGTTTCCACGAAGTCGGGATAGAGAAGTTTGCCACTGGCATCTACGCCTCGCCACATCAGGCCCTGGGTGATCCCGGAGGTCCACATGGAGAGCATATAGAGGGCGATTCCGAGGGTGCCGAGCCAGAAATGGGCGGTGGCAAGCGCTTTGGAATAAAGCTGCGTGCGCCAGAGGCGAGGCACGAGGTAGTAGAGCATTCCGAAAGTGAGGAAGCCGTTCCATCCCAGAGCGCCGCCGTGCACGTGGCCGATGATCCAATCCGTATAGTGCGCGAGAGAGTTCACGCTCTTGATGGAAAGCAGAGGTCCTTCGAAGGTGCTCATGCCGTAAAATGTCACGGCGGCGATAAGGAACTTCAGCACGGGATCGGTGCGCACTTTGTCCCAGCGGCTGCGCAAGGTGAGGAGGCCGTTGATCATGCCGCCCCAACTTGGGGCCCAGAGCATGAGGGAGAAGGTCATTCCTAGGGTTTGGGCCCAGTTGGGTAGGGCGGTATTCAGGAGGTGGTGGGGGCCCGCCCAGATATAAATGAATACGAGCGACCAGAAGTGAATGATCGAGAGCCGGTAGGAGTATACCGGCCGTTCCGCCGCTTTGGGGATGTAGTAGTACATCAGCCCCAGGAAGGGCGTGGTGAGGAAGAACGCCACGGCATTGTGGCCGTACCACCATTGCACGAGAGCGTCTTGCACGCCCGCATAGATCGGGTAGCTTTTCAGGAGCGAGGTGGGCAGGGAGAGGGAGTTCACGATGTGGAGAACGGCCACCGTGATGATCGTGGCGATGTAGAACCAGATCGCCACATAGATATGCTGCTCTCTTCTCTTGGCCAGAGTAAGGAAGAGGTTCACGGCAAAAACCACCCAAACCAGGGTGATGGCGATATCGATCGGCCATTCGAGCTCGGCGTATTCCTTGCCCTGGGTGAAGCCGAGGGGGAGGGTGATCGCTGCGCTCACGATGATCAGCTGCCAGCCCCAGAAGTGGATATTGCTCAGAAGGTCCGAACCCATGCGTGTTTTCAGCAGCCGCTGTGAGGAATGATAAATGCCGGCAAAGATCGCGTTACCTGCGAAAGCGAAGATCGCTGCGTTGGTGTGCAAGGGGCGCAGCCTTCCGAAGGTGAGCCACGGAATGCCGAAGTTCAGCCGCCACTCGGCCATCTGGGAGGCGATCAGCACCCCGAGCAGAAAGGCCACGAAACCCCAAACCACCGTGGCCAGGGCGAATTTCTTGACGATCTCGTCGTCGTATCTAAGGTTGCCGTTCGCAGACATCATTCTTTCCTTTCATTGATTCCGAGTCGTCGATCAAGGCCCGGTAGGCCGGGGTTTCCAAATCATTCATCTGCCCGTTTTTCGCCGCCAATAGGAAGCCGAACAGAAAAAGCAGTCCCAGCAGGAGCGCCATCGGGATCAGGACGAAGAGCACGCTCACGTGGCCCTCCTTTCCCGTAAAGAGGGCAGCTCTGCCGAGGGGAGAACCAGGCGGGGCAGCGTGCCCGTGCGCCAGCTGATATAGGCGAAAACGCTGAGGGCGCTCATCGGCATCAATATAGCGGCCAACAGTGGCTGCATCATTCCGGCCACGGCGAGCGAGCCGGCCAGGAGGTTGTAGGCGAGGGTAAGAGCAAAGCCTTGTTTCACGAGCCTCATCGTGGAACGTGCCAGAAGGATGGAGTCGAGCAGGGAGGCGAGGCCCGGGCGGGTGAGAAGGATATCGGAATGCCGGAGGCTGAGCTCCACGGCTCCTTGCATCGCTATGCTTACGTCGGCCGCCCGAAAGGCCACGGCATCGTTGGCGCCATCGCCCACCATGATGGTTCCGCCTTGCGCGCTCTCGGAAAGAATCCTGGCTTTGTCTTCCGGTTTCAAGCCGGCCTGCCAGGAAGGAATGCCGAGCTTCCAGGCGATGGCGCCGGTATTGATCGCGCTATCACCGGAAAGCAGGTGCACGGAGAGGCCGAGTTTCTCTAGTTCCTGCAGGACCAGAGGCGCTTCGGGGCGGAGCGCGTCACCGAGTACCAGCTCCGCTCTCAGGATCCCGTCGCAGAGAATCTCCACGCAGTTCTCCCCGGGGGACGAAGGGGTTTCCGAGCGCACCACCTTCCATTCCTTTCCCGCGATGTTTCCAGAAATGCCGTAGCTCTGCACTTCTTTCACTTCCGTGGCGTTTGGGATTTCGTTCTCTGGATTCGTGTCGCGTAAAACGGCTCTGGCGATGGGGTGAGAGGAGTGGCGTTCGAGAGCCACGGCCGCCGCCTTGGCTTCCTCGAGGCTTCCGTGGGCCCGTTTCCATTCCTTCACGGAGAAAAGGCCGGTGGTGAGGGTGCCCGTTTTATCGAGGAAGACCTGCTTGGCCGAGGCGAGTGTTTCCATGCGCGCCGAATCCCGGAAGAGAATGCCTCTCCGGGCGGCTTTCTGCAGGGAACGGGTGAGGGTGAGGGGGATCGCGAATGCCAGCACGCAAGGGCAAGTGACAATCGCCAGCGCCAACGCACGGGAGAGGCCCTCTCCGGAGGGGTTCCAGAAAAGAAGGATGGCGAAAAGGCCGAGTACGGCCAATACGAAGCGCCGGCCTATCCGGTCAGCGAAATCCACGGAAGGGCTGCGGTGGAGCTCATAGGCGCGGATCTGCTGCAGTATGCCGGAAAGGCGGCTCTCGGAAGCAATCGATGCCACACGGAAGAGAGAGGCTTTCCCTTCAAGCTTGCTGCCGGCTTCCACTCGCTCCTGCTGCCGAAACTTCACTGGAATACTTTCGCCCGTGAGGAGCGAAAGGTCCAGATAAGTATTCCCTGGTTCAAGCAGTATAGCGTCTACCGGCAGCACCTGGCCCGTGCGCAACTGGATCTCGTCGCCTGGCTTAAGATCGCTTGCGCTCACGCGAGCGGGCTTGGGAAGGGTCCGCTCGAAGCGTTCGTTTTCCTGAAACGCCAGGCAGGGCGCGGAGCTGGCGAGGGATTCCCGCATCCTCTGCAGCAGATAGCGGCTGGAGAGCAGCAGGAATACGAGCATGGAGAGGGAGTCGAAATAGATTCCTCCAGGCTCGCCTCGCAACAAGCTGGCGATGCTCGTGGCAATACCCGCTAAAAGCGCGATCACGATGGCAAGATCGATCGAAAGCTGGCCCCTGCGGAGAGGGCCGAAGGCGGAAAGGTAAAGAGGCCCGGCGCTATAGAGCAAAACCGGAGCGGCGAGGAGGGCCGATAGCCAGGCGAAGTTCCGCGACCATAGAGGATCGGCGCCAGCGTAGATGGAGATCGTGAGGAGCATGATGTTTCCGGCTCCAAAGGCGGCCACGCCCAAGCGGAGGAGCTGTGCCCCGTGTTCCTGCTTTCTTGCGTCCTCTGCCTTTTCCCCTTCGTCCAGAGCCTTTGCCTGGTATCCGAGCCGGGAGATCCAGCCGGACACTTCAGCCCAGCCGATTTCCCCGTCCTGGATTTTCACTTCGAGGATGTTGTGGGCCATGTCCAGGCGGGCTTCAAGGATGCGGGGTTCGATCTCGGGAAGTTTTTCGAGCAGCCAGAGGCAGCCCAGGCAATGGATGCCCTGCAGATAAAAACGGGCTTTGGATCGGGAAGCTATTTTTTCGAAAGGGCTGTCGGAGTTTAGCGTGGAAGGATCCGGAGCGGGGGCGGGGGGCCGGAAGGAATTTGCCTCGCGTAGTTTGTAAAAGTGGCCCAGGTTTCTTTCCATAAGAAGCGAATACACGCTCTCGCAACCCGGGCAGCAAAAGCTCGAGTGGCGCAGGGAGGGCAGTCCGCAATGCAGGCAGGCAGGAGCCTGGGGGCTCTTTACGTTCGAGGACATAAGGTTTAATGCCTTCAATTGCAGAACTCGTGCCTGTGATTCGCTATTCGGGCTGGGCATTTTGCCATGCCCGGATTGTATCCCGAAACAGGAGCGAGCAAAAATGTCTCGCGGAGGGGTCGAGCTTGCTCAGCCGTAATCATGCTGGGGGGTGTTGCTGTTTGGAGACATTGGCGAGAGCATGGCAAAGCTGACGTTATAGAACCCATTCCCCGGGCCCTGCGGCGGGAGACACTAGAGGTTTTGCTCGCGTGTTTCCGGCGCTCCGGCCACTGACAGGAGATCCTTACATGATGCGCCTTCTGATCGTCCCGGCTCTACTGTGCTCTTTCCTGGCGCTGCCGGCCTCTTCGGCAGAAACCAAGCCAGGACCGCTGGTGATCGACGAAACCGTGCATTCGCCCGAAGAGCCGGACGAGCGGTTCCGCGTGAGCTACAGCCAGGAGATGAATGAGGTGAAGGTGGTGCAGGAGAGCCCGGGGGCCCGGCCGGGGGCCGTGAAGATCCGGATTCTGCGGAAGAACAAGCGTCCTCTGGAAGTGAAACTCAAGCTTATGGAACCCAAAGAAGACCTCTTCCACTATACCGGCAAGGCCAGCCCGTGGACGGGCTCTATCGTGGGCTTCGAGTTGGAGTGGAGCTTCGATAAAAAAACCTGGAAGAAGCTCAAGAAGCTTCTTCCTTAGGGGAGCTCGCTAAAAAGCGAACTTACTCCGTGGCTTCCACTGCGGCGGCGGCTTCAAGGTCCTCCTCCTCGGGGGAGTTGGAGTCCACCATGCCGTACTCTCGTTCTTTCCGGTAGAGGGTGCGGCGGTTGATGCCCAGGATCTGCGCGGCTTTGTCTTTCCGGCCGGCCGTTTTTTCCAGGATCACCCGGATATAGCGCTCTTCGAGCTGGTTGATGGTGGGGAAATCTCCGGTGGCGGAAGAGAAAAAGCTGTCGGGGCTTTGCGTGTCCGGGTTCGGAACATCGGCCTCGTCGATCAGCGGGTTTTGGCAAAGCACCACGGCCCGCTCCACCACGTTTTCCAGCTCTCTCACGTTTCCTTCCCATTTCTGGCCCATGAGTTTGGCCACGGCCCTCTTGGTAAAGCCTTTCACGGGAGAATTGTTGAGAGCCGAGTACTTTTTCAGGAAGTGGTCGGCCAGGAGGGGGATATCGTCCCTGCGGTTTCTCAGGGGAGGAATCACGATCGGGATCACCGAGAGGCGGTAGTAGAGGTCTTCGCGGAAGCGGCCTTCCTTTATCGCAGCCTTCAGATCCTTGTGGGTGGCGGCCACGATGCGAACGTTCACTGGCTTATCCACGTTATCGCCCACGGCCCGAACCTTCTTCTCCTGAATTACTCGGAGAAGCTTCGATTGCAGCTGCGGATTCATATCGCCGATCTCGTCGAGGAAAAGGGTTCCGCCCTCGGCCTCCTCAAAGAGGCCGCGCTTTCTCTGGATGGCGCCCGTGAAAGAACCCTTGGCGTGGCCGAAGAGCTCGCTTTCGAGAAGGGTTTCCGGAATGGCGGTGCAGTTGATGGCCACGAACTGGTGGGAAGCCCTTGGGCCGCTCTCGTGAATGGCCCGGGCCACCATCTCTTTGCCTGATCCGCTTTCGCCGGTGATGAGCACGTTGGCGGTGGCTCCGCTCACCCGGCCCACAAGATCGAAGATGGCTTTCATGGCGGCGCTCTTGCCGATTACCTTGCCCATGGAGAAGTTGCGCTTCACCTCCTGCCGAAGGGCGGTGTTGTCGCGCTGGAGCTTGCGGTGCTCCACGGCTCTGGCCACCTGCACTCCCATCTCAGCCAGCTTGAAGGGCTTCACCACATAGTGAAAGGCGCCTCTCTGCATGGCCTCGATCGCGGTTTCGATCGAGCCGAAGGCGGTGATCAGGATCACAGGGATCTCGGGGCGAAGCTGCTGGAGGCGGGAGGTGAACTCCAGGCCGTCCATCTGCGGCATTTTGATGTCGGAAATGATGAGATCGATATCGCCTTCGGATTGATCGGCGCCGAGCAATCCGCCAGGGCTCAAGGCTTCGAGAGCGTCGGTGGCCACCGGAAACTCCTTGGTTTCGTAGTCTTCGTTGTTAAGGTAATCCTTCAAGAGCGACCTCATTTCCTGGTCGTCGTCCACGATTACGATGCGCGCTTTAAATTCTTTCATAGGTAGTCCACTTCAATAAATGCCTTGGGCTTATAAGTCATGATGCTGAGACAAGTTGTCCCGCACCAATGCCTGAAAGCCCATAAATTGGGTATTAGGTCCCATAGAGCAGGATGGATGCCAAGAGGAAAGGGGGGTGGGGCCCGGAGCACAGATGATGAATTCGAGTCAGTAACGTGGCTCTCTGGCGATCGGTCCGCATTCTAACGCTGTCGAAAGCTAAGTTGTTTGAATTCCAGGCGGAAAATAGGTAGTGATTCTCTCAGCATAAAGGAAAAGAATTTGCTGCCCATCTCTGCTGAAAAAGAGCTTAGCTTAGTGCGTCACGCCTTGGACAAAAGTGCCATCGTGGCCGTTACGGATCGCGCCGGGCAGATCGTGCACGTGAACGATAAATTCTGCGAGATCTCGAAATATTCCCGCGAAGAGCTGATCGGCCAAAATCACCGCATCATCAACTCGGGCTATCACAACCAGGAGTTTTTCGTAGATCTCTGGAAAACCATTTCCAGCGGCAAAATCTGGGAAGGCGAAATCCGCAACCGCGCCAGAGACGGCTCGCTCTACTGGGTGCATACCACCATCGTGCCCTTCGCGGATGAAACGGGGAAAACCTTTCAGTACGTTTCGATCCGCTACGAAATCACGCAGAGGAAGCAGGCAGAGGAACAGCTCCGGGTGTATGCGGAAAAGCTGGAGCTCAGCAACCGGGAGCTGCAGGATTTTGCTTCCGTGGCTGCCCATGATCTCCAGGAACCGCTTCGCAAGATCCAGGCATTCGGCGATCGCCTCAAAACCCGCTATGGAGCCTACCTTCCGGACGAAGCCAAGGATTTCCTGGAGAGGATGCTGGTTTCCGCCGGAAGGATGCGGCGGCTGATCGATGATCTTCTTACCTATTCGCGCGTTACCACGCAGGCCAAACCTTTCGTGCCTACGGATCTGAACCAGGTGATCGCCGATGTGATCAGCGATCTCGAGCTCCGGGTGGAGCAAACGGGGGCCCGGGTGGAAAAGGGCGAGCTCCCGGTGATCGATGCGGATGCCGTTCAGCTAAGGCAGGTGTTTCAGAATCTTGTGGCCAACGCCATCAAGTTTCACCGCCCGGGTTTGCCTCCCCAGGTACTGATCAGTGCCACGCTCGAAGGAAGAAATGTGGTGGTATCGGTTGCCGATAACGGAATCGGATTCGAGGAAAAATACCTCGACCGCATCTTCACGATTTTTCAGCGTCTTCACGGGAAGCATCAATATGAGGGCACGGGCGTGGGGCTCGCTGTGTGCCGCAGAATCGTGGAGAGGCACGGCGGGAGTATTACCGCCCGAAGCAAGCCAGGGGAGGGAACCACCTTCCTCGTCAGCCTGCCTCGCCGGCAGTACGGAAACAATTAGAGAGGCTCCAAGAGAAAGCAGGAAACGGATGATGGATAACAGAAAAGGCAAAATTACCATTCTTGTGGCCGATGATGATCCGGATGATCGCCTGATGATCCGGGATGCACTCGAGGAAAACCGGCTCGCCAACGATCTCCATTTTGTGGAAGACGGCGAGGAGCTGATGCAATTCTTGAGGAGGCAGGGAAAATTCGAATCCGATAGGGCATGGAACCTGCCTGGACTGGTGCTGCTTGATCTCAATATGCCGAAGATGGATGGCCGGGAAGCGCTTAAGGAAATCAAAAGCGATCCCAAGCTGAGGGGGATCCCGGTGGTGGTGCTCACCACTTCGAAGGCGGAGGAAGATATTTTCCGCACCTACAATCTCGGGGTAAATTCCTTTATCACCAAGCCTGTTTCCTTTGAGTCGCTGGTACAGATCGTGCGCGAGCTCGGGCGCTATTGGTTCGAGATCGTGGAGTTGCCTCACCGCCCTGAGGGTGGAGGAGCGCCTTCGTGAACGATTTTTCCCCCGTGCGCGTTCTTCTCGTGGACGACGACGAAGACGACTTCGTGATGTTCCGGGATCATCTGGCTCAAGTGAGGGACCGAAGGTTTCAGGTGGACTGGGCCTCCTCTTACGAGGTTGGAAGGGAGCTCATCTCGAAGGGCGAGCATGACGTGGCCTTCCTGGACTATCGTTTGGGAATCCGCACCGGAATCGATCTTTTGCGGGAGGCGAAAGAGGCCGGCTGGAAAACCCCGCTGATTCTGCTTACCGGCTATGGAGAGCAGGAAGTGGATCTGGAAGCCATGAGGCTGGGTGCCGCGGACTACCTAGTGAAAGATCAGGTGGGCCCTCTTCTTCTCGAGAGGTCCATTCGTTACTCCCTCCATAGAGCCAAGGCCATAAAAGCCATTCTCGACCGCGAGGCGCAGATCCTGATGCAGGATCGGTTGGCCTCGGTTGGCCTGCTGGCTTCGAGCCTGGCGCACGAGATCGGTACGCCTCTCGGGGTGATCCGGGGGCGAGCTGAATATCTGGAGATGAAGCTCAAAAACGATCCTGAGGTGGTGAAAACCGCTGCGGTGATCATCTCGCAGATCGACAGAGTTTCGAAGCTCATCCGCTCGCTCCTGAACCTCGCCAGGGGCGAGCAGAGTGGAGCCACGGAATCCGTGAGCCCACAGGTGATCTGCCATGAGCTCGCCGAGCTCATGGGGCATGAGTTTCGCAAGAACGAGATTCGTTTTGAATGCCATGTGGGAGCCGAAGTGAAAGTGAGGGCGGAAAGCGGCCCCTTGCATCAGGTGATGCTGAATCTGATGGTGAATTCCCTGCACGCGATCGAAAGCGCCAAGGCAGAAGGGCGCCATGGGCATTTCATTCGCGCGAGTGCCGAAAGCATGGGAGAGCAATGGGCGATCCATTTTTCCGACTCCGGTTGCGGCATCCCGGAAAAAAACCTCAAGAACCTCTTCCAGCCTTTTTTCACCACCAAAGACATCGGCAAGGGCACGGGCCTTGGTTTGGCCACGGCCTACAGGATCGTGGAAACCTGGGGCGGAAAAATTGAAGTAAAAAGCAAAGTGGGAGAGGGCGCGGAGTTCACCCTCTTTCTTCCCAAAGCTTAATTAGAATCAGCGGCGGAAACTTTCCAGGTAGTCACGCGCCATGGCCGCTACCTGAGCCTCGCTGGGATGGTCGGCGCTTTCCACCTTATCGATGGTGCGCGCAATCATGGGTTTTTGCTCCATAAGATAGGAACGGAAATGGTACTTCGCCATGCCGGGGCCGATGATCGCCAGTTTTTCCGCTCCGTCCATGGCGGAGGCGATTTCCTTGAAGAAGTGGTTCTCGCCTCTTTGGTGGTCAAAGGCATCGCGGGCGTGGGTATGATGTTCGGTATGATGGGCCTGGAATTTTTTTATTTCGAGCTCACCGGTTTCCGATAGCTCAAAAAGCCGGGCGTGCTCCCGGTCGAGCCAGATCAAGGCTACTTTCATTCCAATGGGCAGGGTTTTGGAGGCGGCACTCATGCCAGGGCCCCCCTTTTGGCGGATCCTTTCAGGCCGCGCTTCTTTTTTACGGGAAGGGCCTTCAGTGATTTCGCGGAAGATCTTTTGGCCTTCTTGGCGGCACTGGCCCGGCGGGGCCTGGCGTATTGTTTCCTGTTCCAGCTTTCGGATAGCGCACGTAGAGCGTCTACCGCGGTGAAGATCCCGATCACCCGGCCGCCGGCCTGTTGGATCACGGCGGAGCCGTAACGATTGGTGGCCATTTTCTCCACCACTTCGCCCAGAAGAGTGCCGGGCAGCACGCTGAAAGGATCAGGCGTCATGATATCGTCCACCAGCAGGGTTCCTTCCTTATCGAAGGCCGACGCGAATTTCAGGTCGCGGTCCGAGATCATCCCCACCAGATGACCCGCCACCTGCACGGGAAGGTGGCGCACACCATACTTCTTCATCAAATCCCGGGCGGCTTTCAGGGGCAGGCCCGAGTTGATGGTGTGGGGCGAATAGGTCATAAAGTCGTCAATGATTTGGTCTTTCATTTGTTCCTCTCGGAAGAGCCAACGCAAATTCATTGCCAAGTTCGAACAAGAGCGGATTCTCTCTTAAAATCGCCATAAAGGGCTTTCGGCCTTGCGGCCTGGGCCATTTCGTCTCAGCTTTTGGCCTCTCTGTCCCGCCCCCTGAATCCCTTGGCTTTTTTCCTCTTTTAAAGACAAATGGCCGGGCATGGCGGTTGCACTACCTGCAGCATGAACCTCAATTTAACCGCTCAAAGAAGGCTCTTGCCTCCCCAAACCAGGCTCTGGACTGTGAGAGCCGATTGTCCCATTGCGGAATGCGTTCATCTTTTGAGGGAGCACGGGGTGGGGGCGTTGGTGGTTTTGAGCGATGATAATAAAGAGCAGATCTGCGGGATTTTTACGGAACGGGATTTCGTGCGCCACCTGGAGTTGATCCAGAGAGGGGCGTTCTGGGATACGCCGGTGCGAACCGTAATGACGGCCAATGTGATCACTTTGGAGCTGGAGAATATAGAAGAGGCGCCGCGATTGATGGCGGAACACCATATCCGGCATCTGCCCATCGTAAAAAAAGAGAAAGGAAAAGAATACCTGGTGGGGGTTCTTTCGATGCGAGACATCTTCCGGCAGGTGATGGAGAGCCATGATTTCGACCTTCGAAAGGCGATGCTCGGGCCGGCGGCGGCTCCGAACCGACGGAGGAAGAAAAAGATCATGGGAGTGTTCTCCTCGGATCCGGCCCTCCACGCCGTGGTGGATCAGGGGGCCAAGCTGACCAAAAATATCCTGATGAAATCCGCGCCTTTGCAAACCGATTTCGAGAACCTTCGGGAACTGTTCGAGCGCTTCGATACCTTGTTCGTGGATCTGGACGGATTGGATCCCGTGACGCTGGCCCGTTTGCTGGTGGTGGCCCAGGCCGTGGGCCGCGATGACGTGCTTTTTCTCGCATTCAGCCCCGCCAGCTTGAGTGATAGCGCCAGGCGTGATCTGCAGAAGGTGGGCAATAAGAAACATGTGCATCTCTTTTCCAAGCCGATCAACCTGGGCCTTTTGTACGAAAAGTTTTTGAGAGGCCTCTGAGCTGCTGGTACGTTGTTTGCTCCTGGCGGGAAGATGGGAGCTCGACAAGAATGAATGCCCGGACCGATTCCAAAAAGCGGCGCAAAAAGCCCGAATGGAAATCCGAGGAGGTATTCCATGACAGCGATCTTTTCTTTCGCCGCCTGAAAGAGGAAATCGGCTCGGCCCGTTCCACCATCGATTTGGAAACTTATATTTTTGATCGTGACCAGCTTGGCGAGAGCGTGCTGAAGGCCCTTGTGGCCGCCGCCAAGAGAGGGGTGAGGGTTCGCCTGCTTCTCGATGGATTTGGCTGCTGGCAGTGGAATCTAGCCCAGCTCGAATCTCTGGAACGCCAAGGATTGCATCTCAGGGTTTATCATCCGCTCCCTTGGCAGAACCGCTCCTATTCCCTTTACAGAAGCTTGAGCTTGCGGCGGATCTTTCTGGGCTTGTTCAAGCTGAACCGCCGCAACCATCGTAAAGTTTGCGTGATCGATCGCCGCCGGGCATTTGTGGGCGGGATGAATATCAGCGCGCGGCAGCTCCGGTCTGCCTCCGGAAGCGCGGCCCTGCGGGATACTTCGGTGGTGGTGGAAGGCAAGGGGGTAAGCACTCTTACCTCGGGCTTTGAGAGAGCCTGGAGGCAGCACCGGAGCTTCCGGCAGAGAGTGCAGGATTTTTTTCCGCCCTCCGCCCGGGCCGGCCTGGTTCGGCTGAAGCGCACGCGCTTGGAGCGAAGGCTTTCCTATGCCGAGCTTTTGCAGAGGATTCTCGGGGCGGAGAACCGGGTATGGCTGGCGAGTCCCTATTTTGTTCCCGATATAGCACTGGTGCGGGCGATGCGATTCGCCGCTTGGAGCGGGGTGGAGGTGCGTCTTCTCATTCCTCGCGATAACAAAGTCTGGGGCTTCAAGTGGGCGGCAAAGGCCTATTACTTTCTTCTGCTGGCCGCGGGGGTGCGGATTTTCGAATATCGCCCGAGCCTTCTTCACGCCAAGATCGTGCTGATCGATCAGTGGGCCAAGGTGGGCTCCAGCAATCTGAATCATCGCAGCCTGTTGCATGATCTCGAGGTAGACGTGGTTTTGACCCATCCTGCCAGCCTGGCTGCGTTGGAAACGCAGTATCTGCTCGACCTGGAAGAATCCACTGAGATAAAGTTTCAAGCCTGGAAAAAGCGGGCGCTTTCGCACCGCCTTTTCCAGAAAATCGCGCTGATTTTTCGGAGATGGTTATGACAAAGAAAAAATCGAAAAAAGCACCCGGTAAAAAATTGAAAGCCAAGCGAGCCGCCCCAAAGAGGAAGAAGCCTGGAGCAGTGAGAAAAACATTGAGGGCAGCCCTTTCCCGGATCCTGGTGGCCGATGACATTTCGCTCGAGTCGAGCGCGGATTCGCGTTCCCGTGCGGTGAAGACCATCGCGGGCAGGCTGGCTCAGAGGCTGGGCGCGGATCTGGACGTTGTGCACGTGGAAGACACCACTTATTATCCTGTACGCGATCCCTCCTTCGCCCATCTCTTTGAGCGATATGCGAGAGAGCAGAAAGCGAAGCTCGAGGATGACGGCTTGATTCCGGATGCCGTAGCTCATCGCTCGATACTTCTCAGCGGGTCTCCCGCAGCGAAGATCGTGGAGCTGGCCGGCAAAAGGTCGAGCGGTTATGAGCTTTTGGTATTGGGCACTCAGGCCAGGAAAGGCCTGAACCGCCTGATGGTGGGAAGCGTGGCCGAAGAGGTGGTGAGAAATTCCGCTCTGCCGGTGATGACCATCAGCCCCGAGGCTCAGGAAAACTCTGCCCGCCAGTTCGAGGGCGAAACGCTGCGCATCCTGGTGCCTACCGGGCTCACCAGGAATTCCGATCGGGCCGAGGCCTATGCGGTTCAGCTGGCAAAAAGGCTGGGCGCGGAGGTGATCCTCTTTCATAGCTTTTATGACGGTCTCCATCCCGTGGTGGAAAGCCTGTTCGCTTTTCCCGCCCTGCCTTCCGGAGCGGCCGGCCTGGTGGAAGAGCTGAGAAAAAACGCCCACGATGCCCTGGCGAAGAAACTGAGCTCCGTGAAGAAGAAAGGCGTGGAGGCGCGGGCGATTCTAGGCGATCAGTTCCAGAGTTCCGACCTGGCGGTATTGAGAGAAGCGGTGAAACAGAACGCTGCTCTTATCGTGATGGGCACCCATGGGAGATCTCTTCTTTCGGGCGCATTTCTCGGCCGCACCGCGCGCGGAGTGATTCTCGGGGCTCCGGTACCGGTGGTTACTGTCCGCTCCCGGGCCCTCTGAGTTTGGGCGAAAGGATGCGCGCTTGAACGGCGGCCTCAAGGTAATCTCCTACAATATCCACAAGGGTTCGAGCCCGGCGAACCTCAATTCGGTTCTGGAGAGGATCCGCTCGGCTATCCAGCCGCTCGATGCCGATCTAGTGCTCCTGCAGGAGGTGAGAGGCGGGCCTTCGGGAGAAAACCAGTTCGAGTATCTGGCGGAGAGTATCTGGCCCCATTTCGCCTATGGGAAAAACGCGGTCTACACCGGAGGGCACCACGGCAATGCCATCCTTTCCAAGCATCCGATCGTATACTGGGAAAACGAAGACGTGAGCAAAAGCCGGGTGGAGCGCCGAGGCCTTCTCCACGCGGCTATAAAATTTCCCGCCTTTGCGCTTCCCTTGCACGTGATCTGCCTGCACTTGTCTCTGCTGGAAGGAACCAGACAGGCTCAACTCGAGGATCTGGTGCGCAGGGTGCACAAGGTGGTGCCACAGGGCGCTCCTCTGGTGATAGGCGGTGATTTCAACGACTGGCGGGAACGTGCCACGGAGTTTTTGGGCAAGGAACTGGGCTGTGAAGAGGCTCATTACGGCCTGAAGGGCAAACACGCGCGCACTTTTCCGGGCTGGCTTCCGGTGCTTCGTCTCGACCGCCTCTATTTCCGGGGATTGCGCTGCCAGCGGGCGGGAGCGAAATCCGGAAAACCCTGGAGCGAGCTTTCGGATCACCTTCCTCTCGTGGCTGAGCTCAGCCTCTAGGGAAAACTGAAAAAGTGGACATTGCACGCCTTCCTGAATAGGAATGGAGAATGCACCAAGAATTTTTGCTGGGATATCGCGGCTTCCGGGAATGGATCGATAGGCTGTTCCGGCAGCCGGTTTTTATCTTCGTCACGCTCTGGGGCCACCTCGCCATTGCGCTCGGTGCGCTCGCCTTTCTTTATTTCGAGCGAGAAGTAAATCCCGCTCCTCACGGCTATTTCAGCGCCTACTATTGGGCTATTTCCACGGCCACCACGGTGGGAAGCGCCGATATGACTCCCATGACCATGGGGGGCAAGTGCGTGGCCGTGGTCATGATGGTGGTGGGCTCTCTTTTTCTATGGAGCCATACAGCCCTTTTCGCCGCGGCTCTGGTGGCGCCGGCGGTGCGGAGGGTAAGCAAGGAGGTGGCGGAAGTGGAGGGTGGCGTGGAACAGCTCGAGCGGGAAGTGAAGCTGGACCAGGCTCAGCTCGAGCGTCTCGTGGCCGAGATCGAGAGGCTGAACCGCCAGCTGAACCAGTTGAAAAAGCGGGGGTAATTAGATGAAGGCAATCGTATTCAGCGCTCATAGTTTCGAGCGGCCATTCTTTGCGGAGCTGAACTCGGGCGCTGATGCACATGAGCTGAAATTCGTGGAAGAGAGGCTCACTGTGCATAATGCCGCTGCTGCCGGTGGCTACCCTGCTGTTTGCGCCTTTGCACAGGATTCTCTTTCGCGAGAGGTGCTCGAAATCCTGGCCAGAGGCGGAACGCGCTTTCTGGCCCTTCGTTCCGCCGGCTTCAACCATGTGAACCTCGAGGCCGCCCGGGATATGGGAATCAAGGTGGCGCGGGTGCCGGAATATTCCCCCTACGCCGTGGCCGAGCATGCCGTGGCGCTCATTCTCGCGCTTGACCGCAAGCTTTGCCGGGCCGCCGCGAGAGTGCGCGACCTGAATTTTTCCCTCGATGGGCTGGTGGGCTTCGATCTTCACGGCCGCACGGCCGGAGTGATCGGCGCCGGCAGAATCGGAGCCGCCTTTGCCAGAATCATGCACGGTTTCGGCTGCAAGGTGCTGGCGCATGATCCGAGCCCGGATCCAGGGCTGGAGGCTCTGGGGGTGAGCTACGTTGCTTTGGAGGAATTGTTGCGCCGTGCGGACGTGATCAGCCTTCATCTGCCGCTCTCGAAATCCTCTCATCACATCATCCATGCCGGCGCCATCGAGAGGATGAAAAAGGGCGTGATGCTGATCAATACGGGCCGTGGTGCCCTGATCGATACCCCGGCTTTGATCGAGGGGTTGAAGTGCGGAAAAATCGGGGCCGCGGGCTTGGATGTTTACGAGGAAGAGGAGAATATCTTTTCCCGGGATCTTTCGTCTTCCGTGCTTCAGGACGACGTGCTCGCCCGTCTCATGACTTTTCCCAATGTATTGATCACCGCCCATCAGGCCTTTCTTACCGAAGATGCGCTGCGGAATATTGTAGCCACCACCCTCGATAACCTGCGAGAATTCGAGAACGGGAACGAACTCAGCAGGGAAGTGAGGGCGCTTTGAGCGAATTTAAGGGAACGAGGATCGTATTGACGGGTGGGCCTTGCGCCGGAAAAACCACCATGGCGGAGATGCTGGGTCGTGCGTTCCAGCATAGCGTAGTGCATGTGCCGGAAGCAGCGTCTCTCCTGTTCTCGGGAGGGTTCCCGCGCTTTCCTGCTCCGGAAGCCCGGAGAGCCACCCAGAGAGCGATCTTTCAGGTGCAGCACGAGCTCGAAATCTCCTATGCGGCGGAGTTTCCCGGCAGGGCCCTGATCCTTGATCGAGGCACCGTGGACGGCGCTGCTTATTGGCCCGAAGGGGCCGATTCTTTTTTTGCGGCTCTTGGAACCACGCTAGAGACCGAATTGAAGCGGTATGACCATGTGATCTATTTGGAAAGTGCCGCGCAAAAGGATTACGAGATCCATAAAGCGGCCAATCCCTACCGCAAGGAAACCTGGGAGGAGGCCGACGCTCTCGATCAGCAGACCAAAGCGCTTTGGGAGAAGCACCCCTCCTTTACGCTCATTGCCAATCGCCGCTCTTTCGCCCGGAAGGTGAGCGAGGTGTTGAGCGTCGTAGCCGCTTCTATCGATCCCGAAGAAGAAGATGAGCGCCCTTAGCTCCGTCGTTGGACATTCTGTCTCATTCCTCTCCGATTGAACCTCCACGGTACCGTAAAATGCGGTGCTCAAACTTTTTACACTTGGCACTTCCGTTGCGTTAGGGTGGGCGTGGCTTAAACGCCACTAACCACTAAACCGGAGATGACCATGAAAACTTTTCAAATGATTTTGGCTTTGACCGCCGTACTCAGCCTCCCCCTCGCGGCTCAGGCTAAAGACGGAGATGTTCACGAGAAAGTGATCGGTGTGAACAGCGTATATATCCCTTCAGGATTTGATTCTGCCTCCGATTCGTTTGTTGTTGTGAACGGCTGGTTCCCGCACAGCTGCTACAAGCTGAAGAGCGCCACCGTAAATCATGTAGGCCCAACCCTTCATGAAGTAACCGTTAACGCTAATGTTACCGAAGGCCTTTGCTTGACCGTGATCATCCCTTTCCAGAAGGAAGTGCAGCTCGGCAAGCTCGGCGTAGGTGACCACCAAGTTCGCTTCCTCAACGGAGACGGAACATATATGGAAAAGCATCTCGTGATTGAGCAATAATCAGAGAAGGCATCTTACCTCTCCGGCCTGTCGCCGGAGAGGGCTTTGCCGTTCCGGGGCCTAGCCCGGAAAGGAGAAAGAGATGAAGTCAAAACTAGTAGCCACCGCATTCTTCGTGCTCCTGCCCGCCCACGCCATGGCGAAAGAGCAGGTAAAAAAATTCCGTTGGGAACCCGGAGCTGACGGCAAACCCCAGATTTTTCTTGGCGCTGCCCTCGTAGATGGCCCCAAGCCCCGCCTTCTTCCCGCTGTGGGCGAATACGTTCAATCCGCCCCTCAAAAAGTAGGCCCCGCCACCGTGCATGGCACCTGGCGCCAGACGATTTTCCGCCCGGGCGGCGAAGTTAGTTATGCCACCGGCACCGTAGTGGAAGGCATGCCTTCCGCCGAAAGCCTCCGCTTGATGGAGGAAGAGCTGAAGGATTCCCTGCAAAGAGGCATGGAGCGCGCCGAGCAGCTGAGCAGTGCTTCCCAGATTTTTCCCGCCCAGCTTGAAGTGAGAAAGAACGAGAAGGGTGAGTGGGCGCCCGTGTGGCGCGTGGAATACCTTACGGCTTCCGGTGATCGCCTGAAATACCTTGTTCTGAGCCGAGAGGGGAGCGTAGTTCAGGAAGGCCAGCTCGATTGGGACGGCGTGGATGGCCGCGCCCTTGTATTTCCCAAAGGCCCCAAGCTTTCCAACCCCGAAGAACGCCCGCTTCGCGAGCTTACGGGCGATGGCACGGTGAGTGGCCGCCTGCTGCGTGTGTTTTCCGCCCTTGATCTCAAAGTCTGGAGCCCCGAGTTCACCTTCTTCTTTGCGCAAAACGACCGCCGCTTCGATCTGGGCCAAGCCTATTTCACGATCGAAGAGGGATTCCGCTGGATGAAGAGCAAGCTCGGTGTGGAGCTGGACCGCCCGGTGGACGTGAAGCTTCATGTGGGTGATAACGGCGCCAGCAATGCCGCTTTTTACCACCAGAACACGATCTTTCTCGGCAGCGGTGATGGCGTTACCTATAAGGACCTGATCCGCGATCCTTCGGTGCTCATCCATGAAGGCATTCATGCGGTGGTTGATGCTTATGCCGGGCTTCCTTCTGATGGAGAGGGCGGCGGCTTCAACGAAGGCTTCGCCGATCTCTTCACCGCGCTCATCCTCAATAATCCCCGGATGGGGGAGGCGAGCTATATGAAGGGCTCCTTCCGCCGTACTCTCGAGCACAACTACAAGGCTTATCAGGATTTCAAGCCGGGCGTTTATACAAATGGCTCTATCGTGGCGGCCACCTTTTGGGATATGAAGCCGGTGCTCGGCACGGATCTCACGGCCAAGCTGGCGTTCAAAACTCTGGTTCGCCTCGGGCGGAACGCGAAGTTCGATGATCTCCCGGGCGCCCTTCGCGCGGCGGGTGAGGGGCTTCTCAATCCGGAACAAACCGCCTTCGTTACGGAAGTGGCGAAGAAACGTGGATGGAAAATTCAGTGAAAACTTTAAGCTTCGTATTCATTACTTTCATCGGGGCGCTGCTGAGCGGAACAGCTGAAGCAGCCACCCCGATCGATGGCCACTGGTTCTATTATAAAAAAGTTTACCGCGGCCAGGAAATGCCCGAAGGCCCCGATGCCACTCTTCGCATGCACTATGAGTTTGATGCGAACGGAGATAGCCATCTCTACTGGTGGCATGAAGGCCAGGACGATCATTGCCGCCGCCGGGGCCGCTTCAGCCTCGAAGACAATCAGATCGTGGACGAAGTGGTATGGCTGGATCCGAACAACACGCCATTTTGTTCGCAGGATCCTGATATGCGGCTTGGCCGAAAGACCCGAACCCCTTACTATTTCTATGGAAACGATCTGGCGCTCGGCTTTAATCTTGGGGATGAAAAGCTAGACCTGATCTGGAAAAGGATAGAGGAAACAGAAAAATGAATCTAGCTAGGGTGTTTGTGTTGTTCGGACTGCTGGCCTTCTTTCCCGCTAAAGCCTCCGACGACAAAGACCCGCGGCCCGAAATGCATGAGCTGGCCAAGGAAATCACGGCCCTCCAGAAATTTCTGCTCACCGATTCCGAATTCGGTGCTTCCAAAAACGAAAGTGCCATCAAGAAGAGCCTCGGCTCCCTCAGCTCCCACCTGGCGCATCTGGGCCAGCAAAGCTTTGCCAGTGATCCCGCCCTGAAAGCGAATCTGGGCCTGCTGCGCGGCCATATCGAGGACGCCAGCCGTTCCTTTGAAAATGGCTCCAAGCCCTTTGCGCGCTTCATGCTGCAAAGCTCGCTGCAGATGTGCATCGCTTGCCATACGAGGCGCAAGGCCGCTGATTTCTCCTGGCCGGAGCCAGACGCCGGCGATATCGCGCCGCTGGATAGGGCCGACTATTATTTCGCCACGAGGCAGTTTTCCAAAGGCCGGGAGATCTATGAAGAGATTGTTTCCGGCTTTCCGGGCAACAAGCAAGCGCAGTGGAATCTGAGGCGCGCGTTGCTCAGCCTGGCCGTTTACTACGCCCGCGTGGCCGAGGATCCCCAAGCCGGCGCGGCCTATTTCAAAAAGGCCGGGGCCAACAAAGAACTGCCGGTTTACCTGCAGGAAGAAAGCCGGGCCTGGTCCAAGGAATTTTCCGCCTGGGCTAAAGAGCCGGCCGGAAAGGCCAAAGGCAAAACGACGGAAACGGCTCTTTTGGCCAAAGCAAAAAAGCTGCTTCGCCACGATGATCTCACCTTGGTAGCGGAAGTGGGGCGCTCCTTCCACGTGCGCCGCCTGCGAGCGACCGCGCTTCTGCATCAGGTGCTCGAAGCGCCCGGAGGGAAGTCTCCGGCGAAAGCGGAAGCCTTGCTTTATCTCGGGCAGATTTATCCTCGCCTCTCGAGCAATATCTTCTTCCGCTTCGGCGAGATGTACCTGAAGGCCTGCATACAGGATTATCCGAAAACAGCCTCGGCGCGCTCCTGCTATGTGGCTCTCGAGCTTCTGGTCACGGAAGGATTCACCGGCAGCGCCGGCACCAATATTCCGGAAGACGAGCAGGTGGAGCTCTTCCGGCTCAAGCGCCTGGCATATTAAGTGATGAAAAGATAAAGATTCTTCTCCTGGCCGAGAGGGCTTCCCTCCTCGTGAGGCGTAGGCCGTCACGGGGAGCCAAAATGTCCCGCTCGCCGTCTGCTTTCGTCTCGCCCGCTTCATTGCAACTGGCTCATTTACCCGAAAAATGGTATTAGCCTTGGCCTTATCCTTGCGTTGCCGGGCCGGTAACCAAAATCCCGGGGGATTTTCATGAAGACCGTTACTTCCGTTTTGCTCAGTGCTTTTCTTCTTTCGGCCACAGCCGTGGCTGGACCGATCACGATCGAGCAAAGGCGCAAAGAAATCCGTGAATGGGTGATCTCCCATAGCGAATTCGCCGTGCCTTCGATCGCTCCTGCGGGCAACGACAGGGCGGCCTCCCTGGTGGACCGCCTGGAGTTCGAGAACCTGGCGAAAATGGAAGAGGCAGGACTCTTGAAAGCGGAGCTTGCCATTTCTCCCTGGAGCGATTTTTACTGGCCCACTTATGCCGGCCAGTTGGCGAATCGTTACGCCGATCCGGATTACAACAGTGCCTTGAATTGGAAGTCTAACGCCGAGTACCTCACCAAGATGCTGGGACGTGGTAGTCAGGAGCATTTTTCTCCCGCCGAGAAATACGATCTTCTCCTGGGCGACACTAAATTCACCTTGTCGAAAAAAATGATCAATGCCGGTGCGCCCTATGCGAATGAGGCTGGGGAAGTAGAGGCCTGGTTCGGGCTATGCCACGGCTGGGCACCGGCTTCGTTCATGCTGTCCCGTCCTGTGAAGGCGGTAACAGTGAAATCCCTCGATGGGCGCAAGATCGAGTTCACTCCCTCCGACATCAAGGCGCTCGCCACCTTGCTTTGGGCGGGCGGTGCTTCTCGCACCCGTTTCATCGGCGGGCGTTGCAACGATAAAGAGCCGGGAAGGGACGATTCGGAGAGGGAAACCAATCCTGATTGCTTCGACACCAATCCCGCCACCTGGCATATCGCGGCGGTGAATCAGATCGCGGTTTCCAAACGAAGCTTTGTGATGGACGCCAGTGCCGGCTACGAGGTGTGGAACCAGCCGATTTACGGCTACGAATATGCCTATATGCATCCGGTTACCCGTAAAACAAGCCGAAGCCTGGCCGACGCCAAGATTCGGCTGGCGGATTATCCGAACGACCCTTTCCGCGGCAAGCGCTCCCCCGAAGCGGAATCCGTGGTGAAGATCATCATGACTCTCGACTATATCGCGGAGAATATGCCATCGCCCGAGACGAAGGACGGGCCGGACCGCGACAACCATACCGTGGTGAACTATTCCTACGATCTCGAGCTCGATAAGGACAACAATATCGTGGGGGGCGAATGGCATAGCTCCATTCATCCCGATTTCCTCTGGGTGCCTGTTCCGGGCGGCAAAGCGCGGTCGGATGGCGATTATTGGCTCGATCAGCAGGGCAATAAAGACGAATGGAAAAAAGGGGAAGCCGTGCCGGCCAGCTGGAAGAATGCGGCCCGATTGAGCGCGGTTAGGGAGCAGCCGCTGGCCCGTGTGGTAGAGCGACTGATCGAGCTGGCTCAATAGAGCCTAACGCGGCGTGATGGAGCCTGCGCCTTGGCACACTGATTCGGTCTCTTTTCAACTCAGGCCGCTTCAAGCAAACTAGGAAGAATGAAATGGTTTCTGGCCATCGCCCTTTTAGCCGTATCGGCCGGTGTGCAGTATTGGGCGATTAAAAGACGTTCCGAGAGGGTTTGCTATTCCGCGGTGGAGCTTTCCGCCCAGGCTCCGCGTTTTTCCGCCTGGCTGCGAGAGGCCAAGAGTGATCCTTTTCTGGAAGCCCGTGTTTTTCAGGGCACTACGGGCAGCTTGCTGCTCGAAGCGGTGCAGCGCGCCCGCTGGATTTCTTCCGATACAAGTGGAAGCCGGCTGTCTCCCGAGGCGGAAAAGGCGTTTCGCCAGCTGAGTCAGGCAAGAACTGAACTGGGAGACCTGGCTTCGAGCCTAGAGGCGGTTGGTCGTATTGCGCCGCAATTGCATTGCGAGAGCGAAAAACGGAAAGGCACTGAGCCCCAGCTGCATTTCCGGGTAATGGAAGCCAGCCGGGTTTGGGAATACGAAAAGAAGGCGGCAGTGGTGGACCGCGCCACTTTCGAGCAGGACAGGATCATCTACTGCAAAGGCGATGATCTCATCCGTGGGATTCAAAAGGTGATTTCCGCCCGGGAAGCCCGCTGCAAAGGGGAAAAACTCAGCGCCCAGCTGGCCGCGGCTTGCAAGGGAGGGAGCGGAGCCCTCGAGGGGGAGGTGGCCGACCTCGAGAAGCAAAAAGATTTCAATATGCGCAAGCTCCGGCAGAAATGGTCGGAACCCGTGCTCAAGGAGCTGCATTGCCGTCAGTCTGGTTGATAGGCTCGCTGGTTTTTCTGCTTCTGCCGGCCGCACCGGCCGCAGCCTATACCCGTTCCTGCAACGGAAAGGGAGCGCAACGGCTTCTCGAGCAAGGCATGGCTCTCCAAGCGGAGCTGGAATCGGAAAGAGCGCTCGAAAAGTACCAGGCTTGCCTGAAGGCGGAATCGGGCTGCCATGCCTGCCTCTATGAGAGTGGTTGGTCGCACTGGAAGCTCGGGCAATGGGAAAACGTGGTGAAGGCGTGGGAAACCGTGCTGGCAGCCCAGCCGGATGATCCCGATATTCCCCAATATCTTCCTACCGCAAAAGAAAACCTGGCTCTGGTGAAAGTGAAGAAGATCCCGGCCACCTTCGTGAGCGGCGTGAAGATCGGAACCCGGTCCACGCCCGTGGATTCCCCGCTGTCCCTTCTGTTTCTTGCTCGGAGGCAGAGCTACAACCGCAAGCCCGAGAGCCCTCTCGATATCTTCGATGCGGATATTCAAAGCCCCAAATCAGTGCACTTCAGCCCTGATGGCAAGCGAGTGTATGTGAACTCGCTCGAAGGCGGGCGCACGGCGATCTTCGATTCCCTGGGCACCGAAAAGCTCGGGCTCATCAAGCATAAGTTCACGGAGGAGAACGCCGGCCTTTTTCTCGAGGGAGTGAAAGCGCCCTGGGGGTATTCTTTCGCCAGGAGCGTGAAGAAGCCCAACGAGTTCATGGGCAAGCCGGTGGAGATCGAGCACTCTCACAAAGGGCGCTATCTTTGGATTCCCTATTACCGCCGGAGCTATGATCCCGATGGGGTGATGCCTTCGGCCCTGGCTATCGTAGACACATCCACAGACCAGATCGTTCGGGCGCTGGCGGTGGGGCCGATCTCGAAATACGTGAAGAAGTCCACCAAAGGGCGCTGGCTGGCCATTTCTCACTGGGGCGATAATACCGTGGGCCTTCTTGATATCCGCGGCAGCGATCCCGCGAAATTCCGCTATGAAGCCCTTCTTGTGGTGGAGAAAAAAGTGCCCCCCAAAGAGATGAAGGGCGATCGCGATAAGAATTGCGGCTTCTGCGTGCGTGGACTGGCCTTCACCGAGAACGATCGTTACCTCTTCGTGACCCGAATGAAGGGCGGAGGCATCGCGGTTTTCCGGATGGACGCTTCCGGGAAAAAGAACCATACCTATCTCGGCACGGTATTCGGCCTGGTGCCCGGCCCTCGTGATCTTGAGATCAACGAAAAAGGCGAGCTTTTCGTGAGCTGTAATTCCTCTGGAGTGGTGATGCGGGTGCCGTGGCGCGCGCTGGTGGAGAAGCTGGGAGAGATTCCGGCCGAGACCGAAGCCAAGAACCGCAGCCAAAGGGTGAAGCCCGCCGAGATCGGGGCGGAGAGGGTTTATGTGGGAGTGGGAGCGAGATCGCTGCGATTGTCGAAAGACGGAAAAGTGGTGTTCGTGACCGTGAACCAAACCAGCGAGCTCGTGGGCGTGGATACCGTGGCCATGCAGATCGCGGCGCGGGTTCCGGTGGATTCCTATCCCGTGGGTCTCGAGCTTAGCCCGGATGGCTCGCATGTCTGGGTTACCTCACAGGGGCGCTCCGCAAAGGGAGGGAATTCCGTGGGGGTGTTCCAGGCCCGCTACCGCAGGCAGGAGATCGTGCCCTCGGCGCCGGAGAAGCTACCGCAGGAGGAAGCCGGAAGCTCGCTCGGAGGGAAGCTGGGGGCCGGCTTGATTCAGTAGGAGTACGGCAGGAGCGGCGTAACCTGCCCGTTCAGCTCCGTGGCCCAAAGCACGGTGCGGGTGTGCTGAGGAGGTTCCACTCCGGGTAGGGCAACGGCTTCATCGCGCTGGCGTGGGCTGCGCGAGCCTCTCCATGCACGGAACTTCAGCTCCTTGTATCTCTTCGAGCCTGTCAGCAGGCAGGGGTTGGGGCCGCTAGGGAGGCCGATGACGAGCTCTCCGTTCGCGTTCAGGCCCAATCCCACGCCGAGCCACGGATCCGGCACGGGCTTCTGGATTCCGCAGGCCGAGGCGAAATTGGTGCGGGCTGGAGTGGGGATGATAGAGCGCCCCGCGAGGTGGCGTCTCATCACGGTGAAGTCCACGATGCGCCCGGGGAGTTTTCTCCAGAAGGAACGTTGCTCTCTTCCGTAAGTTTCGATCTGCAGGTCCCCATCGGTATCGAGGAGGGCGCGGAGGGAGAGTCCTTCGAAGATCTTGCGTGCGCTCCGCCCGCCGGTGGGCTGAAGGGAGCTTTCCTGGATCGTATACACCTCTTTGTCGAAGAAGGAGTCGGGGTCGGCGGGAAGGAACTCAATCCTGGTGTAGTGCACTCTTCCATCATCGGTGATGCCGTAGAGAGATTCGAAAACCACGCCGCCCGTTCCATATTTCCACTTGCGCCCGGATACCTGGAGATCGCGCCTCGGATCGAAGGTGGGTTCGTCGCCCCATTGGGGGCCTACGTAAATCTGGCCGTCTTTGCCGAGGAAAATGGAACGGCCGGAGAGGCCCATGAAGATGCCGCTCAGTTCCGGGCGGGGATCTTCTCTGCGGAAAATAGGGTAGGGTGCCAGCTCGTACTCTCGTTTTTCCGGGGAGAAGCGATGGAAGAAGAGCTGGTTCTCGGAGGAGAGGAAATTGTAGTGAGGGTAATCCTCGAAAAGAACGCGCATTCTCGCGGCGTCGAGAATGGGAAGCGAGTCGGGGATTTGCTCCGGGAAGAGGCGCTTGGCTCCGGCGCCGGGCTCCCAGGTGAAGAGGCGGTTCTTGGTAGTGAAGAGCAGGAGGCCATTGTTTTTCACGTTGAAGTCGAGGCGCTTCACGCGTTCTCCTGGAGCGAGGAAGCCGAGCCCGAGAGGAATCGGCTCCCTGGTGAAGGGGTGAAGGAGGTAAACGGAGCCGTCTTCGTCGAGCACGGAAATGAGATCGAATGCCTGGGCGAGCTCTTCGGGGAGCTCGTTGAAGCGGGTGCTGATCGTGGCCAGGCTGAGGGCTAGCATGTATTCGCGATCGGAGCTCGGAATCCCTTCTGCGTAGAGGCCGAGAGCGGCGTAGAAGGCCGCGCCATAGGAATAGGCGCCGGCGTCTTTGGTTTCCACGGACAACCGCTGGTCGCATCCGCCCAAGGCCCTGGGGATGTCGCCCCGTCGGCAGGTAACGTGCCCGGGATCATTGCTGCTGGAGTGGCGGGCTTCGTGCACCAGCACGGCCAAGGCCTCGAGAGGATCTTCTTCGAAGAAGAGGCCGCCGAGGAAAATCGCCTTCTCGTTCGTTTTGTTATAGGCGATCGTGGTTTCCTGGGTGAGGTCGATTCCCATTTTATTGCTCATGCTGCCGAGGAAGGTGAGGGGATGGCCGAGGTCGGCCTGGAGGCTGGGCGCCCAGTCGGGAGCCATGGTGATCTTCAGTTTCTCGGCATAGGCGAGCAGGCGGGCGATTTTGTTGTGAAGGGGGTCGGTGCAGGCATCGAGGCCGGCCGGAAGCTCAAGCTTGACGATAGAGGCGAGGCGCCGGTATTCGTCGTTCGAGGGGCAAGGCATGTCGTCGTAGGAGAGGCGGGGCTCTTCCTGTTTGCGCTGGGAGCTGGGAAAGCGGAACGATTGAACGGAGGCGCCCTGCAGCCACCCGGAGCCGGCTCCGATCAGGGCCAGTGCCGCATAGGCCGGGATCCATTTCATGGGGATCTTCCTCATGGAGCCTCCCAGCGGAAGATTTCTTCCACGAGTTCGTGGGCCGGGCGGGAAGCGCGGTCGATCAGGCTGGCGGGCATCCTGGCGAGCATTTCATTTCTTTCGTCTTCCTCGAGGCGCCCGAGAAACTGGAGCTGCGTTCTTGCTGCGCTCTCTCTCACCGCATTGGCTTCGTTGGTGTTCTGGGCCACGTCTTCTAGGAACGTCAGGAGCTGCTGCTGTTCCGCCTGGGTGAGCGCGCGGTTCTTATAGCCGGCGAGGGAGGAAAGCAGGCCGATGCGGCTCGCCGCCTCTTTCAGAAAATCCCGCTCTTGTTTCGGGTACTCTTCGGCGAAGCGGCGGCGGAGGGCTTCGTGCAGGCGGTTATATGGCGTTCTCGGAATCCGGCGCAAGGAGGGGAAAAGCCCGGCCCCTTTGTCCTTTGCCACGGCTTCGGCGATATCTTTGGCCGGGGCGGCGTTTGGTTTTGCGGGCACCGGAGGCTGGAATCGCGGGTGGGGGTTCGCGTTTACGGCATGTGTTTCCCGGTTGGGTTCCTGGGGAAGGGCTTCGGAAAACTGCGCGGAGCGGGGGCTTAGGGAGAAATTCCGCAGGAAGCGGCCGAGGCCATAGGAGGCCAGAAAGCAGGCGATCAGGCTGAGCGCGAGGATCAATTTCCGCATGTGCACCTATCGGCGAGGGGCCGGAAGCACCTGAGCGAAAGCCACGTTTTTCCGTGTGAAAACCTTTCTTTTCTTTGTTTCCCGCCCTGCCGAAGAGAGGGGTATGGCAAAAAAACTGTGCTTCTGGCTGTTTCTGCTTCTTCCCGGTACCGCCCAAGCGGATTGGACCAGGATCCCCAGTGCGGATTTCGTGCTGGAGCCTTTCCCGGTAGAGGGGAGCGAGAAATACAAAAAGGACTTCGAGCAGCTGCATGAGTGGCAGCGGGTGAGAGACCGGGAGCAGTGCGCGCTCGGGCGCCGCCAGGAGCATCCCACTTATGAGCTTCTTTTCATGAGCGCCGATTCTCCCTTGAGCCAGGAAGAGGCGGAGCATGCACGCGATCTGGTTACCCGGGTGATGAAGCTGTCCAATCGGATTTCTTCCTTTCATAAAGGGAAGTTCGGGAGGCCGCGGCCTTACGATACGGATCCCTCTCTCCGTCCCTGCGGAAAGATTCCGGGAGGGGAGAGAAGCTATCCGTCCTCTCATTCGGCGAATGCCATGGCCGGGGCATGCGTGTTGGCCAAGGCGTTTCCCCGGAGCCGGAAGCTGATTCTCGACTACGGCCGCAGCTCCGGCGATCTTCGCGCCATTATCGGCGTGCACCATCCCTCGGATGTGGAGGCAGGCCAGAAGCTCGGGCTCGAAATCTGCGAGAGGTTGATGGGCGAAGAGGATTTTTTGGAGGAATTGCGTAAACTTTAAAAGGAACGCAGTTTTTAAGAATGAGGTCCTGTTCAAGGAAAGGCGGATCGGTGATTTCAAGGCGATTCATTTTGATGCTGGTTGCTCTGCTCCCCGTTCCAGCTCTTTCAGCCCCCGAGCTTGATCCCCAGGCGGATTATCCGGTGAAGAAAGAGCTGAGCGGCGGCAGCCAGAAACAGAGCGCGATTCCCAACGCACAGGCGGAGATGAAAAGCGAGCTGGAGAGTTACGATCTTACCACCGGCAAATCGCGGTTGATCGTGTCCAATAGCACTGAGCAGGTGTTCACGGTGAAAACCCTTCCCCCGGATCCCGAAAAGCCCGCGCCCAAGGGCCTCGAGCATGCGATTGAGCTGAAATTCGAGAAGCTCAAGAGCGTGAATGAAGTTTATATGGGCGGGATGGCGAAGCCTTTCAGCACCCGGATTGATCTTGGAAGGGTGTTGTCCTCCACTCCTCTCGTGATCCGGGGAGACGGAACGAAAGGCAAAATGGTGGAGGGGCTGGCGGAAGCGAAAGCCAAGGCTCTTGGCCAGGTGAGGGACCAGGCCTCCCGCAATACCGTGATCGGCCTGCTCGACGAATCCGTGCTTTTGCGCACCTCGAGCGTGACTTCCACGGGAGGATGCCTCGAAGGGTTCGAAAAGCGAAAACTCGGGGATAAATGGGAGTTCTCGCTCTCGGAGCAGGGAGCGAAGCTCGATTATAGCTGCGAATTTCTCGGATGGGCTGAGGTCAAGGGAAGGAAGATCGCCGTGCTGGGCATCCAGCTTCGAAAGAGCCGGCAGGTGAGGCAGCAGCCTAACGGGGTGCCCGGAATCGTGGAAACCACGGGGAAGGGCAAGATTTACTTCGTGCCGGAAACGCAGGAATCCGTGATGCGGATGGAAACGGAGCTTATGGCTGAGCCGATGGAGGAAGAGATCCGGCGTTTGAAAGCCGCTGGCAAACAGGTGCCGAGGAACCGCACCTTGATGAAGCAGTGGAACCGTTTGTTCTCGCTTTGAGGAGCCCGTGACGCCCGAGATATCTTTAAAATCAGATTTTTTGCATTGGTCCGTTCAGCGCGGAGATCAGGTTGTGGGGGCCCTGAAGGTTCCCTATCTGAGGCATTATCTCTTCCGGTTTGGAAATGCTTCTCTGAGCCTGGGAGAGGATCGTTACGAGCTCACGTTCCCTTATCGAGCGGCAGATCCTTTGGGCGAAAGAGACTCATCGGTGAAGCTGCTCCGGGCGGGCTCATCCGAGGTATTATTGGAGATCCATAGAAGCGGGAAGGGCGGCATCCTGGAGCTGAACTTTCTCTTTCAAGGAGGTAGCTTTCGGGTTCGAAGGTTGCCGCAAGGCTGGGAAGTGCACGACGGCGCGGCCGTTTCCGCCACGATCCGCTCCTCCTCCGGGTGGATGCCTCGCTATGATTTTCAAGGGGCGCAGTGGAATGGGGATTTGCCCGTGGTGGCAGCGATTCTCTGGTCTATCCATTGCCCCTTGGAATTGGTCTAGAGCTCTTTCCGGCTGTTTATGAAAAACATTTAATTTCAAGCAATTACAGCCGCTTTCTAAAGCTCTTTTCAAGTCCTCCAGGGTTGAATTCCCTGGGCCCAGCCGATATATTGCGCCGCAAAGAATCCTGCTAGTCAGATCTCCTTGGAGCGCAAAGTGAAACTACGATCCCTGCCCGTGCCCATTCCCGTGCCCATTCCCGTGATAGTTGCCCTCACCCTGGCTCTCTCCGGCCTTATTTTGGCCGTGAACCAGGCGCATTCGAGCGCCGCGCCGGCTTCCCCGGCTCGGGACAAAGCCAAAGTGATCGTGAAAGAGATCCAGCCTAGTGACGACACCCGGCGCCTCCTGGTGCCGGTAAAGGTGGAAGCCAAAGTTTCGAGCCTCGTGACCGCCGAGGCCGAAGGCTTCGTGACCAAGATCGCCAAGCCTCTCGGCTCAAAAGTGAAGGCGGGCGATGTGGTGCTCTTCATCGAAAACAAGGATCCGGCCTTCACCTACGCCAAGGTTCCCGTTCGCTCCCCTGTAGCGGGAGTGGTGAGCCAGCTGCTGCCCGCCTTGATGAGCCGTGTTTCCCGCGGCGACAAGCTGTTCGTGGTGATGAACCCCAAGGAGCTGAAGCTTTCGGCGGAGATTCCCGGCAGCGAGCTCGGCCTTGTGCAGCCAGGATCCAAGGGCGTGTTCAAAAAACATCTCGACCAGGAAAGCGGCAGCCCCATCAAATTAACCGGAATCAGCCCTCTCGTGGACCCTCGCACGGGCACGGCCTCGGCCGAGCTGGAGTTCGTTTCGGAAAAAGGCAAAGAGGCCGATCTGCCCTCTATCGGGATGGTGGGCCACGCCCTTTTCGAAATGAGCCGCGGCAAGGTGCTGCTGATCCCGGAATCGGCCCTCGGATATAACGATGGGAAGCCCACGGTGAAAATCCTCGACGGACAGGGCCTGGTGCAGCGCAAGCAGATCGAGCTCGGGGAGCAGAAGGAGAGCCTGCTCGTAGTGAAGAGCGGCCTTGAGGCCGGAGCGAAAGTGATCGTGAGAGCCAACCGGAAGCTGAGCGACGGTGAATCCGTGGAAGTGGACTCCGGATCCAAGGCGAACTGATCATGCAGGGTCTCTATAGCCGTCCTCTGAGAGTGTATCTCCTCCTCGGCGCGCTCGCCATCTGGGGGGTGATCTCCGGCCTGAATCTTTCCATTTCGCTTTTTCCGATGAGCAATCAGCCCACGGTGAGCGTGAGCGTGAATTACGGCTCTTACAGCTCGCAGCAGTTTTTTGATTCCGTGGGCCGGGAGCTCGAGCCTCTCCTCCAGGGAGCGAAAGCCGATGGAGTGCCGGTGGACAAAATCACCTCCAGCTACCGCGATAAACAGGTGCGCTATAAAGTTACCTTCGATTGGGGAGCCAATCCTGACGAGGCCGTGAAAGCCGTGGAGAACGCGGCCCGTTCCAAGCTCGCCCGTTACGAAGACGCCATCCGCAACAGCCTCGAGGTTTACACCTGGAACGAAGGCGGCGGCGCCTTCTTCGTGAGCTTCTACAGCCCGATGCGCTCGCTCGACGATGTCTACCAGACCTTGGAACCGTTGATCACTCCTCTGGCTTCCAAGATCCCCGATGCCGGCTCCTTCGGCCTCTGGAACCCGAACCAAAAAGAGATCACCGTGCGCCTGAGCCCGGAGCGCCTCGCGCAGAACCGGCTCACCACCCGGCAGGTGGAAAACGCGATTTCCGATTCCATTTTCGCTTTCGGCGGCGGAACGCTGCGCCTCGGGGAAAAGGAATACCAGATCCAGCTGCCCAAAAAAGCCGCCTCCGTGGACCAGCTTTCCCTGATCCGCGTGAGCCCGGTGGGGCAGGATCCCGTGCTCCTCAAAGACGTGGCGGAGATCGAGGTGGTGGTTACCCAGGAGAGCGCCCAGAAGTTCCGCACCTCGGGCGTGGAGAGCCTGATCCTCTTCTCGATGCCCAAAGAGGGCGGGAACGTGAAGCGCATGGCCGACGACATCATGGCCCAGCTCAGCGCCACCTCCTCGCAATGGCCTTCCGACATCAAATTCAACGTGCTCGTGAATCCTTCCGAGACCATCAATCGTTCCATCAATGGAGTGTTGAGGGAAGTGGGCATCGCGGCCTTCCTCGCCGTGCTCGTGCTGTTCTTTTTCATAGGCTCTTTCCGGAACGTGGTTACCGCATCGATCGAGATCCCGCTCTCGCTTCTGCTGGCCTTCATCCTGATGCGTCTCACCGGCATGAACCTGAATCTCATCTCGCTGGGAGGCCTTGCGCTTTCCGCCGGGATGAACGTGGATGCCTCGGTGGTGGTGCTGGAGAATATTTTCCGCCATTTCGAGGGCAAGCCCAAGGGCCTTCCCTATGAGGAAAAAGCGAAAATCGTGGTAGGGGCAGTGCGGGAGGTGCAGCTGCCGATCATCGCCTCCACGCTTGCGTCTCTCGTGGTTTTCCTCCCTCTCGTGTTCACCCGGGGGCTAACGAACTCCCTGCTTGGGGATCTGGCGAAAGCCGTGCTTTTCTCTCACGGCCTCGCCGCCATCGTGGCGCTGGTGCTCGTGCCCACCATCCGTCTTCACCTCCTGAGGAAAGGGGAAATGCAGCATGGGGACGGGCGCTTCGAGCCTTTTCTCCGCCGGATCGAAAACGCTTATGCCCACCTGCTCAGGCGCTTCCTGAATTCCGGCCTGGCCCAGGGGATCGCTCTTGCTTCCGTGGCCGTGGCTTTGCCTTTGCTCGTGCTTCTCGTGGTGCCCAACCTCAAGAAGGAAGTGATCGGAAAGCCCGAGAGCGATTGGCTGATCGTGGGAGTGAATTCCCCCACTTTCACCACGATCAAGCAGATGGATTCCGAGGTGGAGGTGCTGGAAGCCGATGTAGTGAAGAATTTCGGCGACGATGTGCTTTACACCTTCACCCAGATCAACGGAAGCTCGAGCGGCAACGTGATGGTGAAGCTGCGCGACCGGGGCAGGGTGGAGGCCCTGATCCAGAAAGGCGAAGAGCTTTATAAAAACACCCCTACCAAGTTCTATTACGTGGTGAGCTGGAGCCCTTCGGAACTCAGGATTCCGGAGGCGGTGGACTATCGTATCGAGGTGACCGGCGGATCGGCCCGGCGCCGCCAGCAGGTGGCGTACGACGTGCGCGAGATCCTCTCGGATCCCACCGTATACGACAACGTGAACGCCAGCCCCTCCACCGACGTGCAAAAGGGCCTGATCGTGCTCCCCCTCCTGAACCTCACCTCCCAGCCCGAGGTGCTCTCCCGGCACGATCTCTCCCACTTCCTGCGCGTGGCCACCGATGGCGTTTTCGTGGACCGGATCTACGACCGCAACGCGGCTCTGCCGATTTACCTGCGCATGCCCGAAGAGCGGAGCCGGAGCGTGGAGGCGATCTCCTCGCTCCCTATCGGCTTTGATAACCGGTTGATTCCGGTAGGGGCGCTGGCCAGGGTTACGATCCAGGAAAAGGAACCTCCGATCTACCGGGAGAACCAGCAATCGATGAGCCTGCTCGAAGGCAAGCTCAAGAAGGTGAACAGCAAGCTGGCTCCGGAGCGCCTGGAGAAGGCCCGGAACGCGATCGCGAGCTATAGAGAGAAACTGGCCGCGGATCCGGATCCCGCCCGCCGCCTCGATAACCCTCTGGTGATCGAAGGCCAGGGCGATAAAGTGCTCACCGATGCTCTTGAGCAGCTGAAGTGGGCGGTGCTGATCTCGATCGCCCTGATCTTCCTCACCATGGTGCTCCAGCTCGGCGATATCGTGCATTCGCTGCTGGTGCTCGTGGCGATTCCCCTTGGCATCATCGGGGTGATCGTTTCCCTCTTCGTTTTCGGCTCCACGCTCTCGCTGAACTCCGGTCTCGGCACCATTCTCCTGAACGGCATCGCCGTGGCCAATTCCATCATTCTCGTGGATTTCATCAAGAAGCAGCACGATAGCGGTATGGGCGCTCTCGAAGCCGTGCTTTCCGCTTCCCGGGCGCGCCTACGCCCTATCCTGATGACCTCAATGACCACCGTGCTGGGCATGTTCCCGATCGCCTTGGGCCATGGCGAAGGAGGAAAAACCCTGCAGCCCCTCGGCATCTCGGTTTGCGGCGGTTTGTGGCTTTCGATGAGCCTCACGATCTTCCTCGTGCCGGCGCTGCAGTACCAGTACCTTCGCTGGAAGCAGGAAAAGTCGGCTGCCTGGCGCAGCGGTTATGATTCGCAGGCCGCGGTGGCGGTCACAGCCGGAGCGCCGGAGGTGAGCTCATGAGACCCTTGATTCTGGCGATTCTCTTTGCCGCCACTCCCGCCCAGGCCGCCAAGCAGCCCTTTCTTCAGGATCTTGAGCTCTTCAAGCAGAAAAGCCTTCTCCTGAAAGCCGATCGGGCGCAGCTGGATGCCGACGGGAGCTCCCGCTTCTCCCGCCTGATGCAATTCACGCCTTCTCTTTCCGCCGGTATCGGCAAAACGGAAATTCGCGCTTCCAGCGATCTCACCGGAAAATCGAAGAGCATCTACGACTACTGGAGCCTGAGCGCCAACTGGAACCTCTTCCGCGGGTTTTCTGATCTCCAGGCCTGGAAAGCGGCTCAGGGAACCGAGAAAGCCCAGGCTTATCAGGTGCAATCCCGGGAGCTGCAAACGGAGCTCGACGGCGCGAAAGTGATCTTTAACCGCCTGTACCTTCGAGACGCCAAGCGGGCCCAGGACGAGCTTCTGAAACTGAAGCAGGAAACGATGCGCATCGGCCGCGATCGCTACCGGCAGGGGAAGATCCCCCTGCAGGACGTAACCAAGCTGGAGGTGGATCTGGCCCAGCAGGCCAATCTGGCCAGAAGCGCCGAAGTGGAGCTTGATCAGAACGAGGCCGCCTGGAAGGCATTTTTTGTGGATGAGCTCCGCACCAGCGATTGGCCCCTCACAGAGGCCCAGAGCCTGGCGCTTTCCGAGGGAGAGGGTAGCTTCGCCGCCAGGCGGCTGCGCGCGAAGGCAGGAGGCCTGGAGTATTCCTATCGGAGCTCGAAGCTGCAGCATCTGCCGGCGCTTGATTTCTCTCTCAGTTATAAAGAGCTTCCTCTCCGCAGCCCGAACACCGGCACCTGGACCGGGGCGCTCGAGCTGAGCTTTCCGATCTGGAGCCGCTATGAAACGGCCTCTGCCTCCTCCCAGGCGTTTGCCTCTTTTGTGGCGGCCGATGCCGCAGCGGCCACTGCGGAGCGGGAAGAGGCACTTCGCCGGGATTTTCTGAAAAAGAAGATCAAGCTGAGCTTTGAGAGCATCAAAGAAGCGAGGTTGATCCAGGACAAGGCGGAACGCCTTTATCGCGATATGCTTCGCAGCTTTCAGCTGGGACGCCTGTCCACGAACGATCTTTTTCTCGAGCAGGATCGCCGGATCCGCTCGGTGCTCAGCTATTCGCAGGCGAAGCTCGCTTTCCACGAAAGCCTGATGGAGGCCTGTGCGCTGTGGGGCTTGAGCGCAGACAAGTGCTTGCGCTAGGTCTTGAATCGGGGAGTCTACGGTTAAAAAAGTTTGGGGCTTAGGAGGCTCTATGTACCCAGTCCGGTGCGTCCTGCACTGCAAGCTCGTTGTGAACCGCCCGCACTCCCTCCACGCTCAAAGACAGAATCCTCGCGAGTTCTTTTTCCTCTACGCTGGGCACATGTCCCTGCAGGAAGATGTCCTCGCCTTGGGCTCGGACCAGAATGTCCCTCCATTCCAGGCTCGGGGCCAGGCGGAGGCGGGCGGCTACCGCTTCCTCTAGGCCGCGTTCCGTGGGGGTGGGGGGAGAAAAGAGGCGGGGGCCTCGTGAAAATTTCCGCCCTTTGTGGCGGCGGAAGGGGGTCCAGAAATCCTCGCCTCTCCGGAAGGGATCTCTGCTTTCATAGTGTGCGCGGGGCCAAAAAATCATCCAAAGGGTGACCGCGGCGAAAAAGCCCAGGGTGGTCAGGATTCCCCATTCCACGGGATCGAGCTGTGGCATTTCCCCCTCCTGCAGGCCGGAGGTGCAAGGCGGGTGCCTTTCGCCTCCGTTAACAGGTGAAAAAAATGTCCTATTCTTTCAAGTGCGCACAGGCGATGTCCGATCAGTGGAGCATGCTTCTATTGTCTCTATTTCTAACGCTTTTTTCCCCAGGCTCCCACGCCAGAAGCACGGATCTCTGTTTCAGCGAAGCGGAAGTTTCCCAGATGCGGGCCAAGAGCAGGATCGTATCCGAGGCGGCCTCCAAATGCCTGCAGTCCTATTGGGACACCCACGTGCAGTTTTTCCGGGCGAACGGCTATTCGAAGTATTACGGTAACCGGAACGAGAGCCTGAAAACCGATGATCTTCGCCGCAAGGTGATTCTTCTGGCTGTGTGGCCGGATTTTCTTTCCCGTTTCCGCCCGGCGGAGCGGGTGGCGATGGAGAAGGCGAAAGGCCTCAAGGAGCTCGAGCAACTAGTCCAGAAATACGATCCCCGTTTTCTTGCCGCCTTCAAAGCCAAGGTGAAAGAGCTGAAGATCGTGGACCGCGCCAAAGACGAGCTTTACCTGGGGGAAACGGATAGCGGCTTTCCCAAGCTCCGTCCGAACCTGAAGCCCTACCTCCAGAATATTTCCTGCATCGATATGGCCCGGCGCTGCCTGCAGGCGGGATTCGAGGCGGGAAAACTCGATGCCACCTGGGCCAAGATCGACCGCCTGGTGAAGAGCGAGGGAGTGAGCGGGGCCGTGCTGCAGAAAGCCCTCGCGGATCTCGGATGGCATATTCTCTACTTCAATCCGGATACCTCCATGAACGAAGAGTGGGACAGGGAAGACAAGGTGATCGCACCGCTGAAGCCGAAAAACCCTGGAGATCCAATGCCCACCTGGAATCCGATCTGGGGGGCCCATGCCGAGCGATGGAGCGGGTTCTGTGAGCCCGATGGCAAGCTGAGGCCGGGAAAGGAAAGAGGCGGAGTGCTCTGTTCCGATCACTATGAAGTGGGTTCCGAGAGCCCGATTCCCGTGGACGACAAGAATCTCCTCGTGAATTTTGGAATCCGCGTGCCCTCGGCCTTCCGAAAGGTGCCCTTTTTTCTGGGCACGGCCCATTCCGGCTATCACGTATTCCCCGGCTTTTACGGCCAGGTGATCGAAGCCCATAGTATGAAAAAGCTCACCTCGAGGGAAAATATCGAAAGAAGTTTGTTCAATCCTCTTGATGAAGGCGGGGGGCCGCGTTGGACCAAGGAAGAGCGCTATCGATCCGGGGTGATTGCTGTGCCTCCCGGCACTATCGGTTTGCCGGCCTTGAAGGCCAGGGGTGGGCGTTGCGTGGACCTGCGCCCGGGAAGCCCCCGCTGATAGTTCCCCTGTATCCCCGAAGACACGGTGTGGAGTTTCCGCGGTGAATGAATTTTCCGTTTTGGCCGATAACGGCCTCGGGGGAATCCGTTGAGACATTTACTGCTCTCGCTCGCGGTTTTATTGGCGGCGCCTTTGGCGTGGGCGGAGGAACTTGCCAGCGCCCCGGGCTGGAGCCTTACCAAAATCGAGCAGCAGAAAGAGGAAGGCGACTATTCCTATGGCGATGGCCGGGTGTACTTTGCTCTGAAGCCTCCGGACCAGCGGCCCGCGGTCACGATTGACGCCCGCACGGCGGATCGCTTGCGCGCGGGAGAAGTCGCCGCCGAAATCGCTTACGGCGGCACGTCGAACAAGGCCGCCGGATCGCAGGACCAAGGCGAGGAATTTGTCTACGGAAACAAGAACAACGGGATCGTGATGCCCGATCCGATCACGAGCACGCTTACCACCGCAGATGGCCGGAAAGATCCTCCGGTTGCAGCGGCAGAGGAGCCAAAGCGGTCTTCCGCTTCCACTTCTGAATCCTCGCTCTCCGGCCTCGGCTCGGGAGAGAGCAGCTTTAAGTCTTACGCGGGCAGCTCCCAGCCTCCGCCTTCGGCGCAGAAAAACAATGCTTCGGGAGCCAGCGCGCCTCCACCCTCCGCCGGTGCGGAAGCTGCTACGGCGGCGGCAGGAGGCACACCCATTCGCAATCCCGCTGAGCAGGCGCAGGCGGAACAGGCCAGACCGGTGGACGCCAATGTGGGCCTCTTTTCCGGCGGTGTTACCGCGAACAATGCCGCCGCCGGATTTGGCGTGAGCAAGGCGGAGAAAAGCGAAGAGGGTAGCGAGAAGGATTTCGTGGTGTGGCCGAATGGGGATCCTAATTCGGACAACGCAAACAAACCCAGCTGCCCTCAGACCACCCGTCGGGTGCTGGATAAGCCCGGGCTCACCCGGATCGAGGGTAGAAAAGGCTGCCCCATATTGAAGGTATACGTATGGGGTGCCGGCGGAGGTTACGGCGGCGCCAATCAGGAAGGAAGCCAGGTGGGCGGGCGCGGGGGCCCTGCTGCCTACGTGTTCACCCAAGGCACCGTGGACGTATCCAAGTTTGACGTAATTGTGCTCGTGGGGGCCGAGGGCAGGAATGCCGTGGGTCCCAAGGGCGGCAGCGACTCCGCTTTTGGAGGCGGAGGTGCTGGAGGAAATTCGGAAACGGGCGCGGCCGGCGGTGGAGGAGGCGGCTTCTCCGGAGTGTTCCTGGTGGACCGCTCCAAATACGGGCCTACCGATCTGCCTATCGATGCCGATAAAGCCATTGCGATCGCGGCCGGTGGAGGCGGCGGTTCCGGTTCGGGTTCACGAGGGGGAGAGGGCGGAGTGCTCAAGGGCGGCGGAGCCAATGGCGCCACCGACAAAGCTCCGGGCCCCGGGATCGGAAACGGCGGCTCCGGTGTGTTTATGCTGGGCGGCCAGGGCGGAAATGCCATGGGTGATGCCGCGGGCGGCGGCGGCGCGGGCGGCGGTTACTTTGGCGGCGGCGGCGGCAGCGGTTCCGACGCGACCCTTTCCGGGGGCGACTCCGGCTCCGGTGGCGGCGGTTCCAGCTTCTATCGCTTCCTGGACAACTTCCAGGCCCAGCCCGGCAGTGGCAGCAAGCCCGGTGGTGCCGACCATAGCGAGAGGGGCAAGGCCGGCGAGCCGGGTTATCCGGGAAAAGTGATCCTGGAATTCTACTAGTTCTCGATGCTGGCCCGGAGGGAGTTTGGGCCTTACAATCGCTCCATGGATTTCTCCTCTCATTTCGTTGCTGATCCGTCCTTTGCCCATCTGAACGCAGGAACTCGCACCAGAGTGCCTCTGGAAGTGCTGCGATTCATGGAGCGCGAACGGATGGAGTCCGAGCGAAATCCCACCAAGGCGATGTTCGTGGGCTACGACCGCCTCTGGGAGGTGCAGAAGAGGCTTTCCGGCTTTCTCGGGGCGGATCCACATGATCTTTTTCTCCGCTCGAACGTTACGGCGGCCTTTAATGATTTTCTCTTTGCTCTTCCCGCATTGCCGATGGGCGAGGCGGTGGCCACTGGCTGGGAGTATGGGGGAATTTTGGGGGCGGTAAGGCAGTGGGCGAAGGTGAATGGCCACGGTCTGCGTCATGCGGCCCTTCCGTTAAAGACGGCATGGACGGAGTCCGAGCTTCTGGAGGCCGTTATGCAGAGTATTGGCCCGGATACCCGCCTTCTTCTGATCAGTCATGTGGCTACGGGCACGGGAGCCGTGCTTCCCGTGGCCAAAATCGCCGAGCAGGCCAGGGCTCAGGGCGTGATCACCGTGATCGACGGCGCCCATGCCGTGGGGGCTCTGCCGGTGAACCTGAAAGCCCTGGGGGGCGCGGATTTCTATGCCGGGAACTTTCACAAATGGTTTCTCGGCCCGGAGGGCACGGCCTTTGGATGGGTGCATCCGCGCTGGGAGGAAAAGCTGGTATGGAAGTTCGGGGGCTGGGCGTCGGAGCGGCCGCCTTCTTTCTATCAGGGGTTTGGAGAGGGGCGGGTGGAAACCTGCCGGAGGTTTTTCCCCGGCACGATCGATCGTATTCCCTTCCTGGCTCTTGGGGAAACGCTATCCTTCTGGGAAAAGCACGGAGAGGAGAAAATCCGTGCCCGGCAGAGGGGCTTGTTGGGGCTGGCGAGCCGGGAAGCGGAAGCCTTGGGGTGGGAGAGGTTGAGCCCTGAGGATCCGGATCTGCTGGGACCTTTGGTGTGCTACAAGCGGCCGGGCCGCTGGGGGGAGGGGGAGAGCGCCGCTCTAGCCACCCGGATTTATCAAGAGGCCGCGGTGCAGCTGGCGCTCCCTGTGGTGCAAGGGGTGAATCTGGTGCGTCTCTCGCCCGGGGTTTACGCCCGGGACGAAGAGGTGGCCGAGGGAATGAAGCGATTGGCTGGATTCCCCCGGTAAAGGCACTCCTTAGTCATTGTCGGAGCTGTCTTCATCGCCCTCATCGGCGTGCGAATCGCTGGAATCGCCTTTTTCCTTATCTTGACGGTCTGCCGAGCACTCCTCATGCCGGCGTTCGCAGGCCTTTCGTGCGTCCCCTTCCTTACACATGGAGCAAATCCCGCAAGAGCAGCTCATGGCCCGGCAGGTATTGCAGTTTCTGGCTTGGGCGGCGGGGGTGAACGTTACGGCTAGGATGGCGAACAGGATCGCGCTTAGGATTTTCATGGTGGTCTCCATTAAAGGTAGTGTCTGGTGGGTTCCAGAACTTAACCGTAGGAGCTTATCGGTGTCTTTCTGCCGGGGCGTTAGGCCTTGCTACCGACGGGGAAGGTTACCGGATAAGGATACAAATAGGCGGTATAATTCCGAAGGGAGCTTCGAACGGGTGAGTGGAAGCCGTAAGGAAACATGCTAATCTCCGTTCCCATGTTCACAGCCCAACACGGCGCGTATTTTCTCGCCCTCACCTCCGCCATCCTCTTCTCCGGCGCCTCGGTGATCTTTGCCCGTTTTTCGGTGAGCCATTCTTCGCTCTGGATGAATCTGATGAAGAACCTCACGGCTCTGGTGGCTTTCCTGCTGGCCACGGTTGTTTCCGTGGTGTTCGGGAGGGAGCCGCTCGAGGGTCTCTTCGCCACCCGGGCGGGGGTGTATTTCTTCCTCAGCGGCCTGCTGGGCCTGGGCATTGGCGATTACTTCCTCTTCCGTGCCTACCAACGCCTCGGTTCAGCCCGTACCCTGCTGGTGTTTTCCTTTTCTCCCCTCTTTCTCACCATAGGGGGATTCCTGGTATTCGGGCAGAGGCTCAATCTCGGGCAGGGATTGGCGATCCTGCTGATGATGGCCTGTGTGTGGACGATCAGCTTCGAGAAGTTCAGGGCGGAGGGGCATTGGGAGTGGAAGGGCATTCTCTTCGCTCTGATCGGGGTCGCGCTCGACAATGTGGGGATCGTGCTGAGTCGTCAGGGTTTTGACTTGTCGCCCGGCACCACGGCCTTTACCTCCAACCTCATCCGCTGTATCGGTTCGGTGATCCCGCTCCTGATCTGGGGCTATGTGATGCGGGAGAGGGTGTTCACCCGTTTCTTCCAGCTGCGCTGGCCGGATCGTTCCATGGCGGTTTTTGCCTCGTTCATGGGGAGTTTTCTCTCCCTATCCCTATGGCTCACCGCTCTCAAGATCGGTCATATCGGAGGGCTGGCGGGGGTGGGGAGCTTCAACCCTATCGCCGCTTCCCTATGGGAATGGGCGCTCCTCCGAAAGAGGCCGAGCCCCTATCTCCTCAGCGCCCTGGGGCTCTTCCTCTCTGGCTTCTTTCTTCTCCTCTATAGTTCTTGAGGCTTGGGTGGCCCCAGGGAGGGTGATACTCTTTTCCCTATGGAGGAAAAGGTCTCTCTATGGCCTCACCTAAGCGAAAAGCCCCCTTCTCCTCTCAGATTCCCAGCCTGGATCTTCATGGCGCCTTGGTAGACGAGGTGTTCGACCGGATGGACCGCTTCCTGCGCAGCGCCGAGGCGGATGGGCACGACCGGGTTCGCATCATTCACGGGAGAGGGACGGGCAAAGTAAAGGAAAAGGCCCTCGAGTACTGCCGCCTCACCGGGCATATCCCCCAGGAAGATAAGGGCGAAGGGCTCTTTGCCAACCCTGGTTCTTTCTTGCTTTACCTATGAAAATCCCCCATAAGGGCTGCAGGTGGTACGTTTTTCCCTATGAAAAAGGCGATTTCCCCTATGGAAAAACAGGCTCCGGGCCGGTTTCTCCCAGGGAAAATCGAACAAATTTTGAAAATCGCCGTTGCAAAGGGGAAAAATTCTGTAACACTAACTTTCACAAGGAGAACTCAATCAATGGCAAAGAAGACCACTAAGAAGAAAACCGCAAAAGCGAAGAAACCCGCAAAGGCTAAGACCAAGAAGACCGCTTCGAAGCGCAAGCCTAACGCTGCCTTCATGAAGCCTCTTACCCCTAGCTCTGCTCTCGCTGCTGTGGTAGGCGCTAAAGCCCTTCCCCGCACGGAAGTTACCAAGAAGCTTTGGGCTTACATCAAGAAGAACGGCCTTCAGGACAAAGTTCAGCGTCGCAATATCCACAGCGACGACAAACTGAAGCCTGTGTTCGGCGGCAAGAAGACCGTGAACATGTTCGAAATGACCAAGCTCGTGAACAAGCACCTCAGCTAATTCAATTGAAGCTTTGAAACCAAAAGAGCCAGGCCGAGAAATCGGGCTGGCTCTTTGGTTTTTGTGCCTACAGAATGGAATCCATAGGAGGAAGCCACCGATGACCACCGCCTATCGATCGCTCGCTCTCACGCTGGCTGCCATGGTGGCCTACTGGATGGCCGCGCGGCTACCTAATCCTTTTCTGTCTGCGGAAGCGATGCAGGCGATCTACGAGAACGGTTTTTTCACCTCCGAACGGGCGTCAGGTTTCGGTCCTTTTGTGCTTGGCCTGGGGCCGGCCCTCTCCGGCTTTTTCCTGGTGGAAGTGCTGTCCTTTTTTCTTCCGCCATTATCCCGCTGGCGCAAAGAAGGGTGGGCCGGCCGGTCGCGGCTGAATCTGATGTCTCTGGGGTTCACGATCTTCCTGGCCCTCGTTACGGCCACCTTTATCGTGCGGCAGATGCAGGGAATCTCCTCCGGCACCACCGGGTTGATGGACGGAACCTTGGCGAGCTCGCTGGGCAGCGGAGCTTTTTTCGTGAGCGGCTTCGCGCTTCTCTTTATGCTGGCCACGCTCCTTACTCCTTATGGGCTGGGGAACGGTTTCGGGCTGATCCTCCTGGCGGGAGCCATCGCGCGCCTTTGGGAATCCGTGCGCTATTGGCTTCTTTCCAAGGCGGAGGTGGCTTCCGCTGGCCTGATGGATCGGGTTACCCCGGTCCTGCTCTCGCTTTTGTTGGTAGGGCTTTTCTATCTGTGGATCAGCCGCAAGAGGGCCATCACGGTGGAAAAGGCCGGGCGTATGCTTTCTTTCGAGCTTTCGCCCCTGATGCAGGGATTCTTCGCCTGGTCGTTGGCCTGGCAGTTTACCTCGCTCATGCATTCGCTCGATCTTTTGCTGCAATTCAAGCTGAACTTGAAGCTGGATCATTCGAGCGCCTTCACCCGTTATGGGCTCTTTCTTTCGTTCTTCGCGCTTTTTTCCGTTTTGTTCTACTGGATGGCGTTCAGTTCGCGGCGCATTTTGAACAATACCGCCGGCCAGATCACGATACCTTCGCTCGAGAAGGTGCGCCTGGGGAAACTCGCGCTCGCGGCCTTTGCCGGAGTGGCGCTTTTCGAGCTGGCCCGGCATCTTCCTCATCCGCTGGTGAGCTCCGAATCCATGCTGGCTCAGGCCTTTGATTTCGGATCTCTGGTGGCGGTGTATGTGTTTGGGAAAGACATCTGGCAGAACTTTGTTTTCCTTCGCTCGGTGAAGGATCCCGTTTGCCTCGGGGAGCTGGACAATATCCACCTAGCCGCCCTCGCTCGCGCGGAAGGAGAGGCGGCGGGAGAGATTGTCTATTTGAAGGGATTCGAATACCGCCGTTTGCTTTCTTTCTTTCAGCCTCTGCAAAAAGTTCGAGTTTATACAAGTGCTGGCTTTGCATCCGCGCTGCGAGAACGATTGCAGCTGGATTCCGTGCCCACTGTGTAAGTAGTCCGTTGAACCTTAAACCTGCCCTGGAAATGGAGAGCCCGTGAAACTTTCTCGCTTCTTGGTATCTGTGCTGTTGTCTTCTTTCTGTATTTCTCCGCTGATTTCCTTCGCCGGGGAAGAGCCAATCGTGCTCACCTGCGTAACGGATTTTCCCACCACTTCGTTTGTGGTTTGGACAGAAGGGGAATTTGTGAAGGCAAGAGTGATCCACCATAATGGCACAGGTTACGCGCCCGCGATCGTGGGTGTGTTCACTCCCAATGATCTTCCCGTGCTCGCCGAGCGGGCCTCGATGGTGCGCAAGATGAAAGACGACATGACCTTCCGCTGGCCGCTCAAGAACTGCAAAAAGCTCGACGAGATGGTGATACAGTGCTTTCACTCCGGTGAAGTGCAGGACGGGGAAGGCGGGGCAAAGATCGCGCCTTTCGCGCTTTACTCCAGCGCCAAGGAAGAGCGCGGGATCGCGGGGCATCTGAAATCGCACTCCGTGAGGCTGAGCTTTGATGTGGACGGGAAAAACGGGGCTTCCGTGGAAATGGAATACCCCGAAGGCAGCTGCGTTCCCCGCCGGATGGACGGGTTTCACGGGCTGAAGCTCTAAATACCTGCCGCGATCTTCGCCAAACCCTGCACGATGGAGTGAAAGTGGGCGCCTTGCTGCACTTTCACTTTTCCGAAGCGGCTTAGCAGCCCTTCCTGTATAGCCGGTACCTTGGCCGTGCCTCCTGTGGAGAAGACGAGATCGATTCCGGACGGCGGGAGGCTCGCAAGCTTCAGGGTTTCGTCGAGCGAGGCCAGGATGCGGCGGATCGGTTCGCCGGCGTATTCGTTGAACTGGGGGCGGCTGATGCATTCCTCAATTTCGATTTCGGGGTAACGGAACTCGAATTTTTCCTCCTCCGCCACGGAGAGAGCCCGTTTCACGCGTTCGATCTCCTCGAAGAGCTCGAATCCGAACTGGTCGCGGATCAGGGAGAAGAGCTGGTCCATGCGGCGTTTGTCGTCCTCGCCGAGGCTCCAGTTGCGCACGTTGCGGAAAAATTCCATGGTGTCGCGCTCGCGTAGAAGCCCGATATCGGCCGGGGAGCAGATCTTCTCCATCAGATGCTTGGGCATCGTGAGCACATTGGATCCGAAGGGCGCCTGGTATTGCACTCCGGCTCCGAAGTGAAAAGAGATTCGTTTGCGCATCAGGGCGCCGTCGAGGGCGTCGCCCGCCGTGCTTACGCCGCCTATGGAGAGCACGTCTTCCGGGCGGAAGGCTCGGGGGCCGATGCGGATCACGGTGAAGTCGCTGGTGCCGCCGCCGAAATCTCCCACGAGCAGGATCTTTTCTCCCTCAATCGAGGAGGTGTACCCGTGCGCAGCGGCGATGGGCTCCGGGCAGAAGGCGATGTGCTCGAAGCCGGCAAGGCGGGCGGCCGCCTCCATCCGGTCCTGGGCGAGGCGGTCTTCCGCGGGGTTCGCGGAATAGAGAGCCGGGCGTCCGAGGAGCACGGCGGTTTCATTCCTGCCGTAGTGGGCGTCGGCCCGCTTTTTCATTTCAGCGAGGAAGGTGCCTACGATTTGCTCGAGAGGCCTGTTCTGCCGGCCGATCTGTGTGCCGGTGAAGGCAGGAGAGGGCAGGAATTTTTTGATGGAGCGAAGGAAGCGGCCCTCGAGATCGTGCCGTACGAACTCGGCCACGGCTTCCGCGCCGAAGTAGCATTGCTCCCCGTCGGGGAAGAAAAGCACGGAGCGCAGGATGGAGGGATCCTGCGCGGAGGGATCGAGGGGGGCGGGAGGCAGGATCTTACCGTCCACCACGGCGGCGAGCAGGGAGTTGGAGGTGCCGAAATCGATCGCGTAGGCCATCAGCGGATCCAAACGGAGCCGCGCAGGCCTTCCATCTCACCCTGCCAAACGGATTCGCAGCCCGTACCGCAATTTTCGCCGGATTTCCTCGTGCCAAAGCAGATCGAAAGGCCGGCCGCCGCTTTGTTGGTTGCGGTGTCGTTGAATTCCACCACGCCGGGCCCACGGAATTTCACCGAGAATCCCTCGGTATAGGATTTTTGCGCGAAATTGGGCTTGGCCAATACCGATTTGCATTTGCCTTCCGGCATGGGGGCGGAGAAGGTGGCGGAATCGGTGGCGCCGTTGGAGCTCATGGTGAGGGTGAGGCCGCCGTCGATATCAGGCAGAAGCACCCTGATGTTATTCTCGTTCTGGTGTTCGGAGGCTGCGAGCAGGGCGCTGATTCTTTCTTTTGAAAGTCGGCCGTGGGATCCGGGGGTGACGGTTTCTTCTGCGGATAGAGTGCCGATGAAGTCTTTTCTCGACATATTGGCCACGAGGGTCCATCCGCCTCCATCGGTATTCTGGTCGCAATAGACATAGTTTACATTTCCTTCCGGATCGGGACGAATCGCCGTCGGGCCATCGTTTCTGGCTCCGGCATCATAGGCGGCCGAACAGCTTCTGGGCTCGCCAGGGAAGGTGTCGCGGGAAACCCGGAAGTTGTAGGGTGTGGTACTGAACAGAACCTTCATGTTCGTGCCCGGGCGGAAATTGAGGGTTACATCGATATTGGAAACCGCCGGATTCATGCAATCGTCGCGGCAGAGCGGGTCCCACTTCACTTCAAATCGAAGAGGGCAGTCGTCGTTCCCGGATTCGGAAAATCCGGTGCAAGGCATGCCGTCGTGGGTGAGGCCGGTGGAAGGAAGCGTGGAGTTCACGATCAGGCGATTCATGCCGTCTTTCACGGCGATCGGCCCGGCCTGGCCGGCGCAGCTGGTTTTCTGCACGAGGCACGCCATGCGGGTGTTTTCCATGGCTTCCCGGGTGTTCTTCCAGCCCTGGTTGTTTTTCAGCTGTGCCTGCAGGATGCCGCGGGTTTTTGCGGCGGTGGCTTCGAGCTGGGCCAGGTAGGCCGCCCGTTGCTTGCGGTTTTCATGGATTCGGTAGGCGGTGCCGGCGGCAGCCATGATGGCAAGCACGATTACGATATTGGTAAAGGTGAATCCTGCCTGGGAAAGCTTGCGCATCGGCACCTCCTTAGTCCGGCACCTTTGCGGCCCGGCACTCTTCCACCAGATTCTGTATGATGTCCGCGGCGGGAAGGATGTTGTCGATCAGGCCCACGCCCTGGCCGGCGCTCCACACTTCTTTCCAGGTGGTGGACTTGGCCGCTCTTTGCAAAAGATAAGCCCCCCAGAGAGAACGGGCCATCTTGGTGTATTTCTTGGTGAGCCCGTTTTTCATCAGAAACTCTTCGAGCGGATTGAGCTCGAGCCCCTGCTTTTCGATATAATCGGTCTTGATCACGGCGGCCGGAGTGCCTGAGATTTTTTTGGTGAGTACGATATCTTCCGGATCGGCTTTCAGGATGGCTTGTTTGTAGGCTTCGTCCACCTTGGCTTCTTTGCTGGCGATAAAGCGGGTGCCGATCTGCACGGCGCTCGCGCCCAGCAGAAGGCAGGCGGCGAGCTGCTCTCCCGTGGCCACTCCGCCGGCTGCCACGATGGGAAGTTTCACATGGCGCTTCAAATAAGGGAGGAGCACGAGAGGAGAGGTGGGGCCGGCATGCCCGCCCGCTCCGGCGGATACCGCGATCACCCCGTCGGCCCCGAGGCCTTCCACTTTCTTGGCGTAGTCGAGGGTGGTTACATCGCAGAACACTTTTGAGCCCACGGAGTGCATCGCTTGAATCGTGGACTTCGGAGATCCCAGGGAAGTAATCACCAGGGGCACGCCTTCCTCGGCACAAACCTTAAGATCGGCGGCGGCCCGCACATTGCTCTTGTTCACGATCAGGTTCACCGCGAAAGGCTTCTTGGTAAGCTTCTTCACTCGGCGCACGGCGGCACGAAACTCCTCGGTGGTGCGCCAGTTGAGGCTGGGCATGCCGCCCACTCCTCCGCCATTGGATACGGCCGCCACGAGCTTTTCATCGCTCACGAGAAACATCGGGCCCGCAATGATCGGGTATTGGCAGCCTATGAGATCAGTAAAGGCGGTGCGAAGGGGTTTTTCCATGTCCTTAAGCTTAGCATCTGCTGGGGAATTTGCTGTTTATTGACAATGATTCTCAAAAACGATAACACGCTATCTGAGGTGAATTTTGAATCTTTGGGACGCTCCTTTCCGCACTCCTCTCCGTGTGCTCGATCTATCCGGTTTCGGTGAAGACGTGCGGCATGTGCTGCTCCAACTGGGGCTCGATGCGGGAGAAACCGTGGAAAAGGTGCATTCGGCTCCCTTGGGGGAGCCGGTGAGCCTGCGGATCGGGGAGCAGCTCTTCACCTTGAGGCGTGATCTCTGCCGCAAGATCGAGGTGGAGGTAGCATGAGTGCTCCTGAAATTTCGCCCGCTATCCCGAGTGAAGTGATCCTCGCCGGGCGTCCCAATTCCGGCAAGAGCACGCTCTTCAACCGCCTCGCCTCCGCCAATCAGAAAGTGGGCAACTATGCCGGATGCACGGTGGAGAAGAAAACCGCCCTCGTAAAGGGCGGCGAGGTGGATTTCGAGATCACGGATCTGCCCGGCATCTATTCCCTGAAGGCCAATTCTCTCGATGAAGAAGTGGCTCTCAAGCACCTGGCCGAGAAGCGCGAGAGCGCACGCGTGGTGTTCGTGCTCGACGGCAACAACCTGGAGCAGGAACTGGTGCTGCCTCTTCTGCTGCGCAAGCAAGGCTTTGATATCGCCGTGGCCGTGAACATGATGGATGAGGTGCGCGCCAATAAACGCATTCTCAATCTTGCAGGAATGACCGATCTCGCCGGCCTGCCCTTTTTTCCCGTGAGCGCGAAAACGGGGGAGGGTGTGGAGAGCCTGAAGAAGTTCCTGGGCCGTGCTTTCAATCCCCATAACGCTTCCTCGGAAACTTCAGGCCTCGACTTCACTGAGGCCCACCGGAACGCGAGAGCTCAGGCCAGGGAGCTCAACCGGCTGAATCAGGGCCCGAGAGAGAACATGCTTCGCCTGCGCGATGCCCGTTTTGACAGCGTGCTTGTGCATCCGGTGCTGGGGCCGTTGGTGTTTTTTGCGGTGATGTTCGTGCTCTTTCAGTCCATTTTCACCTGGGCCGCGCCCCTTTCGGATCTGATCGAAGGCGGTATCGGTGCGCTCTCCGCGAACGTGAAAACCATAGTAACCCATGAGCTCGTGGCTTCCCTCCTCACGGATGGAGTGCTGGCCGGCGTGGGATCCGTGCTGGTGTTCGTGCCCCAGATCGCGATCCTCTTCTTCCTCATCGGCTTGCTGGAGTATTCCGGTTATCTGCCGCGCGTGGCGTATATGGTGGACCGCCTCATGAAGCCCTACGGGCTCGATGGAAAAGTATTCATTCCGATGCTTTCGTCCGTGGCCTGCGCTGTTCCCGGAATCATGAGCACGCGCACGATCGAGAGCGAACGCACCCGCCTGATCACGATCATGATTTCGCCTCTCATGACCTGCTCCGCTCGCCTTCCGGTGTATACGCTTCTGATCGGAACTTTCGTGGCCGATCACCGTTTTGGCCCCTTGAGCCTCGCCGGCCTCGTGATGTTCGGGATGTATGCGCTATCCGTGGTGGTGGCGCTCGCCGTGGCGTTCGTGCTTCATAAGCTCGATTTCGGAAGCAGGCGGCACCTGGTGGATTTCCTGCACCTTCCCCATTACCGAGCTCCGAACTGGCCGGAGCTTTTCCGCTATGTGGGCAGCCGGGTGTGGCAGTTCCTGCGCAAAGCAGGCACGGTGATCTTCGCGATGGCGGTTCTGCTCTGGGCGTTGCTTTCCTTTCCAGCGAGTTTCCCGGGGGCAGACGAGCTTCATCAGAAAATCGAAGCTCAGAGCGCTCTAACGGAAGGGGGCGAAGAGTTAGCGAGGCTCGAGGCCCAGGCGGCTTCGCTTCGCCTCGAAAATTCTTTTGCCGGACGGATTGGCAAGGCGCTCGAGCCGGTGTTTCAGCCGATCGGTTACGACTGGAAGCTCACGATCGGCGTGCTCGCCTCTTTGGCCGCACGTGAGGTGTTCGTGGCCACGATCGGCACGGTGTTTTCCCTCGGCGCCGTGGAAGACGATACCACCACGCTGAGCCAGGCCTTGCTCGACGAGAAAAAGGCCGACGGCCGCCCGGCCTATACTCTCGCCACCTGCCTGAGCCTGCTGGTGTTCTTTGCGTTTTCCCTCCAGTGCATTTCCACGATCGGAGTGGCGAGGCGGGAGACCAATTCCTGGAAAATACCCGCTATCATGTTCGCCTATATGTTCGCGATCGCCTATACCTCGGCCTTTATGGTGTATTGGATCACTTCCGCCTTAATCTGAATTTCCTTTGAAATTCCATGCTTGGGGCACCTCTTTCACTCTTAAGGGCTCCTTGATCCTTGCCGATAGGCATCCTGATGACCTACGTAAAATTCAGTCTTATTGCCCTGGTGTCCGTATTTTTCTTCGCGCTCGGCATCTGGTTCCAGGCCGGCATCACTTCTGGTTCCGTTAGTGAACTGCGCGAGCCTGCCTCGGCTGCGAAAGCGAGCGATGCGAAAGAAGGCAAGAGCGATCTGCGCACCACGAATGCTTTCAAGGGCTGTATCAATTCTCGCATCAAGGAAAATTCCGTGAATATCGGGAAGACTACCGTGGAGGGGCGCAGATGGTCGATCGTGAGCATTCCTTGCTCCGGAGCCACAGCGAAAGAGCTGTATGATGCGATACAACCTTATTCCACCGAGGAATACGTGCGATACCGAGATAAGCGCCGGGGCGTGGTACGATTTTTCGGCAGACTCTTTCCTCCCAGCCAGTGCGTGGAGCTGATTGGATCCGCCAAGGGAAAGTCAGTGAACGAGTATTCCTGTTCCATTCGGATCGATGTGGATTCCGAGATCACAGAGAACCTGAAGCTTTGATGCCGATTGGTAATGTGAATTGAGTAAAAGATCGTGTGAGGAATGGTTCGGCAACTCCTAAGACGGGGAAACTGTGCAGAGAAGTATGAGAAAGATCTTTCCGATACCACCAATTCGATTTTTCTCAAGGCTGAGTTTTTTATTGGTTCTAGTGGTGCCTGTTGAGGGGCAAAGTCAGAACTTGATAAAAAATCCCGATTGCAACAAAGGCACCTTCGGATGGGTAAATCCGGTTTCTCGAAACACCAAGATCTTCAGAAGTGCCCCCGCCTCTTGCCAGGTTCTTTATTCAGGGAAGAATTATATCAGTCTGGACGACAATCCCGCTTCGGTAGTTAAGCCGGAGGCGGGAAAAAGGTATACCGCCAGTGCTTACGTTAGAACGAATCGCGCTTCCTCCGTGGGAAAGCCAGTGAAGATTGTTTTGAGGCAACGCGGTGGCAAGCAGGCCGTTCGAGGCACTTACAGCCCTGTTACAAAGCTCGCAGACTACTGGCAGCAGATTTCGGTGAGCTCCGGCATAGATGTAGGGAGAACCAGCCTGGAGGTTTATATCGTTCAGGATAGAGCCGTGCGGGGCAATGGATTTCAAGTGGACGATGTGGTTTTGATAAAAGAAGGGGACGCATCAAGTCCACCACCCACTCCTCCAACTCCATCTCCAACACCAGACCCGAGTCAACCCGCGCCAACGCTCTTCCACGCCACATCTCCTTTCAACGTGCCGATTCCCGCGAATTCCACTGTTGACCCAAACTCCGGTATAATGAGGAATTCTTTAGTGAACGACGCCAAAGCGCGCGGCGCCGTAATCGCGTGGAAAGAGTGGTCCGTTCCTCTCTTTTTGGCTGACGCGAAAACACCTCGGTATACGATAAAGTTAGTTAAATTTCAGATTAGCGGCTTTACTCAATTGAGTAATGTGCCCATTCCCGATGCCGCGATTCCTGATAATAAACAGGATGGGCATATGACTATTTTAGACTCATCCACCGGATGCCTGTATGACTTCTGGCAAGCCTCCAAGGTTTCCGGAGTATGGCGCACGTCATGGGCAAATAGGATGTATGTTGCAGACAGCGGAGTTTATCCCATGGGAGCCTCAACGCGAGGTTCAGGCTTCGCTAATCTCGCGGGAGTAATCTTTCCGGATGAGTTACTGGGATCGGGTGAGATTAAGCATGCGCTGATTTTTTCGAGCGGTATGAATAGAAAGGGCGGCCCGGTAGCTCCCGCAACAGAGAGTGATGGGCCTTTTGTAGGAAATCAATACATACCGGAAGGTGCTCGCGTGCGCCTGCGGCCCGATTTTGATCTCTCAAAGTATCCTGAGTACTTGCAGAAAATTGGTAAGGCCTTGAAGATTTATGGAGCGTATAATGCCGATAATTCCGGTGGGGGCTTCAGTTTTTATGCTTTGAATACCCGGGCGGGATCAATGGCGTTTGGAGCTGGCACAAAGTGGCCCTGGGGAGACGATCCCTATCCCAAGATTCCCATGGAATTCATTCAAAACTTAGAGGTGCTCAAGCTGCCGCCCCAGGTGAAGCCTTCTGTTAAAGCGCTTCAGCATCCGTGTGGTGCCTACAAGTGAAGCACGAATTTTCGATCGGTATCTGTACTCCAGGGGTCTTGGGATCTGGAGCCTCTGGCTTCTAGCGGGGTTCCCAAACCATCACTTGGCCGGTGGCCGAAAGCCCTGAATCATCCACCAGCACGAATCCTGAGCGATTTGCCAATTCATTATAAAGTTCTCCCGGCCTTAGAAGCACCTTATTGCCAAGCATTCGATGAAAAATCCGATAGAGAAATCCCCACCAGTTTTTCCCTGGGAAAAACGCAACGAGTTTTCCTGAGGGAGAATTCAGCCTTCGGCATTTGCGGAAAAATAATTCCGGATCCTCAAAAAATTCCAGCGCTCCGGCACATAGCACCAAATCAAAGGTTCTTTGCTCGGGGTAGCTTTCAATAGGGCCTCGAAAAACCGGAAAGCCATCACGCTCGCAGGCGGCTGCCATGGCGGCTGAGGGCTCGCAGCCGAAAACTTCAAGGTGGGGATTTCTTCTGGCCGCCGCTCTCATGTAGTGGCCTGAGCCACAGCCTATATCGAGGAGGCTGCTGGTAGAGCCGAGTTCCAAGGGGCGGAAAATTTTCCTCTCCTCTATTTCCCGCAACAGGCGCCAAGGTGAATAGCGCGACAATGCGGAATAGGCTGGGGCTACGAGATCAAAATAGCTCATGACTGTATCCTGGTGGCATATACCAGGCGAGAAGGGCTGAGCGGATCGGTTTTTTCCAGGCTCTTGATAATATATCCGCAGCGATCCACGAGCCGCCAGATCTCTTCTTTTGTGTAGGTGCGCGCCCCATATCCTTTGGTGTTTCTGTCGGTTCTGGCCCGATGCCATTCGTAGGGGATCGCGAGCAAGCCGTCTCTTTTTTCAGAGAAAGAAAACACCAGGGTGGGGCTATTCAGCGAAGAAAAGAGTAAGTCCAATTGTTTATCATTCAGCCAATCCACCAGTCCGAGAAAAACAACTACTTGAAACTGGCCGGAAAGAGCGGCCGCGACTGCGGCATCCCCCGCCTGGAACACAAAACGGGTGCCGAGTTGCCGTTCTGAGGCGGATGAAATCGCTCGGTCGGAGATGTCCACTCCATGGTAGAAAAAGGGTTTGGTTTGCGCTGAAGGCATTAAAGCCACAGCCAGCCCGCCCGAGCCACATCCTAGCTCAAGAATTCTGGCATCCTTCTCCAGGAAGGAAAACAGCAGCCTGCTGGCGTGCCTGAGGCGGAGCCGTAGCGGCCACGATAAGGGATCGAGCAAGCGCGAAATTCCATATCGCTTTGCTTCCCACCCAAGAATTCGCTGGTTCCAGTAGTCCTTGGCTATCTGAAGGTCTTCTTTTGCGTGACTCATAATGCCTGGAAAGCCTAAAATTACCCTTGAATGGGTATAGTAAGGCAGGGCAATTGTGGGCGGAAGCTTTTTGCTTCAATACGATCGGTGCGCCGTTCGTTTACCTTTGAGGTAATTCTTTGGGCTCTTTTTTTGGTTCCGTTTTTCTATTCCAATTGGGATTTGTTTGTATTTTACGTTTTCGAGTCGCGCGATATCCAAAGAGCCAGGGATATTCTTGCGGGGCATGTGGTGCTCTACGGGCCCGAGCTCTCCGGTGGGGGAAACCTGCCTGGTCCGGCGTATTATTTTTTAAAGGCAGCGGTTCTCTGGTTTTTTGATACCTGGGAAGCGTTGGGGCATTTTCTCTTCATTAGCTCTGCCATCAGCCTTGGAATCTTTGCTGCCTGGTTTCGCAAGCTACTTGGATTTGTGCCCGCTCTCATCTTTCTATGCACACTTTTGGGGCCTGGTTATTATCTGGGCACCCTTCGATTTTTCAATAATCCCAGCTTTCTCACTCCTCTGATTATCGCCTTGCTTTTTCTTCTATGGAAGCAGCCGAAGATGGCAGGATACGCGAAAGCCTATCTCCACTGGCTATACTTTTTCATAACGACCATTTCGATTCAGTTTCACATGCAGATGGCTGTGTTTTTTCTTTTTCCGTTCGTGGTAGAAACCCAGTTCAAGCCGGGGGCTCGCCTTCGGTCTTATTCCTCTCTTTTCCTGCTTTGCATATTTGGGGCTGCTCCGGCTCTTGCGCCCTTTCTTTGGGGGCTGCTCCGGGGCCCCGTGGGGCAGGAAGTTGCTTCCGCAGGAAGCATAGCCAACGCCCCGGTGTTTCTGTTGGAGTCTTTCTATTTCAAGATGCAGTATTTGCTCGGCCAGGCCCTGGTGCTTCCTGTGAGCGATCTTTTTGATTGGCGCAGTATGCGAAGAGTCTTGCAGTACATTCTGGCTATTGTGCCGTTCCTGTATTGGTATGTTTATCTGAGGCGGAAATATCGCACGGCGGATATGGGGGATCTGGATCGCTGGATCAATGTTGCCTTTTGGGGCTGGATCGTTCTCTTGCCGTTTGGTTCCTATTATCTATTCACTTCACTTGCCCAGCGTTACGGATTGGTATTTTCCGTGATCAACTCTCTTGCTTTGGCTCTCGTCTTTTCCCGTTTGGATTCTTTGGATCGAAAGTGATTCAGTTTTTTTATGCTGGTTGTAGTGGCCGCGTGGTTGGCTCTTGCCTGGCATAGAGCCTTGCCAATTGTCTTTGAGGTTCCTTCTCTGCTGGTGCAGGCAATTCTGCCGTTAGTGCCCCTCCTGTTCGCTCTAGTTCTCAGATTGAATATTCCAAAGTGGAGAGCTCTTTTGATCGCAGGATTGGTGGCGCTTCCCTTAACTCAGCAGTTGATCGGTAAAACGAATATTGAAAATCCCGGCCAAAGCTTGGTTTCATTGCATCTGAAAAAAATCAGCCAATCCATTATTTCTCGTACTGGCTGGAGCTGGGATGTGGCGCGAGGCCGAATTTTCCTGGTTGGAGTGCAGTATGAAACCGATCTCGGTGAGATTTATCGGCTTGAATACGACCGCTGGAAAACCCGAGGAGGGAGAGCTCCCGGTTCGAATGAGCCTGATGGTTTTTTGGTAACAGTGAGAGAATTTGGTGCCAGCACCGCCGATCTGAAACTTTCGGGAATAGGCTTGGAGCCGAGGATGGAGGCAGAAATCGCCCGGGGCGGAATCGAACTGAAGCCTTTGGCGAGCGTAACTACTGTAGACCTGCTCGAATATCGAGTTCGATCCTCGGATTTTCCCAAGCACTTTCATAATCTGGGGTTAGGCTATTACCCTTCTGCGTTGGAAGAAAAATACGCCCGGCATCCAGCGCAGGGGCCCGAAACAGAACAGCTGGGAGCCGGAGAATTTATCGCACGCTGGAACGACTGCTTGGGCAAGGAAAGATATTGTGCCTCAGCTGTGCGGATAAAGGTGGCTCCCAGTAAAAATGGGCTGATGAAACTGAATCTGCTTGTGCTCGGAAGGCCGCTTTCTGTTCCCAGCCAATGGATTCTGCCTGATTTTACCCAATCGTTGAAAGACATGAGCGTGGAAGTGGATTGCAAGAACGAGGTTCAGCGAAAAATGCTGCCATCGCGGATCGGCTTTTTTTCGGTGGAGGCCGGCAGGCTGAAGAGTTATGTGCTTGGCCCGTTGGAGTATTCTTTTGAGTTCAGTTGCAAAGGCGGCCCAGGAAAAATCAAAATAGCCTGGCCCAGCAGCACCGTGATTCAAAGAATCCGCACCGGCGACATTCCAGGCCATGAATTTGTGTTCGATATCGGAAATCTGGCGGATGCAAAATTGGGAAATGAGAGCCGCACGCAGAAGGGGATGCTATGAGCCTTGATGGTAAAATGGGGCGCAGAGGATTTATCGGCCTTATGGCTGGCGCCGCTGTTGCCGGGCTGGGCTTCTGGTCAACCAGGCTGTTTCGGTTTCCTCCTGTAGAGCCGGGGCCTGCTCGTGAACTCGAATTGAATGGTTTTGTGGGAATCACCGACCGGGTTCGCGATCTTTCCAATCCGAATAAGTACAGCTTCACCGACGACATGAAACCCAGAAAAGGATTTCTTGCGCTTTCCGATCGCAAGAACATGATCACGGCAGAGATTCCTTTTTATGGCCACACGATCGATTTCGATTCACAAGGGCGCTGGGCCTATTCCTTCCAGAAATGGGGCAGGCATGGAGTGATTGCGGATCGAGCCACGGGCCGCCCCGTTCATTTTCTGCATTCCGGGAAGGATCGGCGGTTTTTTGGGCACGCACTGATGGACGATAAACGAGGGCGGGTTATAGTTTCAGAGCACAATGACAAAACCGGGCACGGGGAGCTCAGTGTGCGGGAGCTGGAAACGGGAAAAGTAATTCGCTATGTGCGTTCAGGAGGCATTTATCCCCATGATATGCGAATGCTCGCTGGCGATAGATTCGTGGTGATCAACGCGTTTGTAAAAGAAGTGGGCGATACCTCCCGCTTATGTGAGTTCGATCTGGATACCATGAAAATGGCGCGTTCCCTGGATATTCCCTTTGAAAAAGGCACTGCCTTGCACATGAATGTGCTTCCTGACGGGCGGGTGGCGATTGGGGGGCGGGCTTACAATGCGGAGGTGAAGGGGCATCTCGGGTTCGCGGTGATCGTGCAGCCCGATAATTCTTTGCTGCCTTTGGAGATTCCTGCCCATGTTCCCAAAGAGTATTTTTTGGATGAATTCATCAATCTAACTTCCAGCCCGGCAGGTGATTTGGTAGCTACAACACTGATCTCGGATTATGTGCATCGCTGGAGCTTTGAGGATGGCAAGTATAAAGACTTCTTGAAAGTGCCTGACTCCATGGGATTGCTTTATCTCCCGGGCAAGGATGCTTATATGGTTACCTCTGCCAAAAACAAGGAATTCTTCTTGTGCAACTTCCGCGAAAAATCAGTGGTTCAAGTGGAAGGATTTTCCGGGGGAAATGGAAGCCATATTGGCTTTCTTCAGGCCTGAGTGAAAAGGTAAATCGTGCCTCAATGGATTTCAAACCGCCTTTCGCCCGACGATTGGGGCCTGTCGCCCTCGATCAATGAGGCGTGCCTCGAACTGGCGGAGCAGGGTATGGCGCATACTGTTTCTGTATGCGTGAAGCGCCCTTATTTTTTTCACCGCCTGAATGATCTGATCGAGATGCAGAAAGCTGAAAAAACCAAGGTGGCGGTTCACCTCGATCTGGATCATTCGAACTGTTATCTGCCCTGGCATTGCCTCTGGATTCCCTCCCCACCTTTAAAGGCGGAGCTGGAGAGCCAGAAGGAGGCCGCTGAGCATGCAGGCATTTGCGTTAATTCAGTGAATGGCCATCGCCACATTCATCTCTATCCGGGGCCATTGAGTATATTGCGGAAATGGAGATTGCCTTTGCGATTGCCCTCCGACCGCTCCCATCGTGCTTCTTATTACGGAGGCGTGGCTGCCAGGTTGGCATTCAGTGCCGATTGGCGCAGGGCAGGTTATCTGCGCTCTGATGATCTTGCTTCTGTGGCGGAGTTTTCGGAAAAGCTGGCGGCTTTTCCCGAACTCCTTTGCCATCCGGCCAAGGAAGATGATTTTTCCCGCATCATATTTTCAGACTCCCTCCGCGAGGAGCGGGTGCAGGAGTACCAATCGATCTTTCGGATCGTAGGGGAGAGAAATGGCTGAGCGCGGTGCCAATAAATCCGTGCTCTTGTGTTGCGGAGGGCTCGGCATGGGCAATGCTTCAAGGGCTGCCGCGATCATCGAGCAGCTTGGCTCTGAATCCGGCCTTCGCTTGACTGTTGCCACCTGGGGTAAGGGTGAGGAATACCTACGCGAGTTCCAGAAGAAATCCCCGATTGAGTTCACCTTGCTTTCACTCTGCCCTTATTCTTCGCCTTCCCGATGGCCGAAGGTGCTCCGGCCCGCCTATTACGTGCTTGCTTATTTGCGCAATTCCGCCCGCCTTTTTTTGAGAGCACGGCTCGATCGGCCTGATAGCGTGCTCCTCGATTCCGACTATCACTTCTTCCCCTTCTTGCTTCTCCGAGTGCGGATCTTTTTTCTGGGCCAAACCGGATTCGTGCTCGACTCCCAGAAGCGAATGGCGCTGCCTCTTTCCTGGCGAGAGAAGGCCACCTTCTTTGTGCGTGAGCGGCTGGATTTCCTTGCGCAACGATTTTTTTCACACAGGATCCTGGCTCCGGTGATCCCTTCCGGCCCGCAAGGAAACAAAAGCTATACTCCTGTGCCTCTGGTGGTGAAGGCCGGATTGGGCCATCTGGGATCGAGTGGGAACTTTGCCCACGAGTTCTCCGTGATTCTATCCGGCTCAGGAATTCAGAGCTCTTCTCTCGAAGCTTTTGCCGAGAGGAATGGTATTCCGATCGTGAGGCGGGTGCCGATAGAGGCGGAGCAGCTGGCGAGCGCGCGCTATTTTTTCATTCAAGGCGGATTCAGTTCCATTTCGGAAATGCTGGCTTCAGGGAAAAAATTCGTGGTGGTGCCGATGGAAAATCATCCGGAGCAGAAGATCAATGCGGAATTGGTGCGAAGATCAGGGCGAGGCCTCCATCTGAGCCCGGATTTGCTTCCGAAATTGGATCTGGATGCATTGAAGCGAGAGCTGCACTCTCTGCCCGAAGCCCCGCCTTCCGAAT